>PMLV01000079.1 GCA_003160635.1 Acidimicrobiaceae bacterium | reverse complement strand
GCCCCGCTCAAGTTGGTGCCGTTGATCGTGACGACGGTGCCGCCGGTGCTGGGCCCGGCGTTGGGACTGAGCGAGGTCACCGTGGGCGCGGCCGGGGCCGACGAGCCGGTGGTGATCACGACGTTCTGCACGGCATGGATGTCGTCGTAGCCCCCGGTGGCCCCGGTGAAGCCGACGAGCACCGATGGCGGCAGGGCGGTGGCGTAGGTCAGCACCACGGTGCCGTCCATGCTCACCGTGATCCCCGACGCGGTCGTGGTGACCACGATGTGATGGACGGTGTTGCGCAACGCAGGTATGGCGGTGTTGGTGGCGACGTAGTGCAAGGTGTCCGACGACGAGCCCGGCCCCGTGGCAATGCCGACGAAGTTGTTCGACGGGTTTACCGCGTTCTTGTAGGTGTCAAAGGAGACCGCGATGCCGGTGATGCCCGAGTAGCCCAGGCCCCCGCCGACCACCCCGAGCGCGCTCGGCGTGGTCACGCTGGCATCGGCCAGGGTGAAGGTCTCACCGTCGGCCCCGCTCCCCGAGCCGATCGAGATGTCGAAGGCTGCGATGATCCCCGCACTCGGCACGGCGGTGGGCCAAAAGGCCGAGCCCACCTTTTCAGGGGTGGCCGGCGTGAGTTGGAGGTTGGGTGGGTTGGTCGTGGTGACGAGGGTGGCCGAACCGTTGAGCTGCCACCCACCCGCCGTCGGTGAGGGAATGGTCGAGCCCCCCGCGCTCGACGCACCCGTGAGAGCGGAGACGCCCAGAGCCATGCCTACGGCCGACACCGCAAGCGCCACTCGCTGCCAGGTCCGGTGCACGGGTCGGCTACGTCTCCCTCTTCGTGATCGCACGGAAGTGGGAGTTTCCGAGAGGAGCATAGAGCCCGAATATTTCCTCAGAATGACTCGGCGCACAAGGGTACAAATCCCCTACTTCGGCCAGAATCGATCGGTCGTCCACAACCGGTACCTCACGTGAGAACGGACCCGCCCAGCGCCCGTGCGGCCCGCATGCTCCACCTACGGGGATACACATTCAGCCGCTCCGCGACTGGTCGGACATGTCCTTGTCACTGCGCCAGAAGATGTTCCACGGCACTGCGTGGTGCGCGCCGATGCGAGGCGACCGTGTCCACAAGCGACTGGCACGATTGCCAGACGTGGCCTCCTAGAGCTCTCCACGTTCGGGAAAGAGGTTGCACCGTGGTGGCGATCCGGTTTCACGGCCACGGACACACGGATTGAACCTGAAGAACCTCTCGTACCGTCTCCACGTAGCGCCTACCGTGGACCGCAATGGTCGATAGGCGGATAAGGGACGCGTGGAAACCCAGCCCTGGCGGCGATGGATCAGTCGTGGCTACGGCGCGGGTGGCTCCACCGGCGCGTCCCCATGGGCGAAGGGCGGCACCCCGCGACGCTCTCCTGGGCGTGGGCCTCGTCGGTTCCCTGTCCATCGCCGTGATCTGCACCTTTTGGCTGCAGCGATCCACCGGGCCCATCGCCGGGACGCTGGCGATCGAGAGCGGCGCCACCTTGCTCGCGTTGGCTCTCGTCTTTCTCCCCTGGTCCCGACTGCCCGCCTCGTTGCTCCTGATCTTCCCGGGGATCCTGGCGGCGACGTTGATCTCCATGGCGCACCTTGATCGATCCATTGCCGCCAGTTATGCCGGGTTTCTGACCGTTTCGTTCCTTTACATCGGGCTGACGCAGTCACGCCTCATCCCGTTCCTTGCCGTGCCGATCGCCGTTCCCATCTATCTCTATTGCGAACTCCACGTGACCCCGGCGATTGAGGTGCGCCTGCCCATCGCCGCGCTGATCTGGCTCCTCGTGGGAGAGGTGCTGGCAGACAGAAGCGCCCGGAGTCGCAACCAGACCGAGCTCCTTGCGGTGCAGGTTCGTAGCGACGGTCTCACCGGGTTGTTGAGCCGGATCGGATTGTTCCGTGAGGTCCATCAAGCGATCCTCAATGGAATCGACGGCGGCTGCTTCCTCTTCCTGTTGGACATCGACGGGTTCAAGAGCATCAACGACACCTTCGGCCACCCCGTCGGCGACGAGATCCTCATCGCCTTCGCCGAGCGCATCCGGGGGGAAATCCGTTCCATTGATGTGGCCGCCCGCCTCGGAGGCGACGAATTCGCCGTGCTGATCAACGGCGCCAACGCGGCGATTGCACATTCACTCGGTCACCGCCTCGTGGCCGCAGCGGCGGAGCCGTTCGACCTTCCTTCCGGCAGGGTCATCGTGACAGCCAGCGAAGGGATCGTACAACTGACAGCGGGGATGTCCGCGGCCGACGTCATCCGTAATGCAGACGTCGCAATGTACGAGGCGAAGTCAAAAGGCAAGAATCGCCTCGCTTTCTTCGAGTTCAAGTTGCAGGAACAGATTGCGAACCGGGCGCGTTTGGGAATCGAGCTCTACGACGGAATCGAAAGAGAGGAGTTCGAGCTTCACTGGCAACCTACCGTTCACATGGTGACCGGCACCGTCGTCGGCATGGAGGCCCTGGTTCGTTGGCATCATCCCACGCGCGGGCTTCTGCTCCCCGCCGAGTTCATACATATCGCCGAAGACACCGGACTGATCCTCCGGTTGGGACAGTGGGTGCTCGAAGAAGCGTGTCGGCAGGGGAGTGCCTTGCAGCCGGCCGATCTCGGGCATCAACTGACGATCTCCGTGAATGTCTCACCCCGTCAGATGCTCGACGGGCATCTCTGTGAGTACGCCAGAAGCGCGTTAGCGGCCTCGGGGCTGCCAGCTGCAGCCTTGGTCTTGGAAATTACCGAAAGAACGCTCATGGTCAACTCGTCGTTGATTCATCGGCAACTGGACGAACTGAAGCAACTGGGCGTTCGTCTTGCCATCGACGATTTCGGAACGGGCTACTCCTCCCTCGCCTATTTGCGCTCGTTTCCCATCGACATCGTGAAAATTGACCAAACATTTGTCGCCTCGCTCGATGAAGACGAGCAGGCCGTGGCCTTGGTGCGTTCGATCATCTCGATTACCGAGGCTCTCGGTCTCGACATCGTGGCGGAAGGGGTTGAGACGCCGACGCAGCTCGAAACGCTACGCCGACTGGGTTGCCAGGTGGCCCAGGGGCACTACTACAGCCCTGCCCTCTCGGCTGAAGCCCTCGCGACGTATCTGGGAGAAAGAGAAGTCCTGCCCAGTTACGAGTAGAGATGCTAGAACGGGAGCTGCAGAGGACACTGTGGATTCGGCGTGCATCGGCTCACTCCTCGTCACGTCGGTCTGTGCGAATCGAAGCTCGATTGGGGCAAAGTGACCGTGGCTGGCGAACGTAACGAGTTGCTCGAGGGTCTTCGGATCGTCGACTTGGCCGCAGAACCGGCAGCCATGACAGGGCGCATCTTGGCCGACCTGGGCGCGTGCGTCATCAGGCCCGAGGTAGCGGGAACGGATCTCTTGCGAGAGGCGCAGCCACTCGGTCCGGACGGGAATTCGCTCCGGTTCGTCGCGTGGTCGGCCGGCAAAATAAGCCTGACCATTCGCGGGCCGGAAGATCCGTTGTTGCGTCGGCTCCTGCACGAGTCCGATGTCGTTATCAACACACCTGGCTGTCCTGGGACGTTCGATGTCGATCGGTCCATGGCACCGGACGCCGCCTGGGTGGCAGTCACGCCCTTCGGCCTCGATGGCCCGCGTTCGGACTGGCGAGCGAGCGACCTCGGCATCATGGCCTCGACGGGCAACCTGTTCTGTACGGGCGATGCTGACCGCCTTGGCTTCGTGCCGTCCGCAGCTCGTCGATGTCTCGCTCCAAGAGGCCGTCATGGTTGCCTCCCTGGGCGGCGCGGGAAGGGCAAGCCGCAGCGGGCACGGTGGCCAGCGAGCCGGTGCCAACATTGGTGGGACACGGGAGATCTGGCAGTGCCGGGACGGCTATGTCTCGTTCGGTCTGCGCGGCGGAAGGGCCCGCCTCGCAAACTTGGAGACCATAACCCGGCTCGTTGCCGAAGACGGCCTCGGCACCGTAGCACTCACTGATCGCGACTGGGCTGAGTTCGACCACGCGAAAACGCCTCCCGAAGAAGTCGCAGCGATCTCCGAGCCCATCGCGGCCTATTTCGCGCGGCGCAGCATGACGGAGCTGTACGAGATCGCGTGCGCGACGAACCTCATGCTCGCACCGGTGAGCTCTCCAGAACAACTCGTCGAGAGTGCCCAGCTTGCTGCTCGAGACTTTTTCGGTGAACTGGGCCAGATACGTAAGTTCCCATTGCGCTTCGTGAAGACGTCGAGCCGGGATGGGTCCCTTGCGGAGCCCGGAGCTCGTGCGCCGCTCAGGGCGCTCGAATCGATCGCTCCACTTCCATCGCTGGACGATGCGTCCCCAGGGAGCGGGGAAGAGAACGCCTCATGCTGGCCTGTGCCTCCCCGCCGGCGATCGCCTTTCGGTTGGGCGCAGGCCCGGCTGGAACAAGCCGTCGATCTTGTGCACCCCGGGCGGCCGATATCCCTCGACGATGGCGCGTGGGCTGGCACGCGCATCCTCGAGTTGGGCAGTGGCGCTGCAGGTCCGATCGCCACCCGGTACTTCGTCGAGCATGGAGCGACGGTGATCCGTATCGAGTCCAGTTCCCGCCCGGATTTTCTCCGGGCATACGGGCTGCAATCCGGTAGCCCGTGCGGGCTCGACGGCTCGGACTTGTTCGATTCGCTCAACCCCCAGAAAATGAGCGTGACCATCAACTTGAAGAACGAGGATGGGGTGCAACTGTTCAAGCGGCTCGTCGCATGGGCCGATGCCGTCGCAGAGAATTTTGCACCCCGTGCCCTGCGCGGACTCGGTCTCAGTTACGACGACCTGGTCGCTGAGAAATCCGACCTCGTCATGGTGAGCTCGTGCATCATGGGACAAACGGGGCCACATCGCGATTATCCAGGTTTCGGCGGCCAGGGTTCGGCTCTCGCCGGTTACAACTTTCTCACTGGTTGGCCCGACCGTGAGCCGGTCGGTCCATTTGGGACCATCACTGACTCACTGTCTCCCCGCTTTGCGGCGACGGCGCTGGCCGCGGGGCTGCTCTACCGATGGAGGACCGGTAAAGGTGTGCACCTCGACCTCAGCCAGGTGGAGTGCGCCATCTATACCCTGGCGCCGTGGCTGCTCGATTACGACGTGAACGGCCGCACCGGACAACGCATGGGCAATCGGCCAGAACGATTCGTGCCGCATGGTGTCTTTCCCAGCCGAGGGAAGGATCGTTGGGTTGCGATCGCGTGCACCGATGACGAAATGTGGAAGAAGTTGGCAGACGCACTCGGGATGGCGGCAGAAGAGTGGAATGGCGTGGACGGTCGTCTCGAGGATGTCGAGGAAATCGAGGAAGGCATTGCGTCCTACACGCGCGAACGGACGGCGGAAGAGGTCGCCAGAACGCTGCAGGCCCGTGGAGTGGAGGCCGTACCTGTGGCGGACCTCATCGACGCGAGGGGGGATCCTTCCTTGTTGCATCGCGGACACTTCATCGAACTCGAGCATCCCTGTATGGGTCTGTCGACGTACGAGCGCAATGGCTTTCGGATGGGCGATGTGCCCTCTGGATACGACCGTCCCAGTCCACTCCTCGGGCAGCACACCGGAGATGTCCTTTCGGAGGTCCTGGGTCTGACTGAGGCCAGGCTTGACGCATTGAGAAACGAAGGAGCCCTCGACTGACGCCGGGCGGTGTCGTCATCGCGAATCGTGCCCGCAGTCACGCGAGGCGTGCGAGCGGGCGAAACTGCGGCACGGCGAGTGCCTCGTCGATCTCGACGAAACACACCTCGACCGGCATCCCGACCGTGATCTCCCCGTTTTCGCAGTCAACCAGGTTGCTGACGATGAAAGGGCCCTCATCCAGTTCGACCACGACCACGTTGTAGGGAACCTTGGCCGCGAAGGCCGGCAGGACCGGCGGGTAGCAGATGGTGAACGAGTACACAGATCCGGTACCGGCGCACAGGGCCCAGTCAAACAGCGCCGACTGGCACTTCGAGCAGCGGGGGCGTGGAAAGTAGCGGTGCAAGCCGCATGCGGCGCAGCGTTGCACACGGAGCTCACCCCGACGGGCAAAATCCCAAATCTGCTCCGTCGCCGCTTGCCGGCGGTCTGGGAAAATCTTCTCGCATGTCCCACCTCTCTTTGCGGACCGAAATGACGTTCTCTCTACCGACTGAGGAGCACCGCTCCCGCGCAATCGGTGATGGAGCCGTTGACGAAGGCCACCTCACATCCATCGACCTGGTTGACAGCAGTGCCGCGTAGCTGACGTACAGCTTCGGGCAGGTGATTGAAGCCGTGGATGAAGGCCTCCCCGTTTGATCCGCCGTGGGTATTCACAGGAAGCTGACCGTCGGGCCACCGGGTCGCCCCCGACTCGATGAAGGCGCCACCTTCGCCTGCGCCGCAAAACCCGTATTGTTCGAGGGTCAGCGGTATGGCCATGGTGAAGTGATCGAAGATCATCGCCACGTCGACGTCGCCCGGACCAATGCCCGCCGACTCGAAGAGCCGCCGCCCGATGGACCACCCACCCGTCTCGCGACCTCCGAAATCACCGGTCTCGGTGAAGTACACCGGTAACTGCGTGTGGATCGGGTGCTCGCCCTGGGCGCCGGCGAGCACATGCACGGGTTTCTGGCGGAGTCCCCTCGCACGCTCGGCCGTGGTGACGACCAGGGCAACGGCACCGTCATTCTCGAGAGAACAGTCGAAGAGCCGCAGCGGATCAGCGATCATGCGCGAACTGCTCCACTCTTCGAGGGTTATGGCGTTGCGCATGATGGCGGAAGGATTGGACGCGGCGTGTGCTCGCTGCACCACGGCCTGCATCCCGAATTGCTCAGCACGAGTGCCGTAGACGTGCATGTGCCGTCGGGCAATGAGCGCCATCTCCTGAGCCGGACTGGCCAGGCCAAAAGGCAGATGGTACTGCTGACTCCCCTTGAGCAGGGTTCCCGCCTTGGCCCAAGGTCGTCCTCCTTCGTTGGCGCCCGAGCCATAGCCCGAGAGGCGTCCTCGCTTACGGGCTCGGTACACGACAACGGTGTTGGCTTGGCCCGTCTCGACCGCCAGAGCGGCCAGAATGATCGTTCCTGCCACGCCTCCTCCCCCCGATGGCGTGCCGGCAAAGAAGTTGAGGTGCGGGATCCCAAGAGTGTAAATAATGTCCCATTCGGTGTTCTGTTCCACGTCGTAGCGTGTGATCCCATCGATCTGCGTCACCGGAATACCGCAGTCCTCGCACGCGTCCATGATGGCGTCGCATGCCAAGGCCAGCTCGCTGCGTTCGATTTTCTTTTCGAACTCGGTCTGGCCGATGCCGACGATCGTGGCGCGTCGGTGAGAGGGAGTTTCGGACAACACGAGATCAATGAGCCTTTAGCACTCTGATACCTTCGTCATGCTCCGCGGCACAGTCTCAGTGTATTCCGACGAGAGTCGACAGGTAGGCGGACAGAGCGTCCAACCCGCGACGTGCCCAGTCTCATTGCCGACGGCGAGGAGATCCCGTGCTCCGTTGTCCGACGTATCCCGCGTGGCTCGGTCGTTGCGAGTTCGTTGCTGCGTGGGAGTGGGAACGACTCGCAGCAGCGCGACATTGAAGGGACGCGGCGGCGATTGCATGAAACCAGCTCGGAAACGCCCCGCTTCGGCCATGTGATCGGAATGCGGGTCGAGCCGTCCACCCGTAGTCGAATGCAACGACCTCGCTATGTCACGTCGCCTATGAGTTGCAATTTGGTTGCTTACCTATCATTTGCGGAATGTTCGCCCCTATCGCTTCGGGCTTACGCATACCACTGTCATCTGTAGGACAGACGAAAAGGCAAACCTCTCGCGAGAGGGGGACGCAAAGCCACGGGACTCTCTGAGTTAGCCGGGCCGCCGAATAGCCCAGCATCGCGCTATCTCCCAAGCGGCCTCCTTCTCAGAAATGAAAGAGACGTTATGGGCAAGGTACGGAAGTTCTCACTGAGTTGGAGGCGTGTCCTCTTCGTAGGCTGCGCGAGCGCAGTTGTCAGTCTTCTCGGCTCCGGGCAAGTGTCTGCCGGCGCGGCAATGCGGACTGCCCATTCCGCCACCAAGGCGACGACGGCATCGTCCACGTTCCAGAGCGGCGCCTTCGTCGCGCCCGGCAGTCCTGCGGCCATACCCAAGTGGGATGCCGCGACGGGGACGCAGTCGACGATGGCGACAGATTATCTCCCGATGAACAAAGGCTGGGCTGGAATGGATGGATCGGGGGGCAGCCTTTCGTGGATGTTCACGCGTGGGTGGACCGGATCCGGCTACAGGCTGTCGCTCGCAGTACCGATCATCCCGAGTAGTTCGAGCGGCACTCCCGTCGGCTCCTTGGCCACTGGTGCCACCGGTGCGTACAACGGGTACTTCGTAACCCTGGCCCAGACATTGGTTGTCGATGGAGAGTCCAACGCCGACCTTCGACTGGGCTGGGAGTTCACTGGGAACTGGTATGCCTGGTCGGCGATGACACCCGCCGCCGACGCCAACTTCGCCCTTTACTTCGACCAGATCGTCAGTGCCATGCGCTCGGTTCCCGGAGAGAACTTCAAGTTCGTATGGAACCCGAGCGCGAGATCGTTTACGGCGAAAGGTTCCACGGTTGAGGCTGCCTACCCGGGCAACGCCTTTGTCGACTACATCGGGTTGGACAGCTATGACCAGACCTGGCTCACTCCCCACACCCCGGCCAATTCTTGGAGTCTGACGACCCTTCCCGCGCTGACCGCAGCACAGAACTTCGCTGCCGCCATGGGAAAGCCGCTCGCCATGACCGAATGGGGTTTGGCCACCACAGCGAAGAACGGGCTTGGCGACGATCCTTTGTACATCAAGAGCATGATCGACTGGTTGGAAAATCCGGCGCACAACGTCGCCTACGAGAGCTACTTCGACTCCAGCTATGACACTATGACAGGAGGTGCCGATCCCCACAGTCTGGCGGCGTTCGCCGCCACGTGGGCCTCGCCCAACTTCAGCTTTAACGGGCTGTCGGTAACCTCTGTCTCACCCTCATCTGGTTCACCATCGGGTGGCACCAGCGTCACCGTGACTGGTAGTGATTTCACCGGTGCCACGAAGGTGACCTTCGCGGGTGTGGCCGGCACCAACCTCCACGTGGTCAATGACTCCACCCTCACCGTGACCTCGCCTCCGAATGCCGCCAGGACCGATGACGTGCTTGTGACGACGCCAGATGGGACCAGCGTCGCGGTAGTCGCTGACCACTTCACGTACTGAGAGCACTGAACCGATGCGCTCGAGCGGGGAACTCAGCTTGAGGAAATCAGATCGGCCGGACCGAGAAGGGCAGAGATCGCCATATTCTCGAGGATGTGGCGCGTGACGTCGGCCGGAGCGTTTGGTGCGAGGTGCGGCGTCGAATTGAGGAGCCCGAAGATGGCGTGGGCCTTGATGCGGGCGACGTGGACGGAAGGGCGCGGATCGGCCCGCCGCAGCACCTCCACCCACAGTTCGACATAGGCACGCTGCAGCTGTCGCACTGTCCTCGCCTCTGCCGGAAGAAGGCTGTCGAAATCCCTGTCGTAGAGGCGGATCAGGTCAGCGTCCTCCAGCGCGAAGTCGGTATGGAAGGCAATCAGCCGTCTGAGGACCACGGGAGCCGGGAGGTCAGGTCGTATCTCAGCCCGCCCGCCCGCGAGCATCCGCCGGCTCACTCCTTCCAGTAGCTCGGCCAGTATGGCTTCCTTGCCAGGAAAGTGGCGGTAGACGGCGGGGCCGCTGATGCCGACCGTTGCTCCCAGGTCCTCGATCGATACGGCGCGGAACCCACGGTCGGCGAAGAGGCGCGCGGCGGCGGCAAGGAGTTGCTGACGTCGCTCGGCCTTGCGGCGACTGCGCTGTGTTGGCTCGTTCATGGGACGTCGCTCGCTCGTTTTCGCTCGGTGGGCGACCGCGAAGCGCACATGTTAGCGTATGTCAGTTAGGAGCTATTAACTGAATTTGGAGAGGCAGAATCGGGTGGAGCAGTTGCGCACCGTGGTTGATCGCCGCAGCGAGGCGTTCCGGCGAAATGAAGCGCTCCAGCGCGCCGCGGTGAACGAGCTCCACGCCCGCCTCGAATCATGTTCACGCGGGCCGGAAGCGGCCCGGGCCCGGCATGTAGCCCGAGGCAAATTGTTGCCCCGGGCCCGGATCGACACCCTCCTCGATCCGGGCAGTCCCTTCATGGAGCTGTCGCCGCTCGCGGCTTACGGGATGTACGAGGATGAGGCGCCCGCAGCCGGCATCATCACCGGAGTGGGGAGGGTGAGTGGCCGGGAGTGCGTCGTCGTGGTCAACGACGCCACGGTCAAGGGTGGTACGTACTTCCCGATCACGGTCAAGAAACACCTGCGCGCCCAGGAAGTGGCTATGCAGAACCGGCTTCCCTGTGTGTATCTGGTCGACTCCGGTGGCGCCTTCCTCCCGCTGCAGGACGAGATCTTCCCGGATCGGGAGAATTTCGGGCGGATCTTCTTCAATCAATCGACCATGAGTGCCCAGGGGATCCCGCAGATTGCGGCGGTCCTGGGGTCGTGCACCGCCGGTGGCGCCTATGTACCCGCAATGGCCGATGAGGTGGTAATCGTCCGGAACCAGGGGACGATCTTTCTCGGGGGGCCGCCGATCGTCAAGGCCGCCACGGGCGAGGTCGTGACCGACGAGGAGCTCGGTGGCGGTCTGATGCATGCGCACGTCTCGGGGGTGACCGACCATCTGGCCGATGACGACACCCACGCGCTCTCGATCGTCAGGTCGATCGTCGCCAGCCTGGCCCCCCGGTCGGCCCAGCCGTGGGAGATAGCGCCGAGCGAGGAGCCTGCGGTCGATCCGACGGACCTCTACGGCGTGGTGCCGGCGGACCTCCGGTCCGCCTATGACGTGCATGAGGTCATAGCCCGGATCGTGGACGGAAGCCGCTTTCGTGAGTTCAAGGCCGAATACGGGTCGACTCTGGTCACCGGTTTCGCGCGGATCAATGGACACCCGGTGGGCATCGTGGCGAACAACGGAGTGCTGTTCTCCGAATCGGCCCTCAAGGGCGCACACTTCATTTTGCTGTGCGATCAACGCAAGGTGCCACTCGTCTTCTTGCAGAACATCACCGGATTCATGGTTGGTCGCCAGTACGAGGCCGGCGGCATTGCCAAACACGGCGCCAAGATGGTCCATGCGGTGTCGTGCGCGCGGGTCCCCAAGCTGACCGTGATCATCGGCGGCTCCTTCGGTGCCGGCAATTACTCCATGTGCGGCCGCGCCTTTTCGCCACGCTTTCTGTGGACATGGCCGGGGAGCCGCATTTCCGCCATGGGCGGGGACGAGGCCGCTGCAGTGCTGGCCACCGTGCGCCGGAGCCAAATGGACGGACAGGGTCGGACGTGGAGCGTCGAGGAAGAAGAGGAGTTCCGAGCTCCCATCCGAGTCAGAATCGGAGAGAAGGGGAATTCGTACTACGCGACGGCTCGCCTGTGGGATGACGGCCTCATTGACCCTCTCGACACCCGAACGCTGCTCGGATTGGCGCTATCGGTATGCGCCAATGCCCCACTCCAACCCGTCTCTTATGGCGTGTTCCGGATGTGAGCGCCATGTTCAGCACGGTGCTGGTGGCCAACCGGGGCGAGATTGCCGTGCGGATCATCGCCACCTTGCGACGCCTAGGGATCCGCTCCGTCGCGGTATATAGCGACGCTGACACATTCTCTCGGCATGTGACGGAGGCCGATGTCGCTGTCCGGCTGGGCCCGCCGGCTCCCCGAGACAGCTATCTGCATATGGAGCGGATTCTCGAGGCGGCGCGCTCCACCGGAGCCGAGGCGCTGCATCCCGGGTACGGGTTCCTCTCGGAGAATGCCGAGTTTGCGCGTGCGTGCGCCGCATCCGGCGTCGTGTTCGTCGGCCCTTCTCCGGAGGCGATCGAGCTGATCGGCGACAAAATCCGGGCCAGGGAGACGGTGGCCGCGGCCGGCGTTCCAACCGTTCCGGGACGGGGCGAGCGCGGCATGTCGGACCGGGAACTGGAGGCCGCGGCGGAAGAGATCGGGTTCCCGCTGCTGATAAAGCCCTCAGGTGGCGGAGGGGGTAAAGGGATGCGGCTCGTGGAGCGCTCCGATCAGCTGGCGGACGCTTTGGCCGGGGCAAGGCGGGAGGCGTCGGCGGCCTTCGGCGACGAGACGCTGTTCTTGGAGCGGTTTCTCACGCCGGCCCGCCACATCGAAGTTCAGATATTCGCCGATACGCATGGAACGACCGTGCACCTGGGTGAACGAGAGTGCAGCCTGCAGCGGCGACAGCAAAAGATCGTCGAAGAGACTCCCTCGCCCTTTGTCAGTGCCGCCACGCGGGAGCGCCTCGGGTCAGCGGCCATCGCCGCTGGTGCCAGCGTGAATTACTCGGGGGCGGGGACCGTGGAGTTCATCGTCGGCTGCGATCGGCCGGACAGGTTCTTCTTCATGGAGATGAACACGCGATTGCAGGTCGAGCACCCGGTCACGGAAATGGTCACCGGTCTCGACCTCGTGGAGCATCAGCTGAGAGTGGCGGCCGGCGAGCCGCTCGGGTTCGGGCAGTCTGAGACGCGCGGCGTGGGCCACGCTATTGAGGCACGCGTCTATGCGGAGGATCCCGGAAACGGCTTCTTGCCCACCGGGGGACGGGTCCTGATGGTCCGTGAGCCCAGGGGCGAGGGGATCCGGGTCGACAGCGGACTGGCCGATGAGAGTGAGGTCGGAACCGGCTACGACCCGTTGCTCAGCAAGGTAATCGCCTGGGGCACGGACCGGGCAACCGCGCTGTCGCGGCTGGGGCACGCGTTGTCCGAGACGGTAGTGCTCGGAGTGGGCACCAACATCTCCTTCCTTCGCACCCTTGTCGGCGATCCCGACGTCGTCGCCGGTCGTCTGGACACCGGATTGGTGGAACGGCTGAGTGAAGGTCTCGTCGCACGAGAACCTCCCACGGTGGCCTATGCCGCGTATGCCCTTCTCCGCCTCAGGGGCATATGGCCGAAGGGACCGATGGTCGATCCGTGGGATGTCCCATGCGGCTGGCGTGTTGGTCCGGCCCAGCCGCTGACCTTCACCTTCGCTGATGCGACGGGCGAGTCGCTGGCGGTGACGATCACCGGCACGCCCGATCGCGCCATCTTTCGCGTCGGGAGAAGCGAACCGATCCCCGTTGCCCTACGACCGCTTCCTGACGGGGCGTTGGTCAGCGTCGAGGGGACCACCCGGCGGGTCTGGGCCGCGATCGAGGAGGAGACCGCCTGGATCTGTGTGGACGGTGAGACCTGGACGTTGCGCGAGCTCGCCGTTGCCCGCAGTGCCATCGCGGCCGGCGCCGCCGATCAGGATATCCGTAGCCCCATGCCCGGAACTGTCATAAAGCTTCACGTCGTCCACGGTGAACGGGTGCACGTCGGGCAGCCGCTCGTAGCCTTAGAGGCCATGAAAATGGAGCATGTGTTGGTGGCCCCATACGACGGAACGGTCGAGGTCCTGGTCGCCGAAGGCGATCTCGTCGCTGCCGACGCAGTCCTTGCCCGCATTGAGGTTCTCTGATGGACAAGGTCATCGCCGCGACGGAGGTCCCGTTGCGTATCGATCTCTAAGGGAGGAGTACCGATGGCAGACAACAATCGCCGCATCGTCGAGCAGCGGGGCCTGTGGTTCGAGGAGCTGGACCCGGGCGTCCGCTATGCGCATCACCCGGGACGCACGCTCACCGAGGCGGACAACGTCATGTTCACCACCCTGACCATGAATACGCAGCCGCTCCATCTGGACGCAGCGTGGAGCGCACGTCAACCCTTCGGGCAGCGGTTGATCAACAGCCTGCTCACGCTCTCGACACTCGTCGGCCTCTCGGTCAGCCAGCTGACGCTCGGCACGGTTGTGGCGAATCTGGGGTTCCAAGAGGTTCGCTTCCCTCAACCGATGTACATCGGTGACACGCTCTACGGCGATACGATCGTGCGCGAAAAGCGGCTTTCAAAGACCCGACCGGGAGAGGGCATCGTGACCTTCGAGCACACCGGAAGGAATCAGGATGGGGTCATCGTCGCGGGGGTCGTGCGCCTCACGCTCGTCCAGATGAAGCCGTCGGGGCCCGATCGGATATCCGGTCACCCGGCGCGGCAGCGATGAGCCGACCTCCTGCCGTCCCGACGCTGGCCGGGTCTGAAGTTCCTTCCGGCGGCGCCACCTCTCCAGGGCGGGCGACGCAGGTGACGCGGGTCGCGCCATGAAGATCGACGGGTTCGTCTACGACGCCACCCTCGAACGTATCGGTGCCATGGCGGCGGACTTCGAAGGGGCGGGCTACGACGGGCTCTTCCTGGGGGAGACCGCGCATGACCCGTTCCTCCCACTGGGTGTCGCCGCGGGGATGACCAGTCATCTCACGCTCGGGACGGGCATAGCGGTCGCTTTCCCGCGTAGCCCGATGCACCTGGCCAACCTCGGCCATGATCTCCAGGTGGCGTCCGGTGGCCGCTTCGTGCTCGGCCTCGGCTCCCAGATCAGGCCGCACATTGAGAAGCGGTTCTCCGCCGTGTGGACGCACCCGGCCGCGCGCATGCGGGAGCTCGTCGAGGCTATCCGTGCCGTGTGGCGGTGCTGGAACGAAGGAGAACCCCTTTCTTTTCGCGGTGATTTCTACACTCTCACCCTGATGACGCCGTTCTTCGTCCCGGCGCCGTCACCCTCGGGGGCCCCGCCGATCATGATCGCCGCGGTGGGAGAGCGCATGGCCGAAGTGGCCGGTGAGGTGGCGGACGGTGTCTTCGTGCACGCGTTCACCAGCGAGCGGTACCTGCGCGAGCGCATGTTGCCGGCTCTCGAACGGGGGCTGGCCCTCGGCGGCCGGACCCGTTCGTCCGTGTCGGTATGCCCGCAGGTCTTCGTCGCGGTCGGCACAACCGAGCGCGAGGTCGAGGAGCGGAGAGAAGCGGTTCGTGGGCAGGTGGCGTTCTACGCCTCCACCCCCGCCTACCGGCCCGTTCTCGAGGTCCACGGGTGGGGCGCGCTGCAAGATGAGCTCAATGCCCTGTCCAAACAGGGTCGATGGTCGGACATGGCCACGCTGATCACCGACGACGTCCTCGATGTGTTCTGCGTCTCGGGGCCGCCCAAACAGGCTGGGGCCGCCATCGTCCGTCGCTTCGGTGGATTGGTGGACCGGGTCAGTTTCTACACGCCCGGTCTGGTGGACCCCTTCCGCTTGGCCACCCTCATTGAGGCCATCAGGGAGGAATGCGGTCAGGTGGCCGGTCCCGCCGCCTGACTCCAGGTGTGCTTCGGCTACTCGAGCGAACGTTGGCACTAGCTCAGTAAGCGAAGTTTTGCCGTCCTGAAACTACGGGGCCGGCCGATAGGCATCGCCCATCAAACAACGCCCGGATGACTACTGGCCGATTCGTCGTGGCAAGTCTCCGATGCCGTGCGACAACGCCGAGCACCCCCAACGGGATTCGAACCCGTGCTGCCGCCGTGAAAGGGCGGTGTCCTAGGCCGCTAGACGATGGGGGCCGGTGGTCGACCGGAGCACCTGGCGAAGAGTGCGACGGCCGACCGGACGAAGACGAAGCGGTAAGCCTATCTGGCGCCGATCGCAATGCCGGCGTCTGCCCGTTCGTCCTCCGGCAGAGCCGGAACCACTTCGGGGGCGTGGTATGTACAGGACAAGAAGCACTGCGTGGCGCCGATGACGAGGATGGTCACACCCAGGAGGTGGACTTCGACCAGGGCCGCCGGAAGGTGGGTGAAATACTGCGTGTACCCCACAGCGGCCTGGGCCACCATGACAGCGAGGAGCATGCGCCCCGCTCGGCGCACCCGCTCGGGAACGTCAGCCAACTGAAGGCCGACCACGAGGCCGACCGTGAGGCCGACCAGGAGCATGACCAGGCTGGCGTGGAGTTCGGCCAGATCACGCAGCGAGACCGGGATGCGCTTGGCGATCTGCTGTCCGGACGAGTTACCACCCAACGGGCCGGCGCCGGTCGCCGCGGTGCCGGCCGCAATGACGAAGCCCAGGAGCACCAGGACGCCGTAGTGGAGTTGCAACAGGGGGCGCGGGACGAGGAGACGGGCCGAGCCCGGGCCGTAGTCACGGGTGGAGCGATGGGCCAGGACGACGGCGTTGGCCAGCAGGACCATGGTGGCGAAGAAGTGCACCATGACCAGGTAAGGGTTGAGCTTCGTGTAGACGACGATCCCGCCCAGCACGGCCTGCGCCAAAATTCCGGCGACCAGGCCGCCGCTCAGGTAGATCAGGTCCCGCCGGCGAGGCCGGCGGAAGATGGCGGCGAGGAAGGCGGCCGCCACGGCGATGGTAAGGACCACCGTGACCAGCCGGTTCCCGAATTCGATCAGCCCGTGGAACTGGACGGCCGGGGTGAGATGGCCCACTGAGCACTCGGGCCAGTCACTGCAACCCAGCCCCGACCCCGTCAGGCGGACGGCACCGCCGGTGACCACAATGAGGGTGACCAGCGCCAGCGCCAGCAGATTGAGGCGGTGGCTCAGAGAAGCGGAGACGGTGAAGGGGCGGCGTCGCGACACTCGCGCTAAGAGTACCGGGGCCTCCCACTTGGTCAGGAACGGGCCCCTGGTCGTAGGCTGAGCGAAATGTCCGCCCCGGCTCCCACTCTGCAGGCTCAGGTTTCGATGCGGTCGACCGTCGGCGCCTATATAGCCCTGACCAAGCCGCGGATCATCGAGTTGCTGCTGGTCACCACCTTGCCCACCATGGTGGTGGCACGGCGGGGATTGCCCTCGCTCTGGCTGATGCTGGCCACGTTGGTCGGAGGGACGCTGGCGGCCGGCGGGGCCAACGCCATCAACATGGTGGTCGATCGGGACATCGATCGCCTGATGAACCGGACCAAGAACCGGCCGCTGGTCACGGGAGCAATGTCGCCCCGGGCCGCGCTGACGTTCGCACTCAGCCTCGAAGTGGGTGCCTTCGTCGAGCTGTGGTTGGCCGTCAACCTTCTCTCGGCCGTGCTCGCGGTGTCGGCCACCCTCTTCTACGTCTTCGTGTACACGTTGTGGCTCAAGCGTCGTTCGTCGCAGAACATCGTGATCGGCGGGGCGGCCGGTGCCGTCCCCGTACTCGTCGGCTGGGCCGCGGTGACCAATAGCCTTTCGTGGGCACCGGTGGTGTTGTTCGCCGTCATCTTCATCTGGACCCCGCCGCACTTTTGGGCGCTGGCCGTGCGCTACAAGGAGGACTACGCGGCGGCCGACGTGCCCATGCTGCCCGTGGTGGCTTCCATGAAGCGCACCACCCGTGAGATCGTCATGTACACCGTGCTCCTGGTCGCCGTCTCGCTGCTCTTCGGACCGGTGGCCCACCTCGGCCTCATTTACATGATCTCCGCCGCCCTTCTCGGCGCGGGCTTCCTCTTCATGACCACGCGTCTGTGGGGGCTCGCCCGTTCCGATCGCGCCACGGGACGCGAGGCCATGCGTGTCTTCAGCTACTCCATCACCTATCTCACCGTGCTGTTCGTTGCCATGGCGGGCGACGTACTCATCTCAAATCACATTCACTAGTTTGGCCGTCGCATGACGGACACTTCGACTGGCCCGCCCTCGCTCGGCCCACCCACAGGGGCCGTCCTCCCTCGCAAGCCCCGCAAAGCCTTCCTGGTGATCGGTCTTGTGGTCGCTGCCGCTTTGGGCGTAGGTCTCTTCACCTCCATCGGCACCAAGAAGAACTCGGGACCTCCGCAAGCGGGTGGCCAGGTGCCGTCGTTCGCCGCGGCTCGCCTCAACGGATCGGGCACGGTCCAGGTCCCGGCTGATGGTGGCGGCGGGGGCACGCCGGTGGTACTGCTGTTCTTCGGCGAGTGGTGCACCGTGTGCAAGGTCGAGCTCCCGCCGCTGGCGACCGCCATCCGGCACCAGTCCGCCAGTGGGGGTGCGCTGAGCAAGGTGCACGTCATCGGCGTGGACAGCGACCACCTACGGCAGACCGGCCTGTCCTTCGTGAAGAGCCGCGGCATCGGATTCCCGGTGGCCTTTGATCCCAATATCGCCATCACGAACGGCGCCTTCTATTTCCAGGGCGATCCCTATGCCGTCTTTGTGAAGGGGGACGGCACCATCAGCGCGATCGTGCCCGGTCCCATCTCGGTGGCCAAGTTCACTGCCGAAGAGAAGAGGCTCATTCCCAGCGAAAGCTGAGTGCGGCTGCGAGCGGGGCCGCGACGGCCCAGACGGCCAACACGACCCAGGACGACGTGGGCACGGTAGATCCGCTGCCCAAGGCGGCGTGGAGGCCAGCTGCGAGCGCATCGGCGGGGAGGAGCTTGGCGACCGCCGCCACGCCGGCGGGCAACTTGGAGATCGGGACCACCATGCCCCCGAGGAGCAACAGGACGAGGTACAGGCCGTTCGCCGCGGCCAGGTTGACCTCAGCCTTCAGCCTGCCGGCCATGAAGAGCCCCACGCCGCCGAAGGCGACGGTGCCCAACAGCGCCGCCCCTACGGCAGCGAAGGCCGCCCCACCTGGACCGTGTCCGCCCGGGTTCCAGCCGAGCCCGAAGCCGACGGCGACGAGCACCGCGGCCTGGAGGATCTCGACCAGCACGACGGTGGCGATCTTGGCTCCCAGAAGGCGTGGCCGGCCCAACGGGGTCGAGCCGAGACGCTTGAGGACGCCGTAGCCGCGCTCGAATCCGGTGGCGATACCCAACGAGACCATCGCCGTCGACATCACGGCCAGGGCCAGGATCCCGGGCACGAAGAAGTCGACGGCCTTCTGGTGCGGCGTGGAGACCACATGCACCGTGGAGAAGAAGAGGAGGAAGACGACCGGGATGCCCACCGTCAACAGCAAGGTCTCACCGCGCCGGAGGGTCATGTAGACCTCGGCCCCGGTCTGGGCGATGAGCGCCCTCATGAGCCGCCCCCTTGCGGCCGCCGTTGGCGCCGGGCTCCACGCCTGCGCCGTGCTCCCGGGGCGGATGGAACGGGTGCGGAGGCTTCCAGGGCCGCGGTGCCCACCGCCTCGAGATAGACCTCCTCGAGCGTGCGCCCGGTCACGAGGTCGGTCAAGGTGGCCTGCCGTGCCGCCAACCAGGTGGCCAAGGCGGCCGTGGCCTCGGGGCCCGATACCCCCTCGATGTCGTAGCGACCGGGTGCTCGTTCCACGACGCTCGCGCCCGTCCCGAGCGCCACGGCCAGCGAGGCCGTGTCGAGCCCCGCCGGAGCGCCGAACGTGAGTCCGACCGTTCCGCGCGTTGCGGTCAGACCCTGCGGCGTCCCTTCGAGCACCACCCGACCCGAGGACAGGATGACAATGCGGTCTGCCATCTTCTCGGCCTCGGCCAACTCGTGCGTGGTGAGCAGCACGCACACACCCTGGCGTCGCAGATCGGCCACCACAGCTCGTATGGCCAGGCGGCCCTCGGCGTCGACGCCCGCCGTCGGCTCGTCGAGAAAGGCCACCTGCGGTTGGCCGATCAACGCCAAGGCCAGCGAAAGCCGCTGTTGCTCGCCCCCGGACAGATGGCGCCACGGTGTGGCGGCGACGGCGCGCAGTCCGACCAGGTCGAGCAGGGCGTCGGTGGCGAGGGGGCGTGGGTAGTAGCGAGAAAAAAGGTCAAGGACCCGTCGTGGGCCCAGCATCGGATAGACGCCTCCCCATTGCAGCATGACCCCCATCAGACCGGTCAGTTCGCGGTGATCGACCGTGGGGTCGAGTCCCAGGACAGAGATGTGGCCGCTGGTCGGCCGCCGATAGCCCTCGAGCGCCTCGATGGTCGAGGTCTTCCCGGCCCCGTTGGGCCCCAGGACGACGAGCACCTCACCGCGATCGGCCGCCAGGCGCAGGCCGTTCACCGCCGCCACCTCCCCAGCCGGGCCGTAGCGAATGGTGAGGTCGCGCACGTCTACGGCGGGAACCGTGTCGGTGGGCATGGCGTCGCAGGCTACTTTGAGCAGCCATGATCGATATCCGCGCGCTGCGGGAAGACCCAACCGGGGTCAAAGCGGCGCTGGCCCGTCGTGGCGTCGAAGAGTCCGAGGTGGATGCCGTGATCGCGGCTGACGTGGCCCATCGGGCCCTCCTATCCCGCGCCGAGGCGCTGCGGGCCGAGGTCAAGACGCTCAGCCGGGTCGTGGGAGAGGCCATGCGGGCTGGCGACAGCGCCCGCGCCGAGGAGCTGCGCGCCCGGAGCCGCAGCCTGGGCGAAGCGGAGCGGGCGGCGGCGTCGGATGCCGACGAGGAGTGGGAAAAGGTGCATCAGGGCCTGCTCTATCTCCCCAACATCCCGGCCGACGACGTGCCGGCGGGGGACAGTGACGCCGACAACGTCGAGATCAGGCGTTGGTGGCCCGGCCAGGCGAGCGGCGCCGCTGAACCGGTGCGGAGCGCCGATCAGATGGTGCCGCACTGGGAGATTGGCGAGGCCTTGCAACTCCTCGACATGGAGCGTGGCGCCCGCTTGTCCGGCTCCATGTTTCCCCTCTACCGCGGCGCAGGCGCCCGGTTAGTGCGCGCCCTGACCGCGTTTGCCCTCGACCGCCACACGCCGACGTACGAGGAGATCCGTCCCCCGACCGTCGTGTTGACCGAGACGATGGTTTCCACCGGTCACCTCCCGAAATTCGCCGACGACGCGTATCATCTCGAGCGCGACGACCTGTGGGCCATCCCGACGGCGGAGGTGCCGCTGACGTCGATGCATCGGGGCGAGATTCTCGAAGAGTCCGTCCTCCCCCTTCGTTTCACTGCTGCGACCGCCTGCTACCGGCGCGAAGCAGGATCGGCCGGACGCGACACGCGTGGGCTGCTGCGGGTGCACGAGTTCGACAAGGTCGAGCTCTTTGCGTACACCACGCCGGAGCAAGCGCTCGAGGCGCAAGCCGATATCTTGCGACGCGCCGAGTCGTTGCTCCAAGAGCTCGGGTTGTACTACCGGGTCATGGATCTGTGCACCGGTGACCTCGGAGGTCCGTCGGCTCGCACCTTTGACCTCGAGGTGTATTCGCCCGGGGTCGACAAATGGCTCGAGGTCAGTTCGACCAGTTGGTATCGCGATTACCAGGCCAGGCGCGCCCAGGTGCGGTACCGCCCTTCTGGCGGTGGTCCGCCCCAACTGGTTCATACCGTCAACGGCTCCGCCCTGGCCTGGCCGCGCATTTGGGCCGCCCTGGTCGAGAGCGGGCGTCAACGCGACGGCGCGGTCCTGCTGCCCGAATGCCTGGCCCCGTACGTCGGGGGCGAGCTGCTCCTCGAGGCCCCATAGTCCCGGGCCGGGAGGGCGCCTACGGCTCGGACGAGGTGTCGCTGCCCGCCCCACGCGCTCGCAGCAACTCCTCGGTCCCCCTGGCGTCTCTGGGCACTCCGAGGTGGTAGCCCTGGCCGAGGCGGCACCCCAGCTCGCGCAAGCGCTCCACCTGGGCTGCGTTCTCGACTCCTCCGGCAATCGTGGTGTGGCCCAACGTCTCGGCGATGCTGATGATCGCTTTGGCGAGGCCCTGATCGTCCCCCCGGGCCACTGCGTCGACGAATGACCGGTCGATCTTGAGAATGTCGATGGGGAGCTGTTCGAGGTAGGCCAGGGAGGAGTACCCGGTCCCGAAATGGTCGAGGGCAATGCGCAGCCCGAGAGCCTTGAGCGCGTGCATGTTCTGGACGACGGCCGCGGTGTCTTGCATCATGGCGCTCTCGGTGATTTCGAGAACGAGGTTGGACGGCTCGAATTTGCTGGCGGCCAACATCGCGGCCACGTTCGCCTCGGTGCCGGGGTCAGCTAGTTCGTGAGCCGAGAGATTGACGCTGATGCTGAGGTCGGGAGGAACGAGTCCCCGCGTCTGCCATTCGCGCAGTTGGGTACACGCCTCCACGAGCACAAAGCGGTCGACGACGTCGATGAGCCCGACCTCTTCGGCAAAGGGGACGAAGGCGCCGGGTGGGAGCAGTCCCCGGAGCGGGTGCTGCCAGCGCACCAGCGCTTCGAAGCCGACCACCACGTCCGTCACGAGGTCGACGATGGGTTGATAGTGCAGGACGAGCTCTTGGCCGGTCGTCGTGCGTCGCAGGTCGGCTTCGAGCTCGAGGCGCTCCACGATGGCCGTATGCATCTGGTCGCGGAACTCCTCGTAACAGTTCTTGCCCTGCTCCTTGGCCATGTACATCGCCAGGTCCGCGTTGCGCAGGAGTTGCTCCCCGGTGCAGCCGGGCACCCCGAAGGTGATGCCGATGCTGGCGGTGGCCACCACCTCGGTGGTGTCGAGGGTGACAGGTCGTCGCAGGGCGGTGAGAATCCGCTCGGCCAGCTTGACGATGTCGGAGTGGCCCTCGATGTATTCGATGAGCACGGCGAATTCATCGCCTCCGAGGCGCGCTGCCGTATCGGATTGACGGATGCATCCCAGCAGCACTTCGGCCACCGCGCGCAGGAGCGCGTCCCCGGTCGAGTGACCCAGGCTGTCATTGACGGTCTTGAAGTTGTCGAGGTCCAAGAACATCACGGCGATCGGCCTGCGGGTGCGATCCATGCGCGCCACGGCCTGGTTCAGCCGATCGCTGAAGAGCGCCTTGTTGGCCAGCCCGGTGAGAGAGTCGTGAAAGGCTTGATAGGTCAGCTCCGACTCGAGGCGCGCCCGTTCGGTGCTGTCGCGGAAGCTCCACACGCGGCCGACGACTTCGCCGTCAACGATCTGCGCCCTGGAAAAGCGCTCGAAAACGCGCCCGTCCTTGAATTCGAGGATGTCGGTGGTCTCCATGCCGGGGTGCAACGCGAGCTCTTCGACCTTGGCCATGAAGGCTTCAGGATGGACGAGCTGGTCGAGCAGGGCCGTGAGCGCCTTCTCGTTGAGCTGATTCATCCAGAAGGATTCGGGCAGCATCCACATGTCGGCCAACTGGCCGTTGACGCTGGTGATGGCGCCCCTGGCGTCCACCACAATGAGCCCATCGGCGGTTGAATCGAGCGTGGCGCGCAGCAACGAGAGGGCCGTTCGTAGTTCGAGCTCCGCCGCCGTACGGGCTGTGATGTCGTGCGCGGTGACGATGTAGCCGCCGACGGTCGGATCGTCGACCAGGTTGACCACCGACAGCTCGAAGGGTACGGCTTCAATCCCTTCACGACGCAGAAGGCGAACTTCGACCGTGACCGGGTGGGCCGCGGTCGCCACCCGGGAGGCTCGCTCCATGGCGGCGCCGAGGGTGCCGCGGTCTTCGTCGAGCACGATCCCGCTCAGCGGCATGAATTCGACATGCTCGGGGTCGTGTCCGAGCATTCTCGTCAGCGCGGCCGAGGCGCATTCGATATCACCCGCGGGCGACACGAGAATGGTGATCGCCGCTGCGTTATGGACAAGTGACCGGAAACGCGCCACCTCGTCGTGCGCCACCTCGAATCGCCGCCGTTCGGTCAGGTCGCGCATGCTGAACAACACGGCGCCTTGCGCGAACCAGCTCACCGGTGTACCGATCAGTTCGAGGAGGCGCCAACCCGACGGTGTCTTGGCCCGCACTTCGAGGGTGGTCCCGATCTCCTTGTTCTGGATGGAGACGAGCGAACACCCCACCAACTCCAGATCGTCGGGATGCACAAAGTCGAGCGCCGAGCGCCCCCTGTACTCCTCGAGCGAGACCTCGAACATCGCCGCCGCCCGCGCGTTGCCCCATAGCAGGTGTCCCTCCGCGTCGAGCACAATGACGATATCGGGGAGCTCCTCAAGGAGCCGCGCCAGTGTCGCATCCTCGGTGGTCATCCGGGGCCCTCCATCCGCCAATGAATTGGAGCATTCTAAGCTGGCCGGCCGCCGCCGAAGAGGGCTTTCTCGCGCAAAGGTGCAGGAGCTGCGCCTTCAGGAGGTGAGGGCGGCGAAGCGGTAACCGACGCCCCGCACCGTGGTGATGAGGACCGGGACAGAGGGGTCGGCTTCAATGCGGGAACGCAGACGTTTGATGTGCACGTCGAGCGTCTTCGTGTCCCCGATGTAGTCGGTGCCCCACACCCGATCGATGAGAACGTCGCGGGTGAGGACCCGCCCGGAATTCTCGACCAGGAGGCGCAACAGCTCGAACTCCTTACGCCGTAGATGGACCTCTTCGCCACGCACGAAGGCCCGGCGCTGGTCGAANNGCACGCATGCGGGCCACGAGCTCGCGCAGCCGGTAGGGCTTGGTGACGTAGTCGTCCGCGCCCATCTCCAGGGCGACGACGGTGTCGATTTCGGTGCCCTTCGCCGTCACCATGATGATGGGCACGCGTGAACGGGTGCGGATCGCCCGGCACACGTCCACTCCCGACATCTTGGGCAGCATCAGGTCCAACAGGAGTATGTCGGGGTCGGTTTCGTCATAGAGGCGCAAGGCCTCGGCGCCATCGCGCGCCACGATCACCCGAAATCCCTCATTGGTGAGGCCGATCACCAGGGCATCGATGAAGGACTCCTCGTCTTCGGCGAGGAGTACCCGGATAGGACCTTCCACCCCGGCCCGCACCGGCGACTGCTTCTGCTTGCTCACGTTTTGCTTGCTCATGCCAGTCGATCCGTGTGGAGCGGGAGGACAAGGCTGAAGGTGGACCCCTCGCCCTCGCGGGACTCGACATCGACCCATCCCTGATGGTTGTTGGCCACGTGGCGCACGATGGACAGTCCCAGTCCGGTGCCTCCGGTGTCGCGGCTGCGGCCATGGTCGACCCGGTAGAAGCGCTCGAAGATGCGGTCCAGATCGCGGGCCGGGATCCCGATCCCGCTGTCTTGGACGGAAAGGCGCACGTAGTCGCGCTCTTCGCCCCGCCAGTCGTTGCGGGCGGCCACGTTGTCGATGCCGCCCAGGACTTGTTCACCCTCGGTGGGGACGGGGGCGGTCGTACTCGAGGCCGCGGCGGCCCACGCCGTCTCCGAGGTCGTGGTCTCGGAACGAGGCAATCCGCCGTCGCCCAGGGCCTCAGGGCTGAAGGCCGCCTCCACCGACTCGGTCAGGACGAGGGGGGTTTGACCCGCCGTACTGGCGGCGCCCCGGCGCACCGTGCCCGTCACGACCACCTTGGAGTCGTCATACGAGTAGGTGATGGCGTTCTCGAGCAGCGCATGCATGGCCGAGACGAGCTGCCGGCGCTCGCCGACCACGGCGATGGGGGGAGAGGGCTCGTGGAGGACGATCTCGATGCCGCGCTGGTCTGCCGTGGAGCGGACCCGCTCGATGGCGTCCGCCATGACCAGGTTGACCAGTACCGGTTCGCGTGACGGAGCTTCCTCTGACTCGATGCGCGAGAGGTCCAGGAGGTCGTCGATGATGCGGCTGACCCTGAAGGCTTCGTTGTGGATGCGACCGGCCAGGCGCTGAGCTACCTCGGCATCGGGCTCGGCCACCAGCGTCTCGGCCAGCAAGCCCAGTGCGCCGATGGGGGTCTTGAGCTCATGGCTGACGTTCGCCACGAAGTCGCGGCGGATCTCTTCCAGCCGGCGTCGTTCGGAGATGTCCTCAATCAATGCAATGACCCCGAGCGGGCGGCGCCCGTCGTCGATCTGGCGGGCCCGCACCTGCAGCGTCCGGCGTGGCGGCCCGTAGAGGTCGAGTGTCCGTTCTGCTGTCCCCTCGTGCCACGCGCCCTCCAGGAGCTCGGTCACGGCTTGGGCCGCCAGCGCGTCCCCATGCCGGCTCACCATGAGGGCGTTGGCGCGCCCGTTGCGNNTCGCAGAGGACGACGCCTTGCGTCAGCGTATCGAGCGAGCGCCTGAGGCGAATGGCGTCCGAACTGGACTCAGCCACCGACTGCGCGGCCCCACCGGTTACCAGCTCCAGGTAGGCCAGCGCCGTCTCGATATTCGACTCATCTTCGGGTGGATCGAGGCCCAACCTCGATCCGAGTGCGGTGAGCCGTTGCGAGATGGCTCTCCGTCCCCAGCGTCTTCCCAACGAGGTCGCCACGGCAATCGCGGCGATGAAGAGGACGACCGCGCCGACCACGACGCAGATGCTGCTCGTCGTGCTCAGCGCAACGAACTCCTCGCCAGCGATCACGACCCCCAATATGACAGCCCTGGAAGGGGCGCGGGGACAATGCCCCAGGAGTCCCTAGGTCCTGTTTCTGAAAAACACTGAAAGAGGTTGAAACAACTCAAAAAGGGAATCCGCTTGTCAGTGCGGATCCGGCTGGAGCGGGATCCGTCAACGATCGGGTCCTCCTGGCTACATTGGCCCATGGACGTCTCCACCAGGAACCTGAAGAAGTGGATCAGGGATCTGGGGGACCTCGGTGTGCAGACGCTCAGCTTCGCCGGTGCGCTGGGCGGCCGCCGCGAGGCGTCGCATCGACTCTTGGTCGTGGGGACGCCTGAGTTCGAACCGTGGCATTTCGTGGCCCACTTGAGTGAAGAGGCCCAAAGGCAGGGACGTGTCGATCTTCGCCCGACGCTGATGCGCTGGGAGGTGCCACCGGGCGCACCAGCGCATCTTGCGGTCTCCGTGGACACGATCGCTCACGCGACAAGGGATCAGACGGTACTCGTCGTCTCGTCGCACTTTCGCTCGTGGGAAATGCTTGAACGGGTGTCAGACGCCAAGCGACGCGGGGCGCGCATTATGTCCGTCCACCGTGGCGACGACGATCTGGCCGATCTCTCCCATGAAATGTTGTCGGTTGATCCGCGCAGAGCCGACCGTGACTTCGAGGTGACCCAACACATCGTGACTGACGCTGCCCCCTCGGGTGGGCAGCACACTCGAACGCGATGGTCCCGGGGTCTTTCCCGGCCCCGATTCTAGAAAGCCGCATCGTCCTAAGTGACTGTCGCGATTGTTTCC
>PMLV01000297.1 GCA_003160635.1 Acidimicrobiaceae bacterium | reverse complement strand
CCAGCACTCCAAGCACTACTTGGTCACCGGCCCCTACCAGTTCCGGTTCTTGGACAAGTCCAGCGGCACCGACGAGCCCGAGGCCCCAGCCGAAGATGGCTGAGCCAAGAGCAGAGAAGAGGGGGACCCTCCGGGGTCCCCCTTCTTTGCGCGTTATGGACAACGGCCGTCAGTGGCGACACGCACGGCACGAGCTCTGCGGAGCGCGCCCCGACGATGTGGTCGGTTCACATCAAGGCGGGCGAACGTACGCGGCTCTACCCACAATCAGTCACTACGGCCGCATTCGTTTCGGAGGCATTGACCCGAGACCGCTCGCGGCGGCCAGGGCGAAGGAGAGCCTCATGCAGAACCCGAAAGATTCGGCGAGGATCGTAAATTCGTACCGATACGAAACACCAGGTGAAAGGGTTCATGATTCGGGTGGTCGGGTTCACGATGAAGCATCAAATTCACCGGGTCCAACGAGCGACGGATCGGCGGAACCGGCAAAGTTCCAGCACAGAGGGTTCATGGTTCCCAGGAGGGGGGTTCATGATTGCTGCACAGCCGCCGTCATCGCTGGCCCCGCGCAGATTGAACCGACAGCGGCACGAGCGCTGCACCGTTCCCTGGCTCCTTCAATGCGAAGAATTTTCGGCGAACCGACTGCCGCCGAACGGCGGCCAGAGCGCAGGGGACTCCTCGGGATCGCGCTGCGCTCACCCTCCCTTACCTGGTGGGGAAGGTATTCGGTTACTTCGCTCAGCCAGCAAACCCTCGATTTCGCCAATGCCAGTCTTCCTCGTCGGCTCCACCTGTTTGGCATCAATCCGCCGCACTCCGATCGAACGGGAAAGAAAGATGGAGAGCCCGTAGGGCTCACTGATTCACGACTGTCCGCGACGATCATGAAGGTCAACGGGCGTCATGAAGCAAAGAGCAAAGAGCAAGATAGACGTCCAGTATTACTGGACGTGGCGGCGGTGCCGTTGGCCCACGGCGTGGGCCTGTCCTCGAGCTTTACTCGAGGTCGCTGCGCTGGGCGAAGGGGCCTAGCCGATGCTGGACGACCACGACGCCGGCGGGATCTCACCCGACGGTGAGAAACCTTGCCAAGGCGCGGTGAGCGTGCGGCGAGATCGGTTGCGCTCCATCCCCGGCGGGCGGCGCCGACAGGTCATTGTGCGCTTGAGTGACGACGAACACGGCACTCTTGAACGTCGGGCCCGCACGGCGGGCGTCTCGGTGCAGCGTTACCTGGTCGAGGCGGGACTGTCCGGTCATGCCGGAGATGGCGCCGCCCGCCGGTCAGCTGAGCGCGAGCTGATGCAAGCGCGAGCGGTGCTCCGAGCCGCGGGCAGCAATCTCAACCAGTTGACCAAGTGGGCCAATGCCAATGGCGCCATCCCCGCTCAGATCGAGTCCGTACTGGCGACGGTGAGGAGCGCCACAGGTTTGGTCTCAAAGAGAGCCGACGCGCTCGCATCGACCTTCGAGACGTTCGGATGATTGGGAAGATCTCCAAGGGGGCGTCTGCCCGGGGCCTCATGCGCTATCTGTTCGGGCCCGGGAAGGCCAACGAGCACCGTGACCAACGGGTCATTGCCAGTGGTGTGGCCCTGTGGGCCGAAGTTGGGCGCACCCTCAGTGCCCAGGAGATCAACGACCTCGGGGCATCGCTCGATGCCGCCAACGACTCCTACGGAAAAAACCCGACCGGGGGCCACATCTGGCATGTCTCGTTGTCGCTACCTCCCGGGGATCGGACCCTCCTCGACGAGGAGTGGGCGGAGATCGCCACGAGTCTCATGGTGACGCTGGGTTTCGAAGGAGAGACCCTGGCCCCCGCTGCCTGGGTGGCGGTCGGTCACGGGACGAGCGCACAAGGCAATCAGCACCTTCATATCGCCGCCTCTTTGGTCCGACTCGATGGCAGCCGGGTGGAAGTCTGGCAGGACCGGAAAGCCCTTTCACGAGCGTGCACCGAGTTCGAGAGCGACTACGGCCTCAGCGTTGTCGAGGGGCGGGATGGTAAAGGGATGCCCGGGTTGAGCCGAGCCGAACTCGAACGCACGGCCCGCGAGCATTTGGCCGAACCGCCACGGATCACCCTGGCCCGACTGGTGCGCGAGGCCTCGGTCGCCTCCAAGGATGAAGCCGAGTTCGTCCGGAGGTTGCGGGGGAGCGGGGCGCTCGTGCGGCCCCGTTTCGAGACCGGTGGCCAAGAGGCGGTGGTCGGGTACTCAGTGGCGATCAGGACCACGGGTGGAGCCGCGCCGATCTGGTTCGGTGGCGGGAAGTTGGCCAAGGACCTGACTTTGCCGCACCTGCGCCAGTTCTGGGAAGTGTCAAAAGACGATCAAAGGGCAGCCGTCGTCGAATGGAGCGCCGCCAAGACAGTTAATCCGGGTAGGGAGGCTCTGCGTGGTCACCCCGATGACTGGCGACGGGCGGTGGCGGCAGTGGAAAGGTCGGTCGAGCGCTTGAGGGCGGTCCCGGCGTCCGATCTGGCTGCCTGGCGTGGGGCCGCACGGGAAGCGGCCGGTGTCTTCGCCGCCTGGTCGAGACGCCTGGAAGGGAACGGTCCAGGACCTCTGGCCGCAACAGCAGACACACTTGCTCGATCGGCACAGAGCCGGCCGAGTGAGCCCGGACCGGAGCGGGAAGCGGTGCGGGACTTCCGAGGAGTGGCGGCGATCGTCGCCCAGTCCCAACTGAGCAGAGATTCACCCATGGTCTGGGCCGCCTTGATCAACCAGATGGGAAGGACACTTCGGGCCATCGCTGATGCGCACGCGGCCCGGGGGGAGTCCCATACAGCCAAGGTGCTCGTCAATACCTTGTCGGGTGAGATCGCGGCTCTGCACGACCGCTTCGAGACGAACTCGGTACAAGAGCTGGCTCCGGGCGAGCGGGTACATGAGGGTCGTTTCGATGCGGCGATGAGTAAGAACCTCCCGCACCAAGCCAAGCATCACCGCGGACGCGGGCAGAGCCCGAATCGTGGCATCGGGCGCTGAACATCGTGGAGTCTCAAGGATCTCCGAGAGATTGGTTCCAGGCGCCATGGTCGATAGAAGCCACAGGTCCAGTAGGAGGGCACCCATCAGCTTCATTTCGCGCCCCGTCACCGGACACTTGTGCGGACGGGCCCTGCGGACACCCGTTCACGCGAGTGCCATCTGACTTGGGTCGTTCCCGTACTCCGTTCCGCTTGCGAGACAGTCCGATGAGCAGATGTGCGCGCTCGGCCGTGCTCGCAGGGCGGGTTGCCCGTACGCAAACCGCGCACTGTCTCATCCCTTCACGGGAGCGCCGCAATCATCTTGATGACATCCTCGCGGCGGTAGCCCCTGTGACGAGCGAACTCGACCAGCTCTCGGATTTGACTCAGGACAGCGCCTTGCTCCGCCGTTCCTGTGACTGTTATCCCGCTACCTCGGCCGAATTCGACGAGACCTTCATCTCGGAGAATGTGCATGGCCCGAAGGACCGTGTTCTTGTTCACTCCGAGAACGGCGGCGATGTCTTTGGCCAATGGCAAGCGATCACCGGGTCCGGCCTCTCCTTCGGCGATGGCGCGACGGATCTCGGCTGCGACCTGATCGTGGAGCAGAACCGAGTCGGCGCGGTCGATGTTGACAGTAATCATTGTCCTAGTCATAGTAGTCCTGTAATGCGTCCGTATCTAGGCCTCCTATGACCGTGACAGCCCCACCTCCGGTAGTTCTGGCCGGGGTGGATGCGGAGGTACTCTTTCGGGAGGCTCGCCGCCGGAGACGACGACGCTGGAGCGCCGGTATCGTGCTGCTCGTCAGTGCCGTGGTCGCGGTACTGCTCGTGGGCAACAAGTCCGTTCCTCCACGTCCTGGTCCGCAACCACACGTTGGGCTCCGACGGTGGGCCCCGCCGACAGGAGCCGGGCGCACTGCCCCAGCCGTCTTTGTCGACGGCGACGGAAAAGGCGGCGTCGGGGTGTATTCGAGTACAACGGGCTCGCTCCTACGGACCCTCAGCCCACAAAGACCCGGAGGCCCTGACCAACAAGCAGTCCTTTCAGGCGACCATCAGTCGGTCTACTTCGCCCAACCCAGTGGCACCTGTAGTGGAACCATTCTCCGTGCGCCAATATCTGGAGTAAGTCCGCCGAGAACCGTCATCTCGGTACCGCAAACGCTGGCGCTCGAACCCGCCGCCAGTCCCACAGGGAGCGACCTGGCCTGGGTGGGCGTCACCTGTGGCCCATCCGGCTCTGTGGCCACGTCAGATCTTTACGTCACGAATCTCAATACCGAAACAACCGTCACGCGCGAGACTGTGGCGAGCAGCAATGACAACGGAATCGCATGGAGTCGAGATGGGAAACTACTTGCCGTCGAGATGGGCGGATCGGTTGAAGTGGTGGCCGCCCGTCAGGCTTCACTGCGCCGCGCCAAGACAATGCAGGTGGCAACTGGCTGCAGGCTGACGAGTCCGGTCTTCCTGTCACGCCCGAACGAGCTCGCCGTGATCCGCACCTGCCTTGACAACGTCGGAAAGATCGGAATGAGCGCCGCGCTGGTGTTCAACATTGAAACAGGCAAAGCGGTGTCACGCATCGCATCGGCGCCCCGGGGGTCTATGTTTCAAGGGTTGTCAGTCGATGAATCGGGCGGTCACATTCTTCTTGGAGTCGTGAGCAGCTTCACCGCCTCCGCCGCGAATTTCCAGGTCGAGAGCGGGCGACTCGTTACTGTCAGCAAGCATTCTCCGACCGACGCTGAGTGGTGACGATCTCGAGCGAGCACCCGGTTGGAAGTGTGGCCGAACGGCACGCCCATTGATGTTGCTTCAGATTGTCTCAATTCGGGTGTCGGATGGTTGGGTGAGGCCCTCAATGAATGTTCTAACGGGTCTCGCGGCCGAAATTGGATACCCTTGAAGCATCGGCTTTGGTAACGATGGGGGCCGTGCTGGGTCGCTCGAGGTCGCCGCAGCGGGTTCCTTTCAACGAGAGATGACATGGGAAACGCTGTCCAAGCTCAGTAACCAAACGACCGTGCCAGAGGATCGCCCGCTCTCAAAGGTACGGCCGCTGCTGGAGGGCGAACAGTTCAGCATAAATGCCGCCGGAAGCAATCAGCTGCTCGTGAGGGCCGACCTCGGCAGTTCGGCCTTGGTCGAGGACGATGATCAGGTCCGCCATCCTGACGGTCGAGAAACGATGGGACACGAGCACGGTGACCGTCCCGCGGCGCCGAGCAGCGTCGCGGGCGGCCGCGACGTAACGTTCGAACAGGGCGTACTCCGTCGGCGCATCAAGACTTGCCGTGGGCTCGTCGAGGATGAGCAGCAACGGATCGGCTCGCATACGCCCTCGTCCGAGCGCGATCTTCTGCCATTCACCCCCGGACAAGTCGCGGCCGTCCGGGAAGGATCTTCCCAGCGGTGTATCGAGGCCATCGGCCAGCTTTGGGACCACGTCGTTGGCTCCTGCCCGGGTGAGGGCGAGCGTGACAGCGTGATCATCGTCCATATTGGGAAGATCACCCACTCCGACCGTGGTGCCGGCCCGGAACTCGTAACGAGCGAAGTCTTGGAAGGTCGCGGCCACATTCGCTCGCCACTCGTCGATGTCGAAATGGGCGAGGGCTATGTCATCGAGAAAGATGTCGCCCGAAGTGGGTTCGTACATGCGAGTCAGAAGCTTGGCCAGCGTCGTCTTACCAGCACCGTTCTCTCCTACGATGGCCACTGCGGTGCCGGCGGGGAGGTGGAGAGAGACATCACGGAGGACGGGTGTGTCCGTCCTCGGATACGTGAAGGTCACGTCTTTCAAAGTAATACCGCTCTTGATCCGATCGGGGACGCGGCCGACTCCGGCGGAAAGAGGTCACCGAGGCTGTGACTGTCACAAATGAAACCGGAGACCAACTTGCATGTACGTGGACCTTTGATCCGAGTGGAGTGGTCAATCCCAGTGGCAGCGGCCCGAACGCCAACATGGTGGTGACAGGCACCAAGGAGGGCAAAGTGACTGCCACGGCGACCTGGGCGGACCCCACAGCCGGTGCGATCCCGCCATTTCGAACTGGCACGAAGCAGCTGACCATTTTGGCGCCGAAGTCTTCGACGGTGAACTTCTTCGTACTTGGAGCAGGTCTCGGAAGCTCCCTGCTGGCCCTTTTGGCGATTAGTGGCGCAATCGCTTTGGCGTTTCGGGGAGCCTTTTCGGCGGAAATCGGTACTCTCCTTGGAACGGCACTCGGCGCTGGCGCCGCCGGGGCAGTTTCCGCGGCATCGAGCTCATCGCATAGCAACAATCAGTCAGCGAACCCTCCTCAATCAGGTCAGAAGTAGGCAGGGTCACTCATCGGGATTGGTTGTTGCAGCTTCGCTGACTTGGTCAACGTTTGAGTGAGGCCAATCGTGGCCGTATTAGGAGGGGCGATCGGGATGATTCCTGCCCGAACGCGCCAAAGGAAAACACAAGGCACTCGGTCAATCGAATCGGGAATCTCCGGGAACCCAGTTCCCGTCGTGCACAACCCCCCATGAGAGTAAACCGGGGGTTGATCATACGCATCCGTAGGAGTACGATCGTGTTGGCGTCTGAGGATGAGGGGAGACGTTTCGAACTGCTCGTTTGAGCTCCAACTTGTTCGAACAGATAGGCCAAAAGATAGCCCATTGTCGCTCGTTGCGTAATTTCTGCTCAAGGTGGGGAGATCGATGTCGGATGTGGCTCGTCAAACGACCGCCGAGTTGAGCGGGGAGATGGATGTCAAGCTGCTGAAACTAGGAATGTCACCCCGCTTCAGCGAGCAGGATCTTGACCATGCCAAGGCGTTGGCGCACCGATTCGACGAGTGTCCTCCGATAGTGGTCGAGCGGAGCACGTCGACCGTCATCGACGGAGTTCATCGTCTGCTCGCAGCCAGATTGCTGGGTCGTTCCAAGGTGATCGTTAACTTCTTTGACGGGACACATGACGAGGCGTATGTGGAGGCTGTCAGGGCAAACATCTCTCATGGCAAACCACTCACCTTGGCCGAGAGGGAAGCGGCAGCGAAGAAAATCCTCGGCATGAGAAGTGACTGGTCGGATCGCTTGGTGGGTAGCATATGTGGCCTTTCAGGTAAGACCGTCGGTCGCCTACGGAAATCAACTGAGGAAATTCCTCAGTTGATGGTACGGGTTGGTCGCGACGGTCGACAGCGTCCAACAAATTCATCGCAGTTGCGAAAGGAAATAGCTACAGCTCTGGGTGAGCGACCCGATGCGAATTCCACTGAGATAGCGAAGACCGTCTCAACTTCCCCAACAACCGTGCGGGATGTGCGAAAGCGAATTGAGCGAGGAGAGTCGTTCACTCCGTCGAACCGACCGAAGAACGCCGCGGCGAGAAACGCGAACCGAATTGATGATGTCAATAGAGCCTCAGCGAAGGAAGAATTATTCGTAAATTGGCGCACGGACAGCGCCATACTTGCCCTCTCCGGAGGTGAGGAGTTTGCTAAATGGCTCGATGAAACGAACGTGACCTCGAGTCATTGGGAACCCGTCCTTGCTCTAATTCCAATCGGACGAATTCCTAAACTCATTGAGCATGCAAGGAGCAGCGCCCTTGAGTGGACAATCCTTGCCTCGTCACTTGAAACGCGCTTCAGGGAACTAAATCGGCGAATACGAGGATAACCAGACGGATTTGTGCCAGCTTAAATTCAGATGTCTGGACACCGTGCTCACGAGAAGGCACCATAATTCATAGTGCAGATTGCCACCGTTCCGGAGGCGGCATTCGGTAAGATGAAGGGGTGGGAATCGGCCACGATGCACCCGTCGCCACACCGCTGTTCGAGTGCCCGGTGGTGCCGGGCACTCGAATCGGCAAGCGCTTGACCTTGCTCGACTCGGACGGGAAACGGGCCGTGTTCTTCGGGTCCGTGGCCCATCCAGATCTACGACGCCGGCGACAAGTGTGCCGAAGCAGCGTGTATCGCCATGCTGTCGCGCGCCGATCTGGCCTCGGACATCGATATCGCCGCGGCGTTCGGTTGTCACCGCAACACCGTGGCACGTCTGGCTGGACGCCTGGCCCACGACGGCCTGTCGGCGGTGGTGCCGGCCAAGCGTGGACCCAAGGGTCCGCACAAGGTGACACCCGAGGTTCGACGTCTCATCGAAAGAGAAGGAGCCGGCCTCGGTGCGACCGCTCTCGTGCGACTGGTGACCGATCGGACCGGTGTCGTGCTGTCGACGTCGCACGCCCGGCGCCTGGCCGTGCCCGGTGCCATGCAGCCGCAGCTCGCCATCGATGCGGACGAGGACGAGGCGAGTGAAGAGCTCGAGGCGATCGGCCCATCGACGGAGCCAGCACCGGCGCCCGGGTGTGACGAGCCGGGCTTCGATCCCCCCGCCATCGTGCCGCGCCGCGTACGCGGACAGTACATGGGTCTGGCGCTGTACTACCCGGCTCTGGCCGCGCTCGGCCTCGTCGACGTGTCGCGCCAGTTCTTCCGCCTGCCGCATTCGGAACGCTTCGGAGTACGGGCCACCTTCAGCACCCTGTTCTTCATGACGCTTCTGGCCCGCACCACGGTGGAGTCGGCCAAACACCTGCGCCGGGCCGAGTTCGGTGCGCTGGTGGGGACCGGTCGGGCCCCGGCGGTCAAGACCCTTCGTCGCAAGCTCTCCGAGCTGGTGGCCCAGTCCAAGGCCTCCGAGCTCGGCACCGCCCTGGCGCGTCGATGGGTGGATGCGGGGGTTATCTCGGGCGCCTATCTCTACGTCGACGGTCACATGAAGGCCTACTCGGGCAAGCGTCACCTCCAAGAGGTCTGGAACTCGCAGCGACGCATGCCTTTGCCCGCCGTTCATAGCTATTTCGTCGGTGACCAGCAGGGCCGACCGCTACTGTTTTTGACCGAGGAGCTCTCGGCCAACCTGGCCAAGGCCATGCCCCGGGTCATCGAGGCCATACGAGAGGTGCTCGGCGACCGGCGCTTCTGTGTGATCTTCGACCGCGGCGGTTACGACGGGAAACTGTTCACCTGGCTCAGCGAAGAGAAGATCGACTTCATCACCTTCCAGCGCCGCGACGTCTCGCTTTCCGAGGACTCGTTCTCTCGCCGAGAGACGCGTTTTGAGGGGCGCCGGGTGCGCTTCATGGCCGCCGAGGACGAGATCCACATCGGGGGATCGGGACCGTGGCGCCGCATCGTGGTCCGCACCAAAGACGGACACCAGACCCCCATCGTGACCAACATCACCTCGTCGCTGTCGCCGGCCCGCATCTGCGCCTTGATGTTCGCCCGCTGGCGCCAGGAGAACTTCTTCAAGTACATGGGCGAGCACCACGGCCTGGACACCCTCGTGAGCTACGGGGCCGACGAAGCCGATCCCGCCACGCTCGTTCCAAACCCCGAGCGCAAGCGCCTCGACCGCCAGATCGCCGACCTGCGGCGCCAGGCGGCCAAGCTGAAGGAGGAACTGGGAGACGCCCTACTCGACGAACCAAGAGAGCGGAGCCGAAGTGCCCACGGGCTGAAGGTGTCCCAAGGTGGTGCCGTGTCCGCGCTCCGTGCGCTCGAGAGGCAGATCGCCAGTGCCATCGAACGTCGGCGCCCGCTGCCGGCGAAGGTGGCCTTGGCTCAGTCCGGCAAACGACGCGACGTGCTGCGTCTCGAACACAAAGCGATCGTTGACCGCGTCAAGATCACCGCCTACAACGCCGAGGAGTGGTTACTCGACCGACTCGTCGAGCATTACCCCAACCCTCACGACGTACGCGATCTGTTGCGATCCTTTGCTCAGCTGTCCGGCGAGATCGCGACGGCCGGTGGCGTGGTCGAAGTCACGCTCGATCCGCCCGATACCCCCATCCACCGTCGCGCCCTGGCGGGGCTGGTCGATGATCTGAACGGCCTCGGCGCCACGTTCCCGGGCACGGACCTTCCCGTCAGATACCGGGTAGCGGTGCACCCGCCAGAGGTGGCTGCTTAACTTCCGATGTCCAGACATCTGAACTTAAGCCCGTCGCGAAATCCATCGACCGAAGCTCGTGGGTGCGCGGGTGGTGTGATTTTTGGGGGTTGTTGGAGTTCGCCATTGCCCAATCGGAGATACGGACCGAGAGCGGATGGTTCGTGTGAAGCGGGCTATTATGACGCTTGAGCTCTACACCGATAACGGACGAAAAAACATGGGCATTGTGGCACTTGTCTTGGTAGGAACCTTCATCGGAGCGGCACTGTTGGCGACGCGCTCACACCGCGCTGCTGTTGAAGAAGATGAAGGGAATCGAGATCAATCGGACAGCGACGAATGAGTCCGAGGATCAAACATTGGATTCGCATCGCCTTACATTGGTTGTAATAATTCAGGCTGCGGTGCCGGATTCGGGGCGCCTGCGACGAAGTCACGGGTCCTAGCCCCTTGGCTGGGGGTTTACGCCGACACCCTCTTTGGCGGTGATAGCGGGCGAGGAAGCCGTGGGGTGGCGGAGGGGGATCTTCGCCTTTAACCAAGTCTGGTGGCGCTTCGGGAATCGCGCCGTCAGGGGTTATATTTCCCCTGTCCCACTCTCGGCTCAGGCGCCTGAATGGATCCCATTGTTTCAAGAGGGATCAACGCTCTGTCCCCAGAGTGCCGAAATCCGGAAGAACGTTCCGCATCCGTTGGGGCACCTTCGTCAGAAACCCGCATCAGGATCGCGATCAGGGCATAGTTGGCCAAAAGCGACGATCCTCCATAAGCCACGAACGGGAGCGTAATTCCGGTAAATGGCAAGAGACGCAGGATGCCCGCCATCACGAAGAACGCTTGAAACCCAACGAGGAGCGTCAGCCCTGTAGCGAGGAGTCTTGAGAAGTCCGACCGCGCCGTTTGGGCAACTCGAAGCCCGGACCCAACCATCAAGACGAACACGATGACCACTGCCACCGCGCCGATAAGTCCGAGTTCCTCGCCGATGCTCGTAAAGATAAGGTCACTTATCACGAAGCCGTGCAAGTACTTCCCCGATAGACCCCTCCCCAATCCGGTGCCTCCGATCCCGCCGGCAGCCAGTGAAAACCAACTTTGGACCAGCTGATAGCCGCTACCGGACGGGTATTTCCCAGCATTGAACCAGATCAAGACTCGCTCATGGACTTGGGGGAAAAGGCGGCTGGCGAGCACGGCACCACCTGCAAACAATCCGAGGCCACCGATCAGATAGCCGATGCGGCCGGTGGTGATCCACAACAGCCCGATGAAAAGGGTGAAGAGGAGCAGCGCAAAGGCAATATCGTTCTCGACGCCGATGATGGCTATCGAAACTAGCCAGGCAACCAGGATCGGGCCCAGCGGGCGCGGGTCCAAGAACAGATGGTTTCCAAGCCGAGCCGTCGGGATCGAGAGAATCTCCTTATTGGCTGCGAAGTACGAGGCGAAGTAGATGCAGATCAGCAACTTCGCGCCCTCAATGGGTTGAACGATCAGCGAACCGACTCCCACCCAAAGTCGGGCTCCGCCAACTTCTTTTCCAAAGCCGGGAATGAGGGGGGCAATGAGGAGAAGTCCAGCAATGAGCAGCACTATGTAGCGGTACCGTTCGAGGTCCCGGGAGCGCCTCACAAAGAAAAGGGTAAGTAGGTAGATCAAGACGCCAAGGGCTGTCCAACCAGCCTGGACCTTCGCACTCCCGGGGTCCCAGCGGGCAATTACCACATAGCCAACGCCATTGAGGAGAAACACGAGCGGCAACAATACGGGGTTGGAGTTGGGCGCCAGCCACCGGTTGCCCATATGAGCCACAAGGGCCAGACCCAGCATTACCCCCAAAATCGGACCAATGTGGGGAGGAATACGTGACTTCTGAGCGAGCGAGGCAGTGATGTAGAGCAGCGCGGTCACAACAGCCGCAAAGATCAACAGACCCAACTCTGTCCGACGCCGGGGATTCGGACCACGCGTCCATGGAGGGAGTCGCATCCACCTTGAGTTATGGGAGATCACTGCAAATGAATAGTACCCGCGGACGGGAGACGACTCTTGGGATCTTCTCGGTCCCAGGACCTCTTAACGCACCCCTAGGTTCGACAACTCCATCTGCGCCTCTTGATCCTCAGGCGAGATGGTTGCCCGGGCGTCTGATGTCGATAACGAAGCCAGCCGCAGCTGTCTCAATCGTGAAAACCCCCTCAACCTGACGGGATAGGGCTCTTGCATCCATCGAAAACAGGCGCAGGCGAGGGATAGGGATTGCTATACCGCAGCCGAGACCCCTTAACTCATGACCCACTTGGGATCAAGATCAGAAAAGCTGCTACTACCCCCCTGGATCAGATGGAAAAGAAGATCATCCGCGCATGTAATGCGATCAACGTCCCGAAGTTCGACGGATACGCCTGCGTCCTCAAGGAGTTGAAAGAGAATCAAAAGATCGAACGAATCGAGCGAGGATTCGGCAAAGGGTGTCGCAAGAGACAGCGGAAACTCCAGACCCAGCGCTTGCGAGGCGATCAACGAAAACTGCCGCTCAATGTCTCTGAACACTTCCACGGCATCCGAAGTGGACTCTCGAGAGGCAAATGTCGCGCTCATCGTCTCGTGTTGCGCCTTCGTAACTGAATAGACGTAACGATCGGCATACTCGCCCTTCGTGAAGACGTGCTCCTTCAGTACCGATTCGCGCGTAAAGAACCGATCCATCGCGCCCGGAGGGGGCTGGAGACAGATGCGACTCAGGTAGATCTTGCGCAGCGGGTATTTCGAGAAAGCGCACCCAAGAAACAAAAGGAGCGCATCAGCCCCTTTGGGGGTCAGAACGCTTGCGGGCTCCATACACATTGCGACCCAAGCATGACCATGCTGGGGTTCGTATCTGTAACCCCTGATGTAGCCCACCAGTTCACCTCTGGCCGAAGTATCCGTCTCCTGGCATACCACGAAATGTAAGTAGACATTCTTGGTGAAGGACTCCGCGAAGTCATCGAAACTTGGAATTGACCCACTGAAGGCCAAATCGCCGCTGCCCTGCAGAAGCAATTCATAGATGTACGGGACCATCCTCGGCCTGACGGGTTCGAGCCACACGAAGCGACTCTGCAATTGGACAGTTGAGGTTCGCATTGAAATTCCGGAACTCTGAGCCTCAATGAGAGAGGTCTGTCGCGAGGGTTTTACGAGCACTCTCCCATCCTCACCGACAGATGGAGGCAAGACAATCAGGTATGGCGCTTTTCTCCGTTGACTGACATCGCAGCCGCCCACATAATCGAATTGGTTAGTGCTCCTCATTTTTGGATGGCTAAGCGATACTGCGCTTAAGAAGCGAAATCATAGAGTGGAGGAAGTTAAATGGATATCGGATACATCAATGCCATTGTCCGTCGTGGTGCCCCTGTTTTGGCTCTCGGTGGTGCGATTGCCGCCCCCGTGATCGGAATCGAAGTAGCAACAGCGGGGCCGGCAGCAGCGCACGGTATTCTGAACGCCGCTTGCGCTGACAGTGGCTACTACACAATGAACCCGAATACGGGTCAAGTTCAGAAGCCGCACGATTGGACGGGCTCGAATCGAGGTTGCTCTGGGCTTGAAGCGTGGAACACGGGTACCACTCAGGACAGCTACGCGGGTTGGTACAACGCGAACGCGGGCGGACCGTACACAGAGGGCAGCCGTGGCTACGTCAGGATTCCCGCCAACTCTGCGACCGATATTTTGACATCAATACTACCAAACACGTACATGCACGCAGAGGTCAAGACGGCACCACACGCAGGGCACATTTCATATTGATCCCTGCGGTGTTCTAAGTAGTCAGGTAGGAGCCGCCAGCAGATGGCGGCTCCTACCTCGCCTACTAGAGCCAACCCGCGCTCTCAATTCCCGCCGAAGTCGCGCGCTTCACTGTTCACCCGCCAAATTCAAACACCTCATGAGGACGCCATGAAATGCTCGACGCGCTCGCAAATCCGTTTCAGATGTACTCGGGTGACTGTGGCGTTTCTCGGATCAGCACTCCTTTGTTCTCTTGGAGTTGGTGTTGGCCAGGCCGGCGCCCTTGACAACAAGACGTCATCACTGGAATCGGCTCAGCTGAGTGCCGATGTGCTTGCTCTCCTATTTCCGCGCAATGGTTCCGACTTTGCTTCGGGATTTGGAGTACAAAACTTCTTTCAATCGGTGGATTTAGCCGCAGAGGGTCGTTGTATGACTGCCGCCGGCTTCCGACCGCCTCCAGCCCCGATCCAAGGTTCCGAAGTTAACAACACGCAGTTTCCCGATCTTTCCCGAATCGCCAAGTTCGGATTCGTCAATCTTTCCGCAGTCTACGGCCCTCCAAGCGCAACCCAAGGAATGTCAAAAGCCGAAACCCATGCATACAATGCAACCTTCAACAAGTGCGCAGCGAGTACACCAAACGAGAACACTCTTCTCAATGAAGCCAAGGCAATTCCACTGGAGAACGAGTGGGAAGATATCCTGGAAAAGGTTGATACATCCTCCCTATTCATTCACGCACTAAGAGGTTTCGTGGCTTGCTCAGCGAGCGCGGGTGTTGATATTGCCGGATTCATACACAGGCCGGAGTCGGGCCCAGTTGGCGTTCACAACGCCGGCGTTGCTTCCATTGATGCGTTCTTTGACGATATGGCTCGCCAGATTCAACCGCTGACGAATGCGAACGCGCGCTCGGAGGCACAAGCAGAAAGCATTCATCTGGGAGGTATCTATGCAAGGTGTCTTGGTCCCGCCGAGGCCGTCAGAGATCGCCTCCGCGAGGTAGACCGAGTGGAATTCTTTAGTGAACACGCTGAGCAGATTCTTCAGATTCAAAAGATCGCAAATGACATGGTCAATCACCTGGCTTCAGAGTACGGCGTACGTGAAACTACTTAGAAGTCATTGGAGAGGATAGGAGAGCGCAGTGGATGAGGTACTGGTCTCAGAAAGTGAGACGGCACCAGGCCTGGTCGCTGGTAGCACCGGGCCAGTGCCTCTTGCCTTTGTTATTTGCAGCGGTCGGTCGGGATCTACCTTGTTGCGTAGGCTTATCGGGCTTCATCCCGATATCGCCTGCCCGCCCGAGACGAATCTTGTCGCCCTATGCGAACGAATGCGGTTCTCCGCCTCAGTTTTGAGTGGGGAGACGGCTGCAGGTAGAAGTCTCCCCGAGGGCGAAGGAAGTTTGAGATCCGAACTCGCGGTCCCCTTGATCCGCCAAGCTGTGATGCAGATGGTCGGGCAATATCTGAGCGACGCCGACAAATCTGTTTTCTGCGATAAATCGCTCCCAAATGCCGAAGGCGCCAGGCTTCTCCTTGAAATCTTCCCCAATGCTCGCTTCATCTGCCTCTATCGGCACTGTATGGATGTGATTGCATCGATCCTGGATGCGAGTCCGTTTGGCCTTGTGGCGTTCGGAATCGAACCCTTCGTATCGCATCAGCATTACAACTACGTGCTGGGTCTTGCTGAGTACTGGTTGGCCAAGGCTCAGATGAGCCTTGATCTCGAAAAGGACTATCCGGAACAGTGCATCCGCGTCAAGTACGAAGACTTGGTCATGAAGCCGGAGGATGAGACCGAGAGGCTTTTCGAATTCCTGGGCGTCTCCTCCGGTGGTTCCGAGATGGACTTTGATAATCTGACGTCGGGCGTTCCTTGGGGTGATGGACCCGGGGATCATAAAATCGGATTCACTAGGGAAGTCGAACTCGGATCCATAGGCCGGGGTCGTTCAGTACCTGTCGATCTGCTTCACGAAGGAATCTTGAATCGACTGAATATCGCCATGAAAGCTATGGATTATGACCCGATCGACCAGAGCTGGAACCACCAACCTATGCCGTATCTTAAGGATGTGGTTCCAGCGTGGCTGGCTCGTGAATATCTGTTGAATGTCCTACGCAATGGCAAAGGGGACATATCTGGCAGTGATGGAGATACCGTTCGCGTTGCCCTCGAAGATGCAGGACTGACATTGTTGGTGACATCGCGCCGAGAGGCTATGGAGCTCGTCGATGGCTGTTCTGATGCCGACCTCATAGCTCGCGTGGATCCGATTCTCCGGATTGCTCTCGGTCAGCTGAATTTTGGACAAGCCCTACGGAACGGGTTGATTAGAAGTGTTAGTAGCGAAAAGACAGTGGATCCCCCCCGAGCGCAGTTTGAAACACTGTTCGAGAGGATTTCTCCCTAGAAGTTCGAGTGCGTTGTGGGTCCAAATTTGATCAGGCGTCGCTTTGTTCCAATTCTGACGACGACAGTCCAGCGGAGATTGTGTAGCGACGGAGGATATGATGCTGAAAGATCGCGACACCGTTCGCGTCGATAAAGGAGTGACACGGAAGACACTCCCCGTCATCGTTGCGATTGTGATCATTTGTGCAGTTGCTGCTGGGTTTGTCGGTGGGAGGTTCAGCACGCCGTCTGAGCAAGCTAAGTTTGCAAAGGTTCCAAAGGCGTCCCTGATCACAACCAGGATTGGATGGGGGCAGCTCAACGCGACTGTGACTCTCCGCGCAAATGTCGTTGATATAGGTGAAACAGCCGTCGGTATTCCAGGTGACCTGAATGGCGATTTGCCTGTCGTCACGCGCTTATCCGTTGAGGCTGGGTCAATCGTCCGCGTGGGAAGTGTTCCGTTCGCAGTAGCCGGCCGACCCGTGATATTGATGGTAGGCCAAATTCCTGCATATCGGGATATGTCGGTCGGTGACAACGGCGTTGATGTAGAACAGCTTCAGAAGGGCCTCGTGCAGCTGGGCTTCGGGCTCGGCGGCGACACGATTGGTGAGTATGGGGTCGGCACTGCTGGGGCGGTATTCGATTTATACCGGGGTATTGATTTCGATCCCGTACTAGCTACTCCTATGGCAACCAATCAACCGATTCTGGCCGCTGGAACTGCGTCGACGACATCCACGCCAGCACCTGAGACAGCTGAGGTTCCGCGAGGAGAAATCGTATTTGTCCCGGTTCTTCCGCAGCAGGTTGTGGCACTCAACGTTGGGTTGGGCGGCACTATCTCAGCAAACGGTGGACCGATTTGCTCGATCGGCTCTGGACAGACGGTGTTTCAAGGTGACGTTGATCAAGCAGATCTCGGTCAGATCAAGGTAGGGGACAAGGCGAACATAACGGCAGCGACATCCAATCAGTCGACCTCAGGCACCGTCTCGTTTGTGTCGAATCAAGGCATCATCAACACGGCCAGCGGAAACCTTGAATATGCGGTCTCCCTAGTGCCAGACGGACCTGTTGCAACTTCATGGGTCGGACAGAACGTAGGCGTTCAAATCGATATTGGGAGTAGCCACGGGAACACTTGGATCGTGCCAGTCGCCGCTATCAGGAGTGATGCCGGGGGAGGTTCCTTCGTCACCATTGCCCTTGGCGGGGGCCGCACCAAATCAATAGGAGTTACTCCGGGGCTTGTCAATGCAGGGCAAGAAGCCATCGCCCAATCCGGGAGGGCGCTTCGAAAGGGAGATCTCGTTGTTGTTGGCGCTGCTGAGTCGAGCTGAACTCGTGGAATCGTGCGCAACTGGAGCACCTTCTCCACTCATCTCATGTACGGGTGTCGAAATGGTGTATCCAGGACTGACACCGGTGAACGCGCTCTCAAATGTGAACCTCGTCATTCGTGGTGGCGAGCTCGTGAGCGTCATTGGAAAATCGGGCTCAGGAAAGTCCACACTGTTGAATATTCTGGGACTTATTGACCGGCCATCGGCTGGTTCTTACAAGGTGCGAGGAGTGGAAACTAACTCTCTCAACGAGGTAAGACGGACAGCACTGCGGTCATCTGTGTTCGGCTTTGTATTCCAGGATTCGCACCTTCTAGAAGATAGGACCGCTCTCGAAAATACTGAACTGGCTCTCATGTATCGTCGACTTCCAAGGAAGGAGCGCTCTCAACGGAGTATGGGGGCTCTGGAAATGGTAGGTATGGCGAGATTCCGGCACGCATTTCCGGGCAACTTGTCGGGGGGAGAACGACAGCGCGTAGCGATTGCGAGAACGCTGGCGCAGGGTACTGAAGTAATCCTGTGCGATGAACCCACCGGGAACCTGGATCAGCATAATTCCGAGGCTATTATCGATCTGCTTCGGGAGCTCAATGGCGCTGGACGTACGGTCATCATCATTACGCATGACCACGACATCGCTTCGGCTTGTCCTCGTTGCCTCAAGATGACCGACGGGGTAATGGCCGTTCCGTGCTCAGATATTGGGGGAACGGAATGGAACCCCCTTCGATGACGCAAGTATCCGGCTCCGGACCTTTGAATGATCTCCATCGAACGCAGATTTCCTTCGCTGATCTCATGCGTGACATCGGCAAGAGTGTCAACCGCAGGCCATCTCGAACTGTCCTTACCGCTCTCGGAACTGCCCTTGGAGTGGCGACTGCAGTGGCTACAGTGGGAATGGTAGAAAGCGCTCAGGCCTCGGTATCTCACGCTTTCAATTCACAATTGGCAACGCAGATTACATTCTTGGACGGGTCGCCCTCGACAAATCCCCAGGTTTTGACTCCCAATTCACTTGCCAATCTCGAGCGTCTCAATGGAGTGGTTGATGCGGGTGTGATGTGGCAGATTAATGGCGGTCAAGCACTTGCGGTGGGAACTAGTTCGACATCAGATCTCAATGGAACGGATTCCGACGAGATGCCTGTGACTGCCGTTTCACCAGCTGCTCTCAAGACAATGGAGGCAACGGTGTCCGACGGTCGCCTAATCGATCAGGGAGATGCTGCGCGCCGTGTGCCGGTCGCTTTGTTGGGGGCTCCAGCAGCATCAGAACTTGGAATTGCCAATGTTCGTTCGGGCCCGATGATCTTCATAGGTTCCGCAGCCTTTACGGTCATTGGGATTGTGCGGAGTGTGAGTCAACAGAATCAAGCGCTCCTTGGCGTAATGATCCCAACGACCTTCTCGCCCGATATTGGCTCTGTTCGCCAGCAGCGAATGGTGATCGCGAATACCGATCCCGGTGCGGCCCCTTTGATCGCCGCTCAAGGTGTCGTGGCCCTGTCGCCGGACGATCCAACTCGACTGGACGTCCAAGTTCCACCGCAACCTGATGGGTTGAAGCAACAGGTATCCTCGTCGGTAAGCGACCTTCTCTTGTTCATGTTCGTTGTGGTCTTCATCGTTGGAGTCGTTGCAATTGGCAATACCACTCTCTTCGCAGTGTTGCATCGTCGCCGAGAGATCGGGATAAGGCGGGCACTAGGCGCTACGCCTCGACATATAGGTCTCCTGATTGTCGGGGAGGCCGTGTTGGTAGGCATCGTGGGTGGCATCGTGGGCACTTCTATCGGCGTGCTTGCGATAGAGGTCGCATCACTGAGTAAGGGTTGGACGCCGATCTTGGATTGGAAGATCGTGCTAGTCGCGCCCTTGCTTGGAATAGTGGCTGGAGGGCTGGCTGGTGCGTACCCTGCTTTCAAAGCGAGTCGGGTTTCCCCATTGACGGCGCTCCGGGGAAGCGCATGAATTTTGGAGAATGCCCAAAGCCGCGCGCGTTTTGAATTCTCTGCTCGGATTCCCCAGGTCCCACTACAGCGCAGTTGAGTGGAGAGAGGGCGAATCCTTTCTTCCGATCAGACCCCAGCCCAGAACCCTTCCCGTAGAAGAGAGTACAAGTCTGTCCTCTCCATCTGCGATGGACGTAACGGTCGTGTTGGCCGGGGCGAATCGACAAGTGCTCGTAGTCCGACTGACGTGCCTTCCCTCATCAGCACGGAGAAGGTGGACGCTCAAGGTGGGTTCTTTGCTGATGACCCAATCCTTCTAGTGCCTTTCTTGAGTCGAGTTTGGCACACTCTCGATCAGTCCGTACTACAGATTCCTCCTGTTCCAAACCCTCCGCAAAAAGCTGAGCAGACTCTGGGACCTCGTCATTTCAGTCTTCAATGCACCGTCGACGATGAGTCGGCCATTTAGTGGGGTCAACAGCGCGACCTCCGTTACTTCTCGAACGAGAAGAGGCGGCATTGCTATTACGATGTCGTCTCGATATGAATCGACATTCGGTGCTCTCCTACCGACATGGAGCGTGATCTTGATCTTGTCGACAAACTCCTCAGATTCGACTGAAGCCAAGTTCTCATTCAAGGCGTGCATATAGCGGACTCGAACGGAATGGCCATCTGGGGATGCGTCCACCCGGTCCCACGGATGTTGATACTCGTCGATGAGCCCAGATTGCGGCACAGCCAATTCCTGCTCTGACCTCTTGGACAATTCGTCACACGGGTTCCCCTTTAATCGCTCCCTTCGGACCGTGGTGCCAGCGGGTAGGGCAGCCAACGTGGAGTCTGCCGCGGGCGCAAATACAACATCGAAGTGGGAATCGACGACGACTACAAATTGTTTGGGGCTAAGCCAACATGAGCCGCCCACATGAACCGAATGCCGCGCCAGGTCGACAATACATTCACGGTCCCAAATCTGTCTGAAGGACTCGGCGTTGTCCGCAAGAACGGTGTAGATCAGAAGTTCTTCCATACGGGGGCCCTCCGATTCCGCATTCAGGGACGCGGAATGGGAAGTTTACCTTCACCGATGGAAGTGACGCGTACGTGATCAGAGGATGAAATGCGTCGGGGTTTCAGCTAGTAATCGGGAAGATCCATTGTATTTCCGGAGACTCTCCGTTTGAATAACTAGATGAGTAGAATTAGGGTTAATCTCAACGGTCGCCGGGTTTTAGCTTTGTCTTGCCTCCTGGGGGCCATGTTTGCGGTCGGAGTTGCATCCACATCTAACGGCGTCGCAGCAACCGCTAACCCGGGGGGGAAGCCGCCGCTGAAAAGCACCGGAGTTTCATCTGCCGCCACTCCTCCCGCCGACATCACTACGTTTCAATTGCTGGATTCAGCACTCTCTGAGGAGGCGCCCTCTTCCTACGCTGGGATGAATCTCAGTGGGGGGACGCAGGTTATTCACTATGTTGGGAATACGTTGCCGCAGATTCAGGCGATTGTGTCCAGCACACTTGGGAGTTCGACTTCAGCCACACAGCCATTGTCGGACATTACGTATGTGCAAGCGACCGCGACATTGGTAACGCTGAATTCGAAGCAACAGACGTTGGACCAACAAGCGGCGAATCTCGCTTCAGCCGGGGTTTCGCTTGGAATATGGGGTGTGGACATCCCTACCAATACGCTGAGTGTGGCCGTAGTGGACCTCACACCACAAAAACAGGCCCAAGTCGAATTGGTTACTGGGTCAGCAAACATGGCGTTCATATCCATCCCGGCATTGCCGGTACCGGCATTGTCCAGACAACAAGACGAGGAACCCTGGTGGGGAGGAGACTCCATAGTAGGCCCGAACGGTCCTTGTACTTCTGGATTTAGCGTGCACGACTCCGCTGGAGGTTGGTACGACTCATCAGCCGGCCATTGCGGCAATGGCGCCTTCAAGCAGGATGGCAATGGTTATGGAGTAACCGTAAATACCTATTATTGCAACGGCTGCTCCGGAGATGCACAAATCATCTCAACGTACCCTTATTCAGCTGAACCAACCGTTTGGATAGGGAAGACGTCTTCGATAGATGCTGCCGATGTAACCGCAGTTCAGAGTAGTCAGGAGCCAGGGAATGCTGTTTGTTTCGATGGCTATGCAACAGCCGGGTCTAACGGCCTCCAGTGTGGCACGATATACAGGACAGGTCAGACCGTTAGATATAGCCCTAGTGGCTGGCTGATTAAGGATCAGACATGGGCAACAACGACGGCGGGTACCTCGCTAGCAGTTCCAGGAGATAGCGGCGGACCGGTCCTGACGGTGACGAGCGGAGATGCTAACGCCATGGGAATCATTACTTCGGCCAGTTCCCCGAATCTCAACCCTCCGTACATCTGGGCGTTTTACATGCCAATGGCGAACTTTGATTTTGACTTCGGAGTGAGTCCGCTTTAGCTGGCAGTCTTGGCACGAAGGGAATGTGGGGAACCATTAGTGGGAGGGGGGCAGGCCCCCCTCCCGGCCTCCTCCCGGCGTGACCGTGTGCCCATTGAAGTTGTCGGGCCGGCAGAGCCGTCCCTCATGCGCTATCGCGTTGTCCATGACGAGCGTGACAAACATCAACGACGTGCTGGACGGCCATGTGGGCCTCGACCTCTCATGTATTGACCGCCTCTACCTCAACGCCTACGTCCCCAATATGGCGGTCGGTGGACAGGTGGCGCGGTTCCTCACCGGGCACCTGGGCAATCCCATCCCTTCGCCCGCACTCCTTCAAAAGATCGGGAACCGCTTCCTGCGTGATGTCAAGACCTTCGCCGAGGAGAACGACATCCCGATCCTGCACCTAAAGAAGCCTGACCGATCTCGTTGGGACGACCGCAAGCTCGATCACGTCCGGCCCTTTTTGGACCAGGCTGACCAGGAGGGCCGTTTCGGGGTTGTGGCCATCGTCCAGGCCCAAGAGTTCCAGTGGGTCTTCTCCGCCAAGGACCACTCGAGCGGGAAGCTCAAGCGCTTCGACTTCGTCCGCGAGGAGCGCCGCGTCGGGATCTACTACTTCTACCTGCTCGATAGCGAGTTCGGATCCCGGTTTCATCAAGATCGCCACCTACTTCCCTTATCCGACCAAAGTGTGCCTGTTGACTGAACTACCAGCAGCAGTCCCAACCTGGGCGGTTACGGTCCCGCCCCATGATCGGGCAAGACGACCAACGGGATCTGGCTGCATTGGTAGTGGCCCAGCAGGGTGTACTCGAGACGACCCAGGACCTCTTCGAGCCCTTCCGGCTGCTTGACCCGGCTGGCCAGCGGATCGACTCAGTCGCCGCCTTTCTGAGCGACCTACAGGGCTGCGGACGACCGGCGACGACACAACGGTCGTATGGCATGGCGTTGCTGCGCTGGTTCCGATTCCTATGGGCGATCGACATGGCATGGCATCAGGCCACTCGGGTGGAGGCCCGGGACTTCTGCCGATGGATCCAAATCGTCGCCAAACCGGGCCCGATGCCGCCGGACCGATCCCCTCAAGCTCCGAACTCGGTCACCGGCAAGGCACCACGAGGGCCCGGATACGCGCCATCTACCCGCGCCCATAACGAGACCGTGCTTCGAGGCTTCTACGAGTTCCACCTCGAGTCTGGCTCGGGACCGATCGTGAACCCGTTCCCACTGACGCGAGGCCGCCAGCGCCGACCGAACGATCATCACAATCCGATGGAGCCCTTTCGTCGAGAACGCAGCGGCCTGTTCCGGCCGCGGGTCGTCCAGCAGACCCCGCGACGGATCCCCGACGAGATGTTCAATGAGCTGTTCACCCTGCTCGGCTCGGACCGGGACCGTGCCTTGGTGGCGTTTTGGGTCTCCACCGGTGCTCGGGCCTCGGAGCTGCTCGGCACTGTGCGCGGCGATGCCGATCCCGGACAGCAACTGATCACGGTCATTCGCAAGGGATCACGGGCCTTGCAACAGCTCCCGGCGTCACCGGACGCGTTCGTCTGGCTTCGCCTGTATCAGGCGCGATGGGAGAACGTGGTCCCTGCCGGTCGAGACCAGCCGTTGTGGTGGACGCTGCGCCAGCCGTTCCGCGCCTTGAGCTACCACGCCGCCTATCGGATGTTCTCGCGGGTCAACGCGGCTATGGGGGCGAACTGGACCCTGCACGACCTCCGACACACCGCCGCCTATCGGATGGCCCGAGACCCCGATATGCCCCTTACCGACGTGCAATGGGTCCTTGGGCACGCCCAGCTGACGACAACACAGATCTACGTCTCGCCCCTGCCCGAGGACGTGATTGCCAGTGTGCTTGCCCATTACCAGCGCCGAGGGGCACCTCGGCCCACGCCGCCACCATCGCCTTATCGGCCCGAGTCGTTGAACGTGCTGTTTGGAACGGAGTCGAAGTGACGACCGGCGATGGCGCACTGTCAGCGGCCCTAATGCCGGCACCGGCCGGCGCTGCCGACCGGCTCTCTATCGACCCGTTGCTGGCGCGGTTTCCGCCTCGGGCGCCGCTACCTGAGTGGCCCATGACCCAACTGGCAGGCCCCGAAGTGCGACAGCGGCTGCTGGGAGCACCGTTCCCAGCTGATGGGGCGGCTGGCGAGTGCAACCGTCAGCGTGGTCTCCATCTCGTCCTGCGATGGCTGGAGGGCCAACCCGGAGACACCTGGCAACAGCGATGGCTGGCCAGCGGGGCCGAGGACGACGGCCGGGAGGACTGGCGAAGCTTTCCGATCCAGTGGGGAACCGATGCAGGGGCTCTTGAGCACAGTTTCGACGAACGGGTGATGACCACCGGCTTGCTATCCCTCGTCTGCGCAGACGTGATCCGGCCGGGCCTCGACTGGCTTCTCACCACCAAGACACCCAAGAGGCTGGCCATCGAGATGGCCCGGGTCCGAGACCCCGACGGGTTCGCCGCGCTGGCGGCACGATGTGAGCTCCGGCCGGTCGGTGAGTCCACCACCCGGGTCGCACTCCACCGCATCGCTGTCCTATTGGCGGCCAAGGGAGGACGGATGACCGACATCACCCCGGGCGACTGCCTGCAGTTGGTACGCGTGGCCAACAAGGTCTGTCCCATCGCGCACTACCGCAGCGCCTACTTCTACCAACTACTCCACAGTGTGGGCATCTTCGGGAGGGTCACCGCGCCGACCCTCAGCGCGTTGACCGCCCAGCGCCAGCTCAGCGTCGAACAACTGATCGACCGGTGCGGACTACAGAGCAGGCCGGTGCGCGACCTGCTCGTCGACTACTTGTTGGAGCGTCAGATCACTCTTGACCACGTCAGCATGGTTCGCCTGGCGGACACGCTCGGTCGATTGTTCTGGAGCGACCTGGAGTCGCATCATCCAGGCATCGCCTCGTTGCGGCTCACACCGGCGGTCGCTGCGGCGTGGAAACAGCGGATCTTGACCAAGACGACCCGCCGCACCCGACCCGACGGCAGCATCGAAGAGGTGCGCAGCTTGCGGGAGAGTACGACCAACTGCCTGTCGGCGGTTCGGAGCTTCTACCTTGATATCGCCCAGTGGACGACCGACGATCCGGTGCGGTGGGGGCCGTGGGCTGTCCCCTGTCCGATCAAATCGGGCGAGATCCCCCACAAGCGAGACGCAGTGCGCCGCAAGTCGCGGATGGATCAGCGGACCAGGGAACGCCTGCCCATGCTGCCTGCCCTGGTTGCAGCGGTCAATGCTGGCCGGACGAGCGCCACCAAGCGTCTCGTCGCCGCCAGGGCCACCGAGCCCGGTGCGCTCTTCACCGCGGGCGGATTCACGCTCCGGCGCTCGACCGCCATTCGAGCCCAGGTGGTCAACATCTGGGCCGAGGATCCCACCAGCGGGGCACGGCGCAACCTGACTCTGGAAGAACATCGGGCGTTCTGGGCCTGGGCGGCAGTGGAAGTGCTGCGCCATACCGGCGTCCGCATTGAAGAACTCACCGAGTTGACCCACCCGAGTGTGGTGCAATATCGGCTTCCCACCACCGGTGAACTGGTGCCACTGCTGCACATCGCTCCGTCGAAGACCGACGCTGAACTGCTACTGGTCATCAGCCCAGAACTGGCCGACGTCCTCAGTGCCATCATCTGCCGGGTTCGTGACGAAGCCGGCGCGGTGCCGCTTGTCGTCGCCTACGACTGCCACGAGCGCGTGTTCAATCCGCCCCTGCCCATCTTGTTTCAGCGCCACGTCGGCACCGACGCCCGGCCGATCAGTGCTCCCGCCATTCGCACGCAGCAGCTCCTCGGCCACCTCGAGGTCTTTGACCATTGGCAACTTGGCGTAGGAGAAGTTGGCCAGCACGAGCCGCGTGCGGCACGCGAAACCATCGACGTCGGCGCACTCCTTGGTCAGGCGATCGAAGACCGCCTGACCGTCGGGGAGCTCGTTGTCCTCACCGAGGAGGTCCAACAACGTGTCGTCCCCGATCCGCACGTCGAAGTTCGATGCCAGGACATGGAGGAGGACAGGGTTGATCTCCCAGTCGGCGTCACCGAGCTGGAGGTCGAAGTCATCGGCAGCAACTCCGCGGGGCACAAGGTCGGCGTGGCACAAGAGCACCGGAGCTTGGGGGGTATAGGTGGACACGCTGTTCGTCCACGTCGCCATCCCCCACGCCACCGAGAGCGTCCGCAACCCTCGCTCCTCGTCGTTCTCGTCCGCGCGCGCCTTGATCGCCCGGCACCGGCGGATGGCATCGGCGGTCTCGTCGCCGAAGGCGTCGGAGATGCGGACCTTCTCGCCGAACAAGAGGGCCTGGGAGGCCTCCTCGCTAGCTCGGGCCAGGTCGAGTGTGCCGGCCTTGAGCGGGCGAAAGCTCAGCAGGGTGTTGCGGCCACTGACGTCGACGAGCTGGCGCGTCCAGTCCCGGATGGCCCGGCGGACCAGACGTTGGAGGGTGGTCCCTGAGCCGTCCTCCTCCGCTACCGCTGTGCCGTCCATCGCCTGCTCCTCGCCTTGAGATGCCGCCCTGCACCCTGGTGCAACCGCACAGGCTACGGCAGGGGTGTCCCCCGGCCTACTGGCGAGGTCGAAGATGCGGAATCGCTGGTGGGGCGGTCAGGAGCAGGGTGCGAGGAGCGGGTTGCCTACGTTCTCGTCGACGCCGGCAGCGACTCCTGGCCGCGCGCGCCTCTTCCCGGCCGGGTATGGCCGGGTCAGCCTTACCCCTCAGGACCCAGGTACAAATGCCGAGGCGGCACGATGGCGCGGAGAATGGCCTCGGGGCATGGTCGAGCCAGGATCGACGTAATCCGCTCCAGTTCTGAACCAAAACTCAGCTTTGAGGCGTCTTTCCGATCTCTGGCAGATTCCCTGTCCTGCGAAGGTTGACAGATGACCTCAACCGCTTCGACCACTCATAGACCTCAATTCCGTATCCCGTCTGGCCTCCTCGAGCCAAAAGCAGGAGTGGGGATCTACGTCGGAGCGTTGGCAGTTGCCGCATCGTCCGAGCGTCCGTTTGGCTCGGCCCGAAGTCCGCAGGATGGGAGTGCCACTCGCCGAGATACCCCAATCGTCCATCCACCCGTCGAGCGCAATCGATAAGTGCGTGCGTGACTCCAGCTGGAAGTTCGTAGTGAGATGGACTCGATTTCGCCGAAGGAATGACCAAGGCGTGAGTGATCCACGGACGAGTGCCCTGGTAGACGCCGAGCAGCAGTCCGCCGGTCTCGCAGGGGTGAGCGAATGCTGCGGCCGCAAGTATCGCCGTGCTGGCAGCTTCCGATAGGAGCACATCAGCCATAGAAATAGCGGCCAGGTGTTGCAAATGGGTGTTCTTCCGCAAGCGGTCGGATCACGTCAATGATCTCAGAAGTCAGGGTCCCTTTCGCCGTGAGTTCCTGGAGCACGACCTCAGATGCCAGCGATGAAGCCGCAACAACCGCTGCGGGGGACGCGTTATTCACTGGCGCAGAACACCCGAGTTCGAGCTTCGGCGACGCGGGCTTTTTGCCATCGGCCGGGATTATCGGGAATCGCTGGTCACCGAGTCGCTGATGGATCGGAACATCCACTCCTGGGCGGAATCGACGAACTCTGCACACCGATCCGTCTCGATAAAGAGCAACCGATACGAGGAGAATGCCGTCGCGTTCGGCTATTCGGCTCAGCTGCTCTGTCAAGGGAGCGGAACCCGACGCATCAACAATGACATCGGCATCACCGATTGTCTTCGAGATCTCGGCGGGATCCCACATCGCCTGTGGCGTCTTCTCGACGCGGGTCCACGGGGCGCGGAGCCCAATTTCGATGCGCGTGGCATCAACTTTTTGGAACCCGACGAGAGACTTAGCGGCGGCATGACGAGCCACATTGCCCGGACGCAGCATCTCACCGTCAACCAAGTGCTCCGACCCGAGTCCGCACCTAGCAAGCAACACGGCAACGTGGGATCCAATTGCGCCAAGCCCGAAAACAACCACGTGGTTTTCACTGACGGCCTCGGCGTCAGGTCCACAGCGCAGGCGGAGTACTTCGTCGTCGGTCATTGCCGGTTCATAAACACCCAAGGCCACTCCCACTCCACTCACATCAGGTCCCACGCGGAGCACAACGGCGTCTTGTGCTCCGTGAAAGTTACCCACCATGAAAATCAACAGCGGCTTGCTCAGCGCAGAGGTAAGCAGATCATCGAAGTGCCCTTGCTGGCCGTCCGTGAGCAGTGAACGGAGCGAAGTCTGATCGTGCGGTGGTGGCGACATATCACCACAGTGAAACCACAAGCCATGGAGCGATCCGGGTGGCCCCTTGCCTGTGCGGAGGTGAACGCCACCATGCTCCTGACGCGTGCCGTGCAGTCGACCCCACTGACCTCGATGTGCTCCGGTACGAATGACCTGCGCCATGTCGAACGTCGCTAGGCCGATCCTGTCTCGATTGAACGCCAGGTATGCGTCAAGGGCAACGTCTTCGTCATCAAAGCCACGAGCGGCGGCATTGGCCCACTCCGCAATGCGCTCGTTTATGCCATTGAGCGTGAGCCACTGCCGAGAGTTGTCATCCTCTGCCCACAGACAGACCACACCCTCCGCGTTGACATGCTCAGCTGGGAGTTGGGAAACCAGGACGTGTGGATGGCGAAAGGGCCAACCGTCGCGGATTCGGATCCGCATTGACGTCGCTGGGGTTAGTCCGGCAACGGACTGAGGACATGGGCCATCCCATTCCCGTCGGTCCGTGCCTCGAACCGGTTCAAATCCAGCGGCAACGAGTTCAGTGGTGAACGAGTCGAGCGATGCCCCATCGAGGGTGATCACATCAGGCAAAGCCTCGGGCCTCGTTCGGTCCTCGGGCTCGGTTTGCGGTGACCGCACCCACCACGTTCCCTGACTCGTCGCAGCCAGGCGGAATCGGGAAGACCGGTCCTCGGTCGTTGGAGCCCAGGATCTGGCGCCAGATGACGGCTGCCTCACACTTGGGCAATCCGAGGGCTTTGTTTGCCTCGCCAGCGAGGGTCGAGAAGAGCGTGGCGCATTCCATGGTCTCTGCAAATGGAGGCGAAGGCGTGTAAGGAGTTCCGAGTGCAGGGTCGAGTATCGGGTTGACTGCTGCCGAGGCCAAGCGTGAGCCGGCATAGGCCAATGCTCCGGCGAACAGCTCTGCGAAGGATTCCCCAGAGACGCCACTGGTGAATGCCTCGTACGTCACGAGTTCAAGGAACAGTCCGCCAGGTTTGGCGTCACCGCGGTGATGGGAGCGCGCCTGGCGCATCAGCTTCACGATCGGTATGTATGCCCCACGGCCGGACACCTTGACCCTCTCGTTCATGTCGGTTGTCAACTGGGAGAGCTGTTCGGGATCAGTCTCGATCCAAGCGGCATCGCTATTGGCCCAACGGTCACGATCGTGATCGGGAATAGCCCAGTGTTCGCCGTAGAGCACGGCCGGGACCACATCGACACTGAATTTGTCACTGTCGTCGTAGAATGCGATTTTGACCGAACGGTTGCGGGGATCAGCTCGATCGCCGTAGTGGTCGGTAAGGATTCCACATACCTCTTCGAAGACGTCCGCAGCTAAAGATGTCGTATCGAGTGCGGTCAACTTGGTGAAGACGTCGACGTCATTGCCGGGGTAGATCGCAGTGCTACGGGCATAGGAGCCGATCAAGACAGTGTCGACGCCCCACTCGCACAAAGTGCCGGACGTTTCCAGTTGAGCCCGCACTAACCCGTGGGCCGCAATGGCGCGGGCACGCTTTGTGCCATTGGGCTCGATACGAGTCAGGGCCTTGTCAAATTGTGTTGCCAGCGTTTCCACGGCGCCTCCTAGCTCCCGGTGTCATCCAGGACAATCGGCCCGCCGCCGACGCCGGACGCAACCGTGACAGTCCGAACATACCGCGGGGGTGTATCACCACCCTCCCATTCGTAGGGATCGACAGCGAGGGTGTTGAGGAGCCTGCCAGCAGGACGGCAATTGGGAAAGGGACCCGGAGGAAAAGGTCGACTTGGTTAGTACCTACCCGGGAGGCGCATTCCCGGATGTGCCTGGCGACGGTGGCGGCCGTTGCCCCGCCGGAGCTGGGCTGAAGTCGGATGGCGAGACTCGGATGAATGCGTGCGACACCGCCGTATCGCTCTGGGTGCTGGTCAACGTGGGCGGAGAAGGAATCGACCGGGGCGGGAGTGTCCACCAGCTCGACGTACACGGCCAGTCGGCGGCCTCCATCGGAAGAGACAAAGTCCATTTCAAGAGGTGGAGCCCCTTTGGAGAGCTCGGATGTCCACGTCCCGGATTGATCGACAATCGTCATGGTGGTCGTCGTTGTCGCGGGTAAAGCGGCACCAAGTGCAAAGGCGATACTGAGGTGAGCACCTCCTCGTACCTCGACATCCGAGGAGCTCGCAGTGGCCACGAGACGCGGGAGGCTGGTCAGGAACGCCGCGTATGGATGCCAGATTCGTAGCGGGGGAGTGCGCCTACCCGGATCCGGTGGCTCCGTCCTTACGACGAGCGCAACACGCGGGCCGTCGTGGATCGGGTCTGTTCGGCTCTGGATGTCCAGTACGACTGGACCTAGGTCCCCGGCTGCGTGCGCCTGCATCCGCCGCATTGCCAGTGCATGTGCGAGCCTGGCCACATCTACGGGATCGACCAGACGGTATTGCTTTAGGCGCTTGAGCCTCCCGTCGGGCTGACGGAGGAGTAGGTCTGGTGCGTCGTAGTCGAGAGATCCGGGATGAGCCGGGTCCTCGATGGCATTTGCGACCGCCAACGAGAATTCGGTGTGTGTCTCGAGGTCCAGGAGGGCGGGAAGCTCGAGATCGTGAACCACCGAGGAGTCTTCTATCTGAGGCGTCACCACAAGGACGGCACCCGACATTCCTGAGTCCAGGGCCTCTGTGAGTCGCAAGCTGGTGTCTCCTGGAAGGAGGTCAGACGAATCGTGCCAGACGGGCACGCCCGTCGCGCGGAGCGCCCAAGCGACCGTAGAAGCAGCATCTGTCCCATCGGAGGCGCGGTAGCTGACGAAGACCGGACCGAGTGGGTCGACGTTTTTCGCCTCTGTGGTGGGGCTCCCGCCCAAATGTGACATGCGCAGTTGAGGCTACTGCGAGGTCGTGACCTGGGCATCCGCGGCCGAAACCCAACTCAAGGCACAACAAAGGCAGGATCCGCGGTGACGGAAGATCCGGTGTGCGTCTCAGCAAGTCCGGTGGGGAGACCGCATCGCTCCGCCAAAGCGTGAATCGGATGGTTCGGAACGAGGTTGGGCGCGTAATCGTCCTCGTGATGAGTTCCCGGGGCGGTCGCCTAGCGGCGGGTCGCTGCCGGGCGATGGAACGATCCCCTGGGGTGCGCCATGTAGGTCACTCGAGCGATCTCGACGAGGATCCCCCAGGTGCCGGCATCTACGCCCGGCGGGGGAGCCGGGCTGAACTCGGGCCTGTCCCCTCCGCTGTATGCCGCCATGTAGGCGACTCTGCTCGGAAAGTCATTGATCGACAAGAAGGCGTCAGTCGTGATGGACTCGAGCCCCTCCTCGGTCAGCACCCACTCGCCGTTGAGGCGCTCGATGAGCGGGCCTCGCAGGCGACGGGGGAGTTCGCCACGAAGGGCACGATTGGCAAGTTCGAGGCTGTCGCGCAGGTTGGTGAACATGACGGAGGGGTCCCAGACCGCGGAGGGGGTCAGGTTGGCCGACTCGATCTTCCGGTCCAACCGTACGATGACCTGACGGACATCCTCACCTTCGTTCCAACCCTCCGTCTGCACGTTCCGGGCGTCAGCGAACCAAGGGGTCAGGGAAAGAAATGGAGTACCTCCTACCGCTCGGTCCATCCGGACCAAGTTCTTGAGATGCATGTGCATCCCGTTGAGGTCTCCGGAAGCCGGGACGCGGAAGGCATCAGAGATGGCACGTCGGAGGTCGGCCTCGTGCAGCGCCGAGCTCACCGCTTCGTAGGACATGTCATTCGTGATGGCGGCGAGCCCCTCGTCCTCAGCCTCGTGGCGGCCCGCCCGGTCCCGGAGCACCTCATCTGCGAGGGTGTCGATCCGTCGCCCTTGGGACTCGATCTTCTCCTCAAGAGCGGCGGTCTGGGTCTCGGTCTCTTCGATGCCCCGCTTGACCTCGCGTTCGACAGTGGTGACAAGGAGGCCGGAGCCCACGATGCCCAGGGCGCCCAAAAGCACCGCCGTGCCGATCGTGAGGAAGAAGTCGATCCAGATTCCCGTCCAGTCGCAGCCAATGCTGAACCCGAGGGCGGCTCCGATCATGAGGATTCCGATGGCGGCGACTATCCCGAAGGCGAGCCAATGAATTGCGTTCTCGAGCCTCGGTGCCGGCATGTCCGCCATCACTTCCGACGGTACTGGCATGGAGGTATTCGAATGGAGGATGGGTCGCCCCGGTCGACGTTGTCTCGGCGTTGCTCGACGAAAATGACGGCCGTCATGACTGTGATCGGGACGACCTTGATCGTCGTGGAGTTTCGGGGGAGGATTCGGGGAATCCCGAGTCGCCGCAGGTCAGAGGCATCAACCGCCATCTCCCAAAGCAGGCGCGCCGCCAAGTTGCGCTACAGCCAGTGGTCCGGCGACCCGACAGCCGGCAGGCCATCGATGGCCAGGCCGTGGGCCGCGGGTTCGGCCCGCCACCTGCCGATCAACAACCGGTGCACGGCGGCCACGTATGGGATGTCCGCTGAAGTGCTGCAAGGGCTACATATTCACTGACCAGATTGATCGTACTTCTGCCGCTTTTCTCCGTGGTTTCGCGAGAATTGGAACAACGTTCGCTTGGCCTCGAATGAGTAGCGCGCTCCGACGGAGCGCAGCCACCACTTCGCTGACTTCTGCGTGTCATCCCTGAACGCGTCAAACACAAGCACTCAACCGTCACCGAGCGCGCCCAAGTTGCGCTCTGCTCTGGCGCAACGAAGTAACACTGCCGTCTTCGGTTGAGGTGGTTGCAGGACCCACGCCATCACCGCCGGACAGGGACCACCGCCGCTCACGGCCTCAAGCCCGGCCAATGGCGAGAAACAATTCTTTCGGGGCAACCGAGCCGAGCCGCCTGCGGCGGTGCTCATAACCACGCCCCCAAACAATTCTGTCTCGGCCCCCCAAGGGGCAGACCCTTGGCCGGGCTTGACCCCGCTCGCTTACCGGTAGTCGTCGCCGATCAGGCGATCGACGCAGCGGCGTCGTTCGCAAGGAACGAAGCCAAGAGAATGAGGAGCCAAACCATGAGCAACACGACAACAATTACCGGCAACCTGACGCGGGAGCCAGAAATTAGGTACACGAAGGAAGGTCAGGCCACGGCCCAGCTCGGCGTGGCCGTCAACCGGCGCTGGCAGGACCGGGTCACTCAGGAGTGGCAGGAAGCAACGTCATTCTTCGACGTCGTCTGCTGGCGGGACTTAGCCGAGAACGTTGCGCTGAGCCTCTCCAAAGGAATGCGCGTGGTCGTCACGGGTCGCCTGGAGCAGCGCAGTTGGGAGACCGAGGAGGGTGAGCATCGTTCCAAGGTGGAGATCACGGCCGAGGAGATCGGACCGAGCCTGCTCTTTGCCACCGCTGACGTGCAGCGGACCGAGCGCCGTCAGGAGGTCTCCGAATCCGAGTCCGACGTCTCCTCCTGAATCGTTAGCAACGTCGGCAGCCTTCCTCGGAGGGCTGCCCGCGGTGTTCACGGTGAGCATCATCGGAGGAGGCAAGATGCACCACACAACAGATCTGACCAATTCGGACCGGGCGGACTTGGCCAGGAGGGCCGTCGGCGCATTCTTGGCGACCGTTCTCCGAAGTGAGTTTGCACCTGACGATCCGCTCGGTGTGGTCAGCGCCCGGGAGAACGCCGTACGCACGGGCGACGACAAGACCGCTCTCGTCGACCTGGTAACCGACGTGTTGCACCTGGCCGATCGCCTCGGCTTTCGTCCGTCCGAGATCACCTGCCTGGCCCAGGAGCACTACGACGCCGAAATCCTTGAGGAGCGATGATGGCCTACAAGTTGAGCTTTGGCGACGGGGATGCTGACGCCGCGTTCTGGGAGAGGTTGTCCGGCTACTGCGTCGAGATCACCTCGCCCGACGGCGCGGGTGCCGACTACGAGGTAGTGGGCGGCACCACCTGGAACGAGGAACTGGGACTGAGCACGCTCCGCGTGCGGAGCTGGGACGCCGACCTCGACTGCCCTACGGGCGAGACGTTCGATCTCGGGCTGACCGGCCACGAGGAGGTGCACGTCTACTGATCGCAGGGCCGTTAAGTTCCCCGCTCAGGGGTCGGCCGCCTGCAGTCTGCGCTCAACTCGGTCGGGAAAGGCACGTAGTCCGGCACCACGTAGCGCGGCGAGGAGGTCGCTTGGCGTCATGGGTGGCCGAGTCCGTTCACCGGCGATCCGCAACACGGCACCGGTTACTTCGAAGGGTAGATCTTCGAACAGTTCGGCCAGATATGCATCGGGACCCATGACCTCCACTCCGAGTTTCCGAAGCGGGCCAGTGGGGAAGTCGGCCCGGTTAGCGGTGACGAGCGTATCCACACCTGCAGCAACGGCTGCCGCCATATGCACATGGTCGTCGGGATCATTGCCGGGCATCTGGTCAATGAGGGTGGCGTAGCTTTCGGGAAGGATGCGGCAGTCGGCAAAGAACTCGCGAATGGCGGCAGTGACCGAGCGGGCAGTCTCAGGGGTCCGACTCTGTTCGCGGACGATGACGCGCTCCCATTCTTCGAGTAGCTCGTCTGTCCAGAGCACCTGGTGCACACCATCCTCACTGAGGGCCAAGAAAAGATCCATGACCGAAAACGGGAAGAGCACGCTGGTATCGACGAAGACTCTCCGCACCACTCAGTAGGGGAGGCCGGCTTCGGCTACAGCGTCGGAGACTTGACGCCGTCCTTCTCGGCGCTGCTCACGCCGGGCGCTGAACGCCAAGACGTCAGAGAGCCGGACCCGACGATGCCGGCTCCCGGGCAGGCGTTCCGAGGGAATCTCTCCGTCGTCGAGGAGTCGGACCACGAACGGACGCGACAGCCCCAGCAACTGGGCCGCCTCAGCCGGGGTCAAGATGGTCTCGGCCGGCAGGATCGTCACCGACTGGCCGTTGGCCAACTCCCCGGCCGTCTGGCGCACGACGTCGACCAACGTCGCGGGCAAGGCCACACTTGTCCCGTCAGGGAAGGACAGCACCACCCCGTCGAGTCCCTCATCGGCCATAGCATCGACCACGACGGAGGCCGAACGGGCCTGTTCGCTCGCCGCTTCAATTTGTAAGGCCTTTTTCATCACACCGGTACGTGCCATTCACTCCTCCGATATCCGCAATAACTGTAACCGAAACTGCAGGGACGGAACGCCTGCCTCCGTTGTCGTTCCATCGCGCGTCCATCGCGCGGCCGCCGACTATCGCAGAAGTTCACCAGAGTCTGAAAGTGCCACTGACCAGCCATGATAGATCGGCAGCGTTCGCTGATAACCGGCAATTCCGCCTTCACACGGCTGAGGTCGTGGGTTCGAGTCCCGCAGCGCCCACCGACCGGGACGGTGCGCGAACCGCGTCGTCCCCGGAGAGGTCCACTCCGACAGGAACCCGGAAAATCGGGTGGATGGCGTCTTTGCTGTCTACCCGGATTTCATGGATCAGCGACTGGAGCAGGATCTTGACCAGGGCAGGGTCACCGGTGGCAATCGCTTCGGCCACTCGGTCATGGAGGGCGGAGAGTTCCTCGGTTGTCGGTGCGGTCAGATCGGCCTCGTCCAACTCTTGCGCCAGGACCTCACGACGGGCTCGCAGCGCCGCCGATTGGGAGCCGAGTGCCTTGACCCGGTCGCCACAGATCGACTCGGGCATCGCCCCCGTCTCGAAGGCCCGAAGATAGCGGTCGATCCCGGCATCGACCTTGGCCAGCTCAGCGTCGAGCGCACGCAGCTCACCCTCATGGCGACTATGCCCGAGCAGGGCGCGCCCTTGGGCTTCAGCCACTGCATTGGCAAAGAGGTCCGTGTCCTCGTAGGCGGAAAGGAGCGAGCGCACCACCGCTTCGTCGAGGGCTCCGGCCGGCAGCCGATCCGCCGAACAGTTCTTCGGTCCGTTGCGCTGGCGCCCCCCGCACGTGTAGTAGCGGTAGGTGGCGTTTCGCCCCGTCGCCCTCGTCCCGGTGAAGTGACAGCCGCAGCCTCCACAAACGACCAGTCCGGTCAAGAGATAGTCCGAACTGTTCGACGCCCGTTTTGACACGTCGTCGCCCCGTTCAGTGAGGATCAGTTGCACGGCATCGAACAGCCCATGTTCGACTATCGCTGCGTGGGTGCCTTTGGACCACGTGCCGCGGAAATGCACCTCGCCCAAGTAGGTGCGGTTACGCAACACGGTCAGTACCGACTTGTACGTCCACGGCTTGCCCGCTCTGGTGGACAGCCCCGCTGCTCGGAGCCAGTTGGCGATGGCGTGGGTGCCGAGGCGCTTGTTGGCATAGAGGTCGAAGATGACCGGGATCAGCGGGGATTCGGCCTCGTCGACGGCGAGAGTGCCTTCGCCCTTGGCAGCCCGGTAACCGAAGGGATGACGCCCGCCACACCAGCCTCCTTGGGAGGATTTGCGCTCCATGCCGGCGATGACCCGGTCGATGATGGTGGCCCGCTCGAATTCGGCGAAGACCCCGAGCATCTGGACCATCATCCGCCCAGCCGCCGACGTGGTGTCGAACGGCTCGGTGGCTGAACGGAACCCGACGCCTGCGGCGTCGAGGGTCTCCAATACTTCGGCTAACCCACGGACCGAACGCGACAGCCGGTCCACCCGATAGACCAAGAGGAGGTCAAACCGCCCGGCCTTGGCGGCGCGCAGTGCGTTGGTCAGTCCGGGGCGTTCGAGCTTGGCCCCTGACATCTGGTCGGTGAAGGTCCCGACCATCTCCCAGTCCTCTTGGCTGGCCACATAGGAGGCCAGGCGTTCTGACTGGGACCCGAGCGAGTAGGGCTGGTTCACCTCGTCGGTCGAGATCCGGGTGTAGGTGGCAATCCGCACGTGATGCTCCTTTGGTGATCCGACCCAGGTCCTCAGACCGGTGTGGCTTCGGTCCGGGGACGATCTCGGTCAAGTATCGCCCACGGGTGCGACATGGGTGATCCCGGTCGGGTCCGGGACGGTTCGCGCCGGATCGCCGAGCAGGGGCACCAACAACTCTGCCAATGCTCCAATGGCGCAGCGCTCCTGATCGGCCGACAGATCGACGAAGGTGGCCGGGCACAGGACGACGGCGGGACTGTCCGCCACGGACGCCGCTGGGCGTTGCGGCCGTGGAGACTCCTTGGGCCGGGTCGATTCCGGGCGGGAACGAGCGGAACGGCTCCGAGCTGGAGGTGATCCGGGGCGGGCCACCTCAAACCACCACGAAGGCCATGGCGTGGCTCCTCTGCCGGCCGAGACGGCGCACAGAGATGCCGGTAAGTTCGGCCACCTCGACGAGGGGGAGACCGAGCACTCGGGTGGCATAGAGGACCGCTCCCTCGCTGGCCGCCAATCCACCCCCGACCGCTTCATGTATGTACGCGGCCAACAGCTCCTCGCCGCTGGGTCCGATCGAACCCGGTAGAGCTTCCAGGGGATCGACAGTGTCGAGACGCCGGGTCCGGTGGCGCCGCTCGCTGATCTGGAGCGTCCGCAGCTTGGTGCGCACCCCGGACAAGAGGTCTCCGGCGGCATAGGGACGCCGCGTCCCCGCCCACGTCGTGACCTGTTCGAACAAGCATGAGACGGCGTCGCCGTAGAAGGCGTCGAGGTCGCACCATGGCGGGCCGGTGGCGTCGATGCGTCGAGCCAGACCAAGGATGCCGGGGATCAGCGCCTGGATGATGGCACGTGGGATGAGGGGATCGACGGTGGCGCTTTGCAACATCGCCGCAATCACCGCGGCCGCTTTGTTGCGCGACAACCCAGCCGATGAAAGGGAGAGGGCGCTTACCAACCCGGCCAGATCGTCTATGTCGAGACGGGCGATCACAGGCTCACACTCAGCCAGTCGATGACAGGCGGTCCTCGAGATGCGAGACGTGCCAATGGCCCGCCATTCGTTTCGGAGTTGTCGGATTGTCTGGGAGTCCATGGCTCCCACCATGAAGAGCGGGGTTCATGAAAACCGTCATGGAAACCTTCATGGTTGGAGAAAATCAAGAAATCTTTCCGCGCTTCAAAGATGCCGTGTCGGACCTTCACGATTCTCGTAATGAGGCTTTTGGCTGGTGAATGGGTTCATGACGGAGACCATGAAAGGTTCATGATGCGTTCGAGGGTGTGGGGGCGAACGGCGCGCCGGGAACGCCTGCCTCGCTTGGTGTCGCACCGTCGCCGTCAGTCAATCGTCGCTGCGGAATACGGCTCGCCCCCGGAGGTCGCCGGCCATGCCGGCGCCAGGGTCGGCCTTTATGATCCTCGCTCGGCCCATGGCCGTCCATTGACAGCCGCCGACGGTGCGAGAAGTCGCGTGTAGGTGATCGATGACGGGAGAAGGCGGGGCGACGAGCGCCCCACCCGCCATCGACCACAGGACGGACAAAGACCCTGCGTGTGGGGTTCATGCTTCGCATCATGAAGGGTTCATGATCACAGTCACCCGTTTGGAGGGCACGTGACCGCGCTGGTCGGCGCGTAAGAGGCGTCGACACAAGAAATCCCTGCGTGAGACCTTCATGGTTCCAATCATGAAGGGTTCACGATCCGCGAGGCTCTCCTGCAGGCGCTTGGCTGCGCCTTTGGTCGGATAAACCGGAGCGCCGAGCATCATCCCAGCGCAATGGGTTCATGGTGGCCACCATGAACCCATTCATGACGACGCCGAAAGGATTCACCAAGTAGCAAAGAGCGCGTACCGATTCGCCCCCCCAGTTCTTTGCATGCGAACAAACCAACCGAATCGACGGCCGCCGAATCACATCCAATGCGCTTGGCAACGCTACGGGGGACTCGCGTTCTCGCCCTCGTTGCCCTGGTGGGAGCGACATTGCGCTTGCTCACGAGGAACGAGGGCTCATCGCATCTCAACTGCCGTCGTTCTCCATCAGTCGCACCGTTGTGAGGAAAACGCTCCGCTGTTCGAACGAAGTGCGAAGACAAAACGAGAGCCCGTAGGGCTCAGTGTTTCTCCGACCAGCGCGACGATCATGAAGGTCGCCGCGCGTCATGAAGGAGACAGCAAGATAGACGTCCAGTATTACTGGACGGGGCGGCGGTGCCGTTGGCCCACGCCGTGGGCCTGTCCTCGAGCTTTATTCGAGGTCGCTGCGCTGGGCGAAAAGGCCTTGCCGATGGCGGACAACCAAGACACCGGCCGATCTCGTCCGACGGTGAGAACCTGTGCGAAGACGCGGTGAGCGTCCGCCGAGATCGGTTGCGCGCCATCCCCGGGGGGCGGCGCCGACAGGTCATTGTGCGCTTGAGTGACGACGAACACGGCACTCTTGAACGTCGGGCCCGTACCGCGGGCGTCTCGGTGCAGCGGTACCTGGTCGAGGCCGGACTATCCGGTCATGCCGGGGAGGGTGCCGCCCGCCGGTCAGCTGAGCGCGAGCTGATGCAAGCGCGAGCGGTGCTCCGAGCCGCGGGCAACAATCTCAACCAGTTGACCAAGTGGGCCAATGCCAATGGCGCCATCCCCGCCCAGATCGAGTCCGTACTGGCAACGGTGAGGAGCGCGACAGGCTTCGTGTCGGAGAGAGCCGATGCGCTCGCGTCGACCTTCGAGACGTTCCCATGATTGGGAAGATCTCCAAGGGAGCCTCTGGCCGGGGCCTCATGCGCTATCTGTTCGGGCCCGGGAAGGCCAACGAGCACCGTGACCAACGGGTCATTGCCAGCGGTGTGGCCCTGTGGGCTGAAGAAGGGCGCACCCTCAGCGCCCAGGAGATTGCCGACCTCGGGGCATCGCTCGATGCCGCCAACGACTCCTACGGAAAATACCCGACCGGGGGCCACATCTGGCATGTCTCGTTGTCGCTACCCCCGGGGGATCGACCCCTCATCGACGAGGAGTGGGGAGAGATCGCCACCAGTCTCATGGTGGCGCTGGGTTTCGACCGGGAGACCCTCGCCCCCGCCGCCTGGGTCGCGGTCGGGCACGGGACGAGCGCACAAGGCAATCAGCACGTCCATATCGCCGCCTCTCTCGTCCGACTCGATGGCAGCCGGGTGGAAGTCTGGCAGGACCGAAAGACCCTTTCACGAGCCTGTGCCGAATTCGAGCACGCCTACGGCCTCACCATCGTCGATGGGCGGGACGGTAAGGGGATGCCCGGGTTGAGCAGAGCCGAGGTGGAGCGCACGGTGCGGGAGCACTTGGCAGAACCGCCACGGATCACCCTGGCCCGACTGGTCCGCGAGGCCTCGGTCGCCTCCAAAGACGAAGCTGAGTTCGTCCGGCGCCTGCGGGGGAGCGGGGCGCTCGTGCGGCCCCGTTTCGGGACCGGTGGCCGAGAGGCGGTGGTCGGGTACTCAGTAGCGCTGAGGACCACGGATGGAGCCGCTCCGATCTGGTTCGGCGGAGGGAAGTTGGCCAAGGACCTGACCTTGCCGCATCTACGCCAGTTCTGGGAGGTGTCAAAAGACGATCAAAGGGCAGCCGTCGTCGAATGGAGCGCCGCCAAGTCGGTTGCCGCCGGCAGGGAGGCTCTACGTGGTCACCCCGATGATTGGAGACGGGCGGTGGCGGCAGTGGAAAGATCGCTCGAACGATTAAGGGCGGTCCCGGTATCTGATCTCGGCGCCTGGCGCGGGGCGGCTCGGGAAGCCGCCGGGGTGTTCGCCGCCTGGTCGAGACGCTTGGAAGGGAACAGTCCAGGACCTCTTGCGGCAACAGCAGATGCTCTGGCTCGATCGGCGCAGAGCCGACCCGATGAGCCTGCGCCGCAGCGCGAAGCGGTGCGAGACTTCCGAGGAGTAACGGCGATCGTCGCCCAGTCCCAACTGGGCAGAGATTCGCCCCTCGCTTGGGCCGCCTTGATAGACCAGATGGGAAGGACACTTCGGGCCATCGCTGATGCGCACGCCGCCCGGGGGGAGTTCAATGCGGCCAAACTGCTCGTCGATACCTTGTCGGCTGAGATCGCGACTATGCACAACCGATTTGAGACGAACTCGGTACAAGAGCTGGTTCCGCACGAGCGTACACACGACATTCGCTCTCTTGTGGCGATGAGTAAGAACCTCCTGCACGAAGCCAAGCATCACCGAGGACGCGGGCAGAGCCCGGGTCGTGGCATTGGACGTTGACCATCTCTCGCGGCTCAAGGCTCTCCGAGAGGTCGGTTCCAGGCGCCACGTTCGATAGAGGCCACCGGTCGAGTTGTTGGGGACCCGTCGGCTTCATTTCGCCCCCCGTCACCGGACACTTATCCGGACAGGTCCTACGGGACGCCTCCCGGCGACCCTGGCTGACGTGGGCCGGTGCCGCACGGGGTTCGCTTGCGCGACCGTTGGTCGAGCCGCAGCGCCGGGTGTCAGCTCAGAAAGTGGGTCGAGGCGCAGCGCCGGGTGGTCTGAGTTGTTGAGGACGCGCTGCATCAGATCGGGTGGCAGGCGAGAGTTTGGACTCCATTGGTGAAGCTTGTGGAGTCAACGAGCTTGAGATCGAACGGTGTTGCCTCGTCGAAGAGAGCCATCCCCGAACCGAGCACGGTCGGCCAAGCCCTATTGTGGTAAACGGCGCTGGTCGTGGGCCTCGACGCACGACTGGTTGAACCTTGCCGCTTTGTTGAAGCGACGTTCGTTCAAAAGCTGAATCGCCGAAGCATTCGATCCCGCTCCGACGACGTCAAATTCTGATGTTTGCATCTCCTTCACCAGTACCGCTTGGGCTGCTACGTCGTTGACGCTGATCGCCGGCATCGAGCGGGGCCTTCATGGCCGGTTCAATTACTACTACGATGCCGGGATCGCTAGGTCACCCAGACTGTTGTTGCGATGATGAAGAGTACGGATGCCACTCAAGTCCCGACGCCCCGCAGCCAACATCTGTCACACCGTCTGATCAGAACCTCCACAATAGTGTCTACCAGCCTCCAGAATCTTTGAACCGAGTCCCACCTTCGGGTAAGAGTTTGACGTGGTGGTACCAGTCGATCAACCCCTACGGATCAGCGGACTGGGACACGCTGCTGCGATACCCGTGGGGCTACACGGGCTGACGAATAGCCTGGTACCCCTCATGGCCAGCGAATTCCGTGTTCAGGGCCTACATATTGTTGAAGTCAAACATCCATTGGCATTTCTCTACGAGGAACGAGCTGAGGGTAGACGGGGTGTTCTGGTTGTCGCCTTGAGTAGAGGCCGTGGCCACCAGCTTGTTCGTCATCTATCGGTGCATCATCCAAGTTCCGTTCTCGTTGCCGCGATCGCACCAATAACGAGGAGCACCGTAGCCGCAGCCAAGGCGAGCGGAGCCCAGTTCGTCATTGACGGTGAGACCGAGTCACAAGCACACATCAAAACGATGGCACGAGAGCTAGCGGCAACCTTGGAACGGCGGCGGACGCTCCCTGCCCAATCAATGGGGATGGCTGATATCGGACTCCCTCTGACGGATGAGCAAATCCTGTGGCTGCAGTCACTCGCAGAAGAGACTCCCATCGAGTCACTTGCGAAGCGTGGGAATGTCAACTCCAACTGGCCCCACTGTGATCATCAGAACTGGCCCCACCTCGCCTGATCCCCCCATCCAGGTCTGTCTTCTAATCTGCGGGGATGGCCAGCCCAGCCCCTCCTAAGCCCGCAAAGACAGCCGTCAA
>PMLV01000145.1 GCA_003160635.1 Acidimicrobiaceae bacterium | reverse complement strand
ATCGTGTGCGGCGACAGCCACACGTCCACCCACGGCGCGTTCGGCGCCCTGGCCTTCGGCATCGGGACGAGCGAAGTCGAGCACGTCCTGGCCACCCAGTCGCTCCCCCAGGCCCGGCCGGCCACCATGGCCGTCACCGTGGACGGGGAGCTGGCTCCGGGCGTGACGGCCAAGGACGTGGCCCTCACCATCATCGGCGCCATCGGGACCGGCGGCGGTATCGGCCACATCATCGAGTACCGGGGTTCGGCGATCCGCGCGCTGTCGATGGAAGGCCGCATGACGTTGTGCAACATGAGCATCGAGGGTGGAGCTCGTGCCGGCCTCGTCGCACCCGACGAGACCACCTTCGCCTACCTCAAGGGCCTGGACCACGCCCCTTCCGGCGAGAACTGGGATGCCGCGCTCGCGTACTGGCGCACCTTGACCACCGACGCCGGCGCCACCTTCAACAAGGAAGTGGTCCTCGACGCCGCCAGCATCACGCCCCACGTGACCTGGGGCACCAACCCGGCCCAGGTGACGTCCATCAGTGGCCGGGTCCCGGATCCCGAGGCCATGGAAGATCCCGGTGAGCGGGAAGCCGCGGAACGAGCACTGGCGTACATGGGCCTGCAGGCGGGCACCCCCCTGCGCGAGATACGCGTGGACACCGTGTTCCTGGGCTCGTGCACGAACTCCCGTATCGAAGACCTGCGGGCGGCCGCAGCCGTCCTGGACGGTCGCCACGTCCACGCCGGCATGCGGGCTCTCGTCGTCCCCGGCTCGCACCGAATCAAGAGCCAGGCCGAAGCGGAAGGGCTCGACACCATCTTCACGGCAGCGGGATTCGAATGGCGCGAGCCAGGGTGCTCCATGTGCCTGGCCATGAATCCCGACAAGCTGGCGGTGGGCGAGCGTTGCGCCTCGACCTCGAACCGGAATTTCGAGGGCCGTCAAGGGCGAGGCGGGCGCACCCACCTCGTCTCACCCGTGGTCGCTGCCGCGACAGCGGTGGCCGGCACCTTCGCCACGCCAGAGGACCTCGACTGATGAAGCCGGTCGTCGTTGTCACCGGTCGCGCCGTCCCACTCGATCGCACCGATGTCGATACGGACCAGATCATCCCGTCGGACTGGCTCAAGCGCGTCGAGCGCACCGGGTTCGGAGCCGGCCTGTTCTCGGAATGGCGCGACGACCGCGACTTCGTGCTGAACCTCCCCGAATATGCCGGAGCCAACATCTTGGTGGCGGGCCACAACTTCGGCACCGGCTCGTCCCGTGAGCATGCCGTGTGGGCGCTCATGGACTACGGCTTCGAGGCGGTGGTCTCCTCCCGTTTCGCCGACATCTTCCGCAACAACTGCACCAAGGGAGGGCTGCTCCCGGCACAGGTCACACCGGAGTTCGACCATGCCCTGCTGGTCGCGGTGGCCGAGGACCCCACCCTCGAGATCACCATCGATGTCGCCCGCGGCACCATCGAGGCACCGGCGGTCGGGCTCTCCGCCACGTTCCCGCTGGACGAATTCACACGGGAACGCCTTCTTCACGGCTGGGACGACATCGGTCTCTCCCTCCGCCATGCCGACGCCATCGCCGAATACGAACATCGGCGACCGGCGTTCATGCCGTCGGCCTAGTCGACCGCGACCGGCACCAGCTCGAACGCTTCCACATCAACCAGGCCCTTGTCGGTCAGCCGCAGTTCGGGGAGGACCGACAAGCCGAGGAAGCTCATGTGCATGAAGGGGGCGTGGATCGATGTCCCCAAGGACCGGGCCGCCCCGACCAGACGGTGGAGACCGTCGGCCACGACACGAGCCGGCTGATCGCTCATGAGACCTCCGATGGGAAGCGGCAACTCCGCCAAGACCCGGCCCGTGTCATCGACCGCCACTTGCCCTCCGCCGATCTCGGCCAGACGGGCCACGGCCGCCGCCATGGCAACCGGGCCACGGGCAGATGGGGAGCCGACGGCCATGCAGTTGTGGGCGTCGTGGCCCACGGTCGAGGCCAGTGCCCCCCTGGTCAGGCCGAACCCCTGCACCCATCCCAGCCCGATCCGGCCTGTCTCGCGATGACGTTCGACGACGGCCAAACGGGCCACGACGGCACCGGGGTCCGACGGGTCGGTGATGAGGGAGGACGTGGTGAGGGATCCGTCCCGGATGCCGATGGTGCGCACGCGGCCCCCGGGGTGGCCGAGGTAGTCGAAGGCCGCCGCCGGGGGTGGTGTGTGCAGATGCACCGATCGGCGCATGAACTGCGGCGCCGGGTGGCTCGCCACCGCGCCGGGGAGCACCGCACCGTCCCGGGCCACCAACCGGCCGCGCTGGAACACGCGTGAAGGGTGAAAGCCCGACAACGTGTCGAAACAGAGGATGTCGGCCTGATACCCCGGGCCGAGCGCACCCAACTCGGTGAACCCGTGGTACTCGGCCGGATTCAGTGTGGCCATGATCAGCGCATCTATCTCGCTGACCCCGGCCTCGACGGCCAAGCGGAGGCAGTCGTCGAGGTGTCCCTCCTCGAGCAGGGTGTCGGGCTCACGGTCGTCGCTGCACAGGGCGACATGGTCGGTGCCGTGGGCCAGGACCATCGGGATGAGATCACGCAGGTTCTGGCTGGCCGATCCCTGGCGAATGAAGACCCACATCCCCTTGCGCCGTTTCTCCTCGGCCTCTTCCAGCTCCGTGCACTCGTGGTCGGACTCGACCCCTGCTGCGAGGTACGCGTCGAGCAGGGCACCCCGCAACCCGGGTGCATGACCATCGACGCGACGGCGGCCGGCGGTGGCGATACGGGCCAACATCTCGGGGTCCGCCGCAATGACCCCGGGGAAGTTCATGACCTCGGCCACCCCGATGGCCGAGTACTCGTCGAGGAGGGTCGCGACATCAGCCGCGAAGAGCTCCGCCCCGGGGCTCTCGAAGGGGGACGCCGGCACGCAGCTGCTGGCACAGACCCCGAACGTGAACGGGAGATGGCGCGCCGCGGCGATGAGGGCCGCCACACCGGGGATCCCCAGAACGTTTGCCACCTCATGGGGATCAGCGGCGACCGCGGTTGTGCCCAACGGGAGCACGGTGCGCACGAACTCGTCGATCCACAGCTTCGTCGACTCGAGGTGCATGTGCGCGTCCACCAGGCCGGCCGTCACCGCCGCCCCGTCGAGGGCGATCTCTTCCATGGCGTCTCGAGGGCCCCAACCCGCCACGACACCGTCGGCGATCGCCAGGTCGGTCGTCACCCACTCCCGGCTGGACGGCGACAGGACCCGTCCGCCGCGCAGCAGGAGGTCGGCCGGGGCATCGCCCCGGCCGACCGCCAGGACGTGCGGAGACGACGGGGCACGGGCCATGGAGCATGGTGGCTCCGGTGAGCCGCCCCGTCAAACCCACCGCGGGTGCTGTTACGGCTGAGCCGAGGTCCAGCGATACCGGGTCCATCCGGCCATGGGTCGGGCACCGAGGCGCTGGTAGAAGTCGATCGCCTCTTCGTTCCATTCGAGCACTTCCCACTCCACCCGGCCGTCCGAACTGGCCCTCAGGTCGGCCATCAACGTGCCGGCGTGACCCTGCCGGCGATGGGCTGGCCGGACATAGAGGTCCTCCAACCAGATGCCCGTCCTCCCCATGAAGGTGGAGAAGGTGCGGAACCACATGGCATGGCCGACCACGGAGCCGTCGTCGGCCAGGGCCAATGTGTCATGCACGACGGCGCCCGGTTCGAACAGGGCACGCCGCAAGTCGTCTTCGGTGCACACGCACTGGTGGGCCAGGTTTTCAAATTCGGCCAGTTCACGGATCATGGCCAGCAGCTCCGGCACGTCCTCTTCGGTCGCTGGTCGGATCACCCGGTACGGGCCCGGTTCGCGGCCGACACGACGGCGGCCAGGGAGGCATCGAGGATGGACGAGTCCCGTCCCACGCCCCACCAGGTAGATCCGTCAGGACCGGCGCACTCGACATACGCCACCGCCGATGCTCCGGAACCCTCGGTCAGGGCGTGCTCCGAGTAATCCTTCACCTCGAGAACAATACCGAGCTCGTTCCGTATGGCGTAGACGAGTGCATCGATCGGTCCGTTCCCTTCGCCGATGACCGTCCGGTGCTGTCCGTCGACGAGGAGCTGGGCCGTGACCGATGTATGGCCCCCGCCGGTGGTCACTTCACTCGCCACCAGCCGCAGGCCCGCGTCCTCGGCGAGGTACGCCTCGGAGAACACATTCCACATCTCGCCGGTGCCGATGACGGTCCCACTGGCCTCGGTGATCGCCTGCACCTTCTTGGAGAACTCGATCTGCAGCCGCCGCGGGAGATCAAGCCCGTGCTCGGTGTCCATCAGGTAGGCCACCCCACCCTTGCCGGACTGGCTGTTGACCTGAATGATGGCCTCGTAGGTGCGACCGGTGTGCTTGGGGTCGATGGGGAGGTACGGGACCTCCCACTCGTCATAGTCGTCGCCGATGGCGCCGATGCCCTTCTTGATGGCGTCCTGGTGGGAGCCCGAGAACGCCGTGTACACGAGGTCGCCGGCATAGGGGTGACGGGGATGCACCGGCAAGCGGGTGGCGTACTCGGCGACCCGACGCACCTTCTCGATGTCGCCGAAGTCGAGGGCCGGATCAATCCCCTGGGAGAAGAGGTTCATGGCCAGGGTCACGATGTCGACGTTGCCCGTCCGCTCCCCGTTGCCGAACAACGTGCCCTCGACCCGATCGGCACCGGCGAGCACAGCCAGTTCGGCTGCGGCCACGGCGGTTCCGCGGTCGTTGTGGGGGTGCAGGCTCAGCACGACCGCATCCCGGTTCTTTATGGTGCGCCCGAACCATTCGATGACGTCGGCGTACACGTTGGGGCTGTACATCTCGACGGTGGCGGGCAGGTTGAGGATCATCGGCCTGTCGATCGTCGGCTCGAGGACCTCCATCACCGCCTCGCAGATCTCCACGGCGAATTCTGGCTCTGTTCCCGTGAAGCTCTCCGGTGAGTACTCGTAGCGGATCTCCGTCCCTGGAACGCCCTGCTCGAATTTCTTGCAGAGAACGGCCGCATTCACCGCGATGTCGATGATGCCGGCCTTGTCCAGACCGAACACGACTCGACGTTGTAACTCCGAAACCGAGTTGTAGAAGTGCACCACGGCGCGCCGGGCGCCGATGAGCGACTCGAAGGTTCGCTCGATCAACTCCTCCCGGCATTGCACGAGAACCTGTATCTCGACATCGCCGGGGATCATTTCCTCGTCGATGATGAGACGCTGGAAGTCGTAGTCGGTCTGCGAGGCCGACGGGAAGCCCACCTCGATCTCCTTGAACCCGACGTCGAGCAGCGTCTGGAACAACGCCAACTTGCGTTCGGGGTCCATCGGGTCGATCAGGGCTTGATTGCCGTCGCGTAGGTCGACACTGGCCCATCGGGGGGCGCGTGTGAACTGGTGGTCGGGCCATGTGCGGTCGGTCAGTACCAGCGGAACATGGGACCTGTACTTGTCGAATTGCATCGGCGACGGGTCACAGGGCAGGGCCAGGCGACCCCGCTCCATGTCGTCACCACTCCCTCTCTGTGCCGTTCCCATCTTCGATCTCCTTCTCATTCCTTGTGTGCACCCTGCCCCCGGCCCAACAAAAAACCCCCTGGCCGATGTGGCACAGGAGGTTGCGAACGAACGCGATGTGGCGTTCGTTGTCAGGTAAGCAGCAGGCGAATCGTCGTGGCAGTCACCATGATGCCGTTGATTCTCCCATCGGAGGCGCCCACCGTCAAGGGCGGGCATCCACGCGAACCGGGGAACCGAACCTGATGATGTTCCCGTCGGGATCGGTGTGGGCCGACTCCCACACACCGAAACCAGGGTCCCAGAGGTCGTGGAGCGCGCCGACGCGCGCCGCCTGCCACTCGGCGTGCAACGCGTCGGCGTCATCAACCGAGATGTACACCGCGCCCCCATGCGCAGGATCGTGGCCGGCGGTGAGATGGAAGTGGAGTTTGATGTCGTCTCTCGTCGCGGTCGCGTACCCGCCCTGATGGACGTGCACGACGAAACCGAGTAGCTCGTAGTGCGACCGCATCTGCTCCGTGTCGGCGGTAGGGAGGATGGGAGCGATTGCGAGGAACGTGGCCACGGGCGAAAGATTACTGACTAGCCTGGTGCGATGCTCCGTCCCGTCTCCCTGATCGTACGGTTGGCCCTCCTGGCTGCCGTGGTGGGCGTGGTGCGTGCGGTTCTGGCCGACCGCTCACCCCGGCGTGCGCTCCATGGAACCACACCGGTGGTGGGCAGCCTCGACACATGGCCCGAGGTGCCGCGCCGTCCTACAGACTGACGCGGTGGATGTCGAGGATTCCCTCGTCACCCCGTAGCTGATCGACCACGGCATCGGGTGTCGACTCGATGGTGGAGATGACCATCATCGCCGTCGCGGCGCGTGGACTCGGTCCGACCGCCATCGATGAGATCGAGATGTCAGCCAGGCCGAGTGCAGTGCCGACGATCCCGATCATGCCGGGACGGTCGTCGTTGCGCACCACCAGCATGTGCGGTGACGGCGCCACCTCGACCACGTGATCGTCGACCATGACGATGCGGGGCTCACTGCGGTGACCGGCCGAGCTCAACGTCCCCGCGACCGAGTGCGACTTCGAGCGCAGCGTGATGAGCGACTTGTAGTCACGTGAGGTGGCCGTCGAGATCTCACGCACCTCGAGACCGCGCTGCTCGGCCAGCTGGGGCGCATTCACGTACGAGACGGGCTCCTCGGTCGAGCCACTGAACACGCCCTTGAGCGCGGAGAGGGTGAGAATGCCGGTGTTGACGGCGGCCAACTCTCCCTGGCACTCGATCTCCAAGCCGTCGGGCAGACCGTCGTGGAGACAACCGAAGAACCGACCCAGCTGCTCGGCCAGGGCCATGAAGGGACGCACGACGTCTGACACATCGGTGGCGGCCACGTTGACCGCATAGGGAACGAAGTCGCCGGCGAGGGCGAGCAGCACCTGTTCGGCGATGGTCACTCCCGCTTTGTCCTGGGCCTCCTCCGTTGAAGCCCCGAGGTGCGGGGACACGACGACCTGCGGCAGCGCGAACAACGGGGAGTCGGTACACGGCTCCTTGGCGAACACGTCGAGCCCGGCCCCGGCCACGATGCCGTCGCGAATGGCCTCGGCCAGGGCCTCTTCGTCGACAATGCCGCCGCGCGCCGTGTTGATGATCCGTATCCCCCGCTTGGCCTTGGCCAACAGGTCACGACCGAACAGGCCGATCGTCTCCGGTGTCTTGGGGGTGTGGATGGACACGAAGTCCGCCTCGGCCACCAGCTCTTCGATGCCGACCAGCCGCACGCCCATGGCCTTGGCCCGCTCCGGCGAGACGAACGGGTCGAAGCCGATCAGCTCCATGCCGAACGCGTGGGCGCGCTGGGCCACCAGGGAACCGGCCCGCCCCAGCCCGACCACCCCCAACACCTTGCCGTGAAGCTCGACCCCCTCCCACTTCGACCGTTCCCATCGTCCGGCCACCAACGAGGCGTGGGCCTGGGGAATGTTGCGGGCCTGCGCCAGGAGGAGCGCCATCGCCTGCTCGGCCACCGAGATGATGTTCGAGGTCGGGGCGTTGACCACCATGACCCCTCGCTCGGTCGCGGCACCGACATCGACGTTGTCGAGCCCAACGCCGGCCCGTCCGACCACCTCGAGCGAAGTGCCGGCGTCAAGGACCTCCGCGGTCACCTGGGTGGAGGAACGAATGATGAGGGCCTGCGCGCCGACGACGGCACCCAGCAGCTCTTCGGGGCTCAACCCTTCCCGGACACTCACCTCATGTCCGGCCTTGGCCAGCAGGTCGAGGCCGCTCTGGGCGATCTTTTCGGTTACGAGTACACGTGCCACCGCAGTGGTCTCCTCACTACCCCCCTTGACATTGATGCCGCATCAATCTTGCGCCTCGGCGAAGAAACGGGCCAAACGAGTCACGCCTTCAACCAGGTCATCGTCACCCAGCGCGTAGGACATGCGGAAGTAACCCGGCGCGCCGAACGCCTCTCCGGGCACGACCGCGACCTTGGCTTCGTTGATGCAGAGCTCGGCCAGCTCGCCGCTGCTTGCCGGCCGGTGGCCCCGAAACGACTTGCCCAGGAGCCCTTTGACCGACGGAAACGCATAGAACGCCCCTTCGGGCTCCACACACACCACGCCATCGATCTCGTTGAGCATCCGGTGGATGGTCTGGCGGCGACGGTCGAAGGCGGCACGCATCATCGCCACGTCCTCCAAGCCGCCGGACACGGCGGCCAGCGCCGCGCGCTGGGAGACATTGGAGACATTGGAGGTTTCGTGGCTCTGGATGTTGGTCGCCGCCGTGATCGCATCGACCGGTCCTATCAGCCACCCCACACGCCAGCCCGTCATGGCATAGGTCTTGGCCACCCCGTTGACGACGAGGCAACGGTCGGCCAGCTCGGGCACCAGGACCGGCATCGAATGGTGCTCGGCACCGCCGTAGACCAGGTGCTCGTAGATCTCGTCGGTCAGCACCCACAAGCCCCGCTCGAGCGCCCAGCGCCCGATCGCCTCGATCTCTTCCTTCGGGTAGACGGCTCCTGTCGGGTTGGAGGGTGACACGAAGAGCAACGCTTTGGTCCGTGGCGTGAGTGCCGCCTCGAGATCCTCGACAGAGGAGCGGAACCCGCTGCGTTCGTCGGATGGCACCATGACCGGCGTACCGCCGGCCAACGCGATCGACTCGGGGTACGTCGTCCAGAAGGGAGCAAGGACGATGACCTCGTCCCCCGGGTCGCACAGCACGGCGAAGGCATTGGCGATCGCCTGCTTGCCGCCGTTGGTCACCAGCACTTGTTGCGGCGTCACCGAGAAGTTCGAGTCGCGCAGCGTCTTGGCGGCCAACGCTTCGCGCAGGGCCGGGATGCCGCCCGTCGGGGTGTAACGGTGGTTGGCCGGGTCGCGGCAGGCCTGCACCGCCGCCTCGACGATGTGCGCAGGAGTGGGGAAGTCGGGTTCGCCGGCCCCGAAGCCGATGACGTGCTCACCGGCCGCTTGCAGCGCCTTGGCCTTGGCGTCGACCGCCAGCGTGGCCGACGGTGCCACTGCGGCGGCACGTCGTGATATTCGGCGATGCTGGGTCGGCGCGTCGGGAGTCGTCGTCACGGCTGTAATGATTCCATACGTGCCCGATACCCCTGACATCACCATTCCCGCCGAACTACGGCCGAGCGACGGCCGCTTCGGTGCGGGCCCGTCGAAAGTGCGACCCGAGCAGATCACCGCGTTGTCCGAGGTCACGACCACGTATCTCGGCACCAGCCACCGGCAGAAGCCCGTCAAGACGCAGGTCGGGCGGGTGCGTGCCGGATTTCGCCAGCTCTTCTCGCTCCCCGACGGCTACGAGGTCGTTTTGGGCAACGGCGGAACGACCTGCTTCTGGGACGCGGCCACCTTCGGGCTCATCGAAGACCAGAGCCAGCATCTCAGCTTCGGCGAGTTCTCGTCCAAGTTCGCCTCGTGTGCCGCGGCCGCCCCCCACCTCAAGGACCCGCAAATAATTGCGTCGGAGCCGGGCACCCACCCGCTGCCCGTGGCGGACAGCGCGATCGATCTCTATGCGCTCACGCACAATGAGACGTCGACCGGGGTCGCCATGCCCATTCGCCGGCCGGCGGGTGCCGACCTTCCCGCCGACGGAGGTGGGCTGGTGGCGGTGGACGCCACATCGGGGGCCGGGGGGCTGCGAGTCGACGCCAGCGAGTTCGATGCCTATTACCTGGCCCCCCAGAAGTGCTTCGCCAGCGATGGCGGCCTGTGGATTGCGCTCCTGTCACCCGCGGCGCTCGAACGGGTTGAGCGGATCGCCGCCTCCGGGCGTTGGATACCCGCGTTCCTCGACCTCAAGACAGCCGTCGACAACTCGTTGCTCGACCAGACCTACAACACGCCCGCTCTGGCCACCATCTTCATGCTGGCGGAGCAACTCGACTGGATGAACGCGCACGGGGGCCTCGAGTGGACCGCCTCACGGTGCGATCGCTCGGCCGAGATTCTCTACACGTGGGCTGAGCAGTCCGACTTCGCACGCCCGTTTGTCGAGAACCCGCAGCAACGCAGCCACGTGGTCGGCACCATCGACTTCGTCGACGCGGTAGACGCCGCCGCCGTGGCAGCCGTCCTGCGGGCCAACGGCATTGTGGACACCGAGCCCTACCGCAAGCTCGGCCGCAATCAGCTGCGCATCGCCATGTTCCCCGCCATCGAGCCCGATGACGTCGCCTCGCTCTGTGCCAGCATCAACTACGTGGTCGGCGCGCTCGCCGACTAGGGCGGCGGCAGGGATCGATCAGCCGGCGCGGGCGGCGATTCGCCGCAGCGGCGGGAGCGTGGGTGGTGGCTGCTGACGGGGCGGGAGCTCCTCCAGCAGCTCGACCGTCGCCGCCGTCACGAGACGCACCGCCCGCTCGAACGCATCCTCGGTGCGCGGTGAGATCGTCTGCACCCCGCTGACCTTGCGGACGTACTGGCGCGCTGCCGCCTCNNCAAGAGGCTACGACGCTCGAGGCCGGCGCGCCGTGCGGCGGGCCAGGGTCAGTAGCTGAGCGCGGCGTACCAGTCCCCTCGCCCCTGTGGCGTGAGGTCGAGAAGATGCCACAGGGGATTGAGGAGGTCGATTCCCCGCTGGTCCACGTCCTCGGCCATCCTCGGGTGGGCCGAATAGAAGTGACGGGGAGTTCCATCAGGATCCAGCGTGAAGACCGAGACGGTGGAGTCCTGCGTCCCCTCCTCGTCTTCGGCGCCCAGGTCGTACTGGAACGTGTTGTCGGCGCAACTGAGCAGCCGCAGCCTGTCCCAGCCCCGGGCGCGGGCGTGGGCCCGCAACCGGGGTGGTTCCGCCGCCGCGACGACCGCAAAATCGACGTTCTGGGCCAGATGACGGGCGATGCCGTTGAAGCCATCGAGCCAGCAGGTGCACATCGGGCACGGCGTCGTCTGCTGCTTGCCGTACATGAGGTGGTAGATGATTAGCGGTCGTCGGGGCGACGTGAACAGCTCGGTGAGCCGAACCGTGGTGACCGGAGCATCGTCGCCGTCCAGACGTGAGGGGCCCTCTTCGAAGACGTAGTCCTCGACCGGCACACCTGCGGGAAGGTCCCGGCGCAGCGCCGCCACGTGTTCCCGTTGGCGCATGAGCTCGATTTCGGCGCGCCCGAGCTCGTCACGCTGCGCCGCGTACTCGGGCGACCCCTCCAGCCTCGTCACCTTCACCCCTGCCCCCTTCCGACGCCCCGACTGTAACGAGCCCGCTGCACCATCGCGCCGCGTCCCTGGTCCCGCCTCAGCGAGCGAACGCCTCGACCCCACGCGTGATGAGGACGTCTCCCGACACGCTCCGTAGGGTGAGGGTGATGCGGGGGTCCCCGTGCGCGGCTCTCGGGCCGTCGTCGAGGGGAATGTCCGACTGCACGCGGCCCGACATGGACTCGGCATCGACGCTGAGCGTCGCTCCCCGCGCCACACCCACGTCGATCCTTCCGGACACCGACCGGATGTGCATGGTCCCCTCGGTGATCGAGAGCACCTGGACATCCCCGGAGACGGCAACGACCTTGAGGGCGCCCGAGACATCGCCCAGCCGGACCTCACCCGACGTCGCCCTCACGTCGACCGCACCAGCGGCTGCACCGATTTCGACATCGCCCGACACCGTCGTCACCGTCACCGGGCCCTCCACCCGCACACACCGGAGGTCACCCGCGGCTGACTGCAGGCGCAGTGCCCCACGGACCGTGCCCACCTCGACGTCACCACTGGCCGTCTTGGCGCGCAGGTCCGCCAGATCGTCGGCGGTGAGCGCTCCACTCGCCGTCTTGACATTGGCCCGACCAAGGGACCCGTTGAGCTCGACGTCGGCCGACGCCGACACCACACGCACGTCGCTTCCTTCGGGCACGTCCACCCGCACCGTGACCCCGTTGCGCCGCATGAACTTCAGGCCGTGCACACGGGGAACCTTCACGACGACAATGTCACGCCCGCCATTCGGGCGGCATTCGACGGTCGCACGCTCGGCCAGCTCCGTCGCCCCTGGCGTCTCCTCGGTCAGCGACACGCTCGAGACATCTCCCGCCTGGGCGGTGATGACGGTCAAGCCGACGTCGTTGTGGACAACGACAAGCACCCGGCGCGGCGTGGCAAATGAGTGTTCCATGGGATCCCTTTTCTCAACTCGTCCCGTAGCCGCGCAGGCGCGAGCCGCCACGGGCACTGCGGACCTGCGATAGCGACGTCCCCCGCTCGAGGGTGCGCAAGATCCAGCTGTTGACCGAAAGGCCCTCACGCACCGCGCTGTCTTCGACCCTGGCCTTCAACTGGTCGGAGAGACGCAACGTGATGCGCGAGGACAGCTCGGCCTCGGGCTCGGGCGCACGGGCGCGCTCGTCGACATAGGCGAATTCGACCTCGTCGCCGACCAGGTGGATCTCGACGCGGCCCTCCGGGAGCTCAGCCGACACCTCGGCAGCCACGTCGGACAGCAGGTCGAGGATCCGGCTCGGGGCCGACCGGGCCAGGATCGCCACGATGCGATCAGCCACTTCGGCCACCGTCTCGTCGCCCAGCTCGCCCACCGCCGCCACGTCGGACCGTAGGCCCTCGATCGCCAGTGACATCTTCATACTGTCAGTATGACATCATAGTGATTTCATACTCAAGGAGTTGCGGTAAATCCCCCCACCACCAAGGAGGATGCGACCCCTGGACGAGGGCTACCCCCCGGACGCGTCCTGCACGCGGGTCTTTCCGGCAGAGATGAAGGGCATCATGGCGCGCAGCTCCTGTCCGATCTTCTCGATGGGATGGGCTTGGCCTTCCTGGCGGAGCGCTTCGAATTTGGGGCGACCCGCCTTGTTCTCGGCAATCCACTCCTCGGCGAATGCCCCACTCTTGATCTCGTCGAGGATCGTCTGCATCTCGGCCCGTACGGCCGCATTGATGACACGGGGCCCGCGGGTGACGTCCCCGTACTCCGCCGTGTCGGAGATGGAGTAGCGCATGCCCGCAATACCCTGCTCGTACATGAGGTCGACGATGAGCTTCAGCTCGTGCAGGCATTCGAAGTAGGCCGACTCGGGCTGGTAACCCGCATCGACCAGCGTCTCGAACCCGGCCGTGACCAGAGCGGTCAACCCACCGCAGAGCACCACCTGCTCACCGAAGAGATCGGTCTCGGTTTCCTCGTCGAACGTCGTGTCGAGCACGCCGGCGCGCGTGGCTCCGATGGCGTGCGCGTACGACAGGGCAAGCTGACGTGCCTTGCCCGTTGCGTCCTGGTGCACCGCGATGAGCGATGGCACCCCGCCCCCTTCGGTGTACGTCCGGCGCACGAGGTGCCCCGGACCCTTGGGCGCCACCATGGCCACGTCGACGCCGGCCGGCGGGACGATCTGCCCGAAGCGGATGTTGAACCCGTGGGCGAACATCAGGCAGTCGCCCTCGTTGAGATGAGGCGCGACGTGCTCGTCGTAGGCTGCCTTCTGCTCGGTGTCGGGGAGCAGAATCATGATCACGTCCGCCTCGGCCGCCGCATCGGCCAACGACGTCACTCGCAGTCCCGCTTCTTCCGCCTTGCGCCGGCTGCTCGATCCCTCCCGCAGGGCGACGCGGACGTCGACGCCCGACTCGAGCAGGTTGAGCGCATGGGCATGCCCTTGGGATCCGTAGCCCAAGATGGCCACCTTGCGGCCGGCGATCAGGCTGGGGTCGGCATCGGATTCGTAATACAGCGTGGCCATGTCGTGTGCTCTTTCTCTCGTTCGATTGCGGTGACGTGCGACTGTTACGGCAAGGTCAGTGGCGGTCCAGCTTAGGCAGGGCAACCCGCCCCGTTCGCTGGAGCTCGACCACCGTGTACTGCTCCAAGAGGCCCTCGAAGTCATCGATCTTTTCGGGACGGCCCGCCAACATGACAGTGAGCTGGTCAGCGCCCACGCTCACCACCTCCCCACCGAATACCCCGACGAGCTGGATGACCTGCGAACGCTCGGTCGGGCCGACCGCCACGGTGACGAGAAGCAACTCTCGTTCGACCGCTTCGGAGGGCGAGAGCTCTCCGATGGAGACCACGTTGACGAGCTTGTCCAACTGCATTATCACCTGCTCCAAGGGGGCCGACTCGACATCGACCACGATGGTGATCCGACTGAAATGCTCGTGCTCATCGGTCGGGGCCACCGCCAACGAGTAGATGTTGAAACCGCGGCGGCTGAACAGCCCCGCCACGCGGGAGAGGACGCCGGCCTTGTTCTCGACCAACACCGAGAGGATGTGGTGCCGCGGCGTCCCCATCCCCCCATGGAGCGGGCTCACAGTGGCGGCACTCATCGTGGCGGCGCCGCCTGATCGGGATGGACGACGATGTCATCGTTCGAACGCCCGGCCGCCACCATGGGAAACACCTTCTCGAAGGCATCCGTCCGGAAGTCCACCACCACCGGCCTGTCGTCGATGGAGTTGGCCTTCTCAATGGCCGGTCCGACATCTTCGGGGGACTCGGCCCGGATGCCGACGCATCCCATGGCCTCAGCCCACTTCACGTAGTCGGGCAGGTCGGGTGAGAGGTACACCTCGGAGTAGCGCTCCTCGTAGAACATCTCCTGCCATTGCCGCACCATGCCCAAATAGGCATTGTTCAAGATCGCGACCTTGACCGGGATCTGCTCCGCCGTGGCGGTCACGAGCTCCTGTGCCGTCATTTGGAAACAACCGTCGCCGTCGATGGCCCACACCATGCGGTCCGGACGCCCCACCTTGGCCCCGATGGATGCAGGCACCGCAAAGCCCATCGTCCCCGCACCACCCGAATTCACCCACGTGTAGGGGTAATCGAATTGCCAGTACTGCGACGCCCACATCTGGTGCTGGCCCACCCCGGCCACCACGATGGCATCCGCAGGCGCGGCGTCGCGCAGTTGCTCGACCACCATCTGCGGCTTGATGGCGCCGCCTTCGGTGTGGTCGTAATAGAGGGGGAACTGCTCCTGCCATGTGTGGATCTGCTCCCACCACGGCGTCAGGTCCTGGACCACCGGTGTCTCACTGTCGGCGTTCATGGCCGACAGGAGCTCCTCGGCCACCATCGCGCAGTCGCCGGCAATGCCCACGTCTGCCGTACGCACCTTGCCCAACTCGGCCGGGTCGATGTCGACATGGATGATCTTTGCCTCGGGCGCAAAGGCGCTGATCTTTCCCGTCACCCGGTCGTCGAACCGCGCCCCGAGGCTGATGAGCAGGTCGCTTCGCTGCATGGCGGTCACCGCGGTGTAGTTGCCGTGCATGCCGGGCATGCCCAGACATTGGGGATGTGAGTCGGGGAAGGCGCCGCGCGCCATCAATGTGGTGACCACGGGGATTCCCGTGCGCTCCGCCAGAGCGCGGAGCACGTCGGCCGCCCGGGACTTGAGCACACCGCCGCCGACGTAGAGGACCGGACGGTGCGCCTGGCGGATCAGGCCGGCCGCTCGGCGGATGAGCTCGGGGTCACCCGCGGTGACCGGGTGATAGCCGGGGAGATCCAGATCCTCGACCGACGAGGGCCAGTACCACTCCATCGTCGCGTTGGCGATGTCCTTCGGAAAGTCGATGAGCACTGGCCCTGGACGCCCGGTGGTGGCGACATGAAAGGCGGCGGCCACCACGCTCGGGATGTCATCGACGTCCTTGATCAACCAGTTGTGCTTGGTGATGCCCATCGTGACGCCGGTGATGTCGCATTCCTGGAAGGCGTCGGTGCCGATGGAGCCCGTGGCCACCTGACCCGAGACCACGATGAGCGGCGTGGAATCCATGTACGCGTTGGCCAGAGGCGTCACGATGTTGGTGGCCCCCGGTCCGCTGGTCACCATGGCCACGCCCGGCTTACCGGTCACCATGGCGTAGCCCTCCGCCATATGCCCCGCGCCTTGCTCGTGCCGGACCAGGATGTGCCGGATGGAGGAGTCGATGATCGGGTCGTAGACGGGCAGGATGGCCCCGCCGGGCAGGCCGAACATGACGTCGACGCCCTGCATCTCGAGGCTCTTGATGAGTGCCTGTGCTCCGGTGAGCTGCATCGTTGCTTCCTCTGTCTCTCTCTTGGTGCCTGTGCAACGTGGTCTGGTGGGTGACGTGGTCCGGAAAATGAAACGACCCCCCGTCTGGGAGGTCGAGAAGCGCGCGTTGCAGGATGGCCGCGCGCTTACGTTACGAGTACCAGAATCTCGGGTCGGTTGCTGCGTGCCTGCATCAGGCGGCCATTGTGCCATGGCCGCCGCCCGGAGACAACCCCAGGCCCCTCCGGGCGGGCTTCCGTCGCAACGCTGAGCCACGATGCGCCCAGGAGTCGTAGGGTCACGCCGGGGCTCTGTCGGGGCTCGAAGGTGTCGCCATCCCCCCGCCGAGGAGGGCGGGGAGCGCCGTCGCCCGCATCCGAGCCAGCACCCGGTCCGTGACGGGCGTCACGTCCGGGTGGACGCCACCGTTGCCCAGGGCCGCCGCCTGCCACGCCGCGGCACGTCGCGTCAACACGTCGGCATCGTCGAATTGCACGCAGTCGAGGCGATCGGTCGTCAGGTCGACCACAACGGTGTCCCCGTCCTGGACGAGGGCGATCGGCCCCCCGAGGAACGCTTCGGGGGCGACATGGCCGATGACCAGACCGACCGATCCCCCCGAGAAGCGGGCATCCGTCATCAGCGCGATGGTGATGTGCCGCTGACGGCACAGGGCCGTGATCCGCGAGGTGGGGTCGAGGAGCTCGGGCATGCCAGGCGCTCCACGGGGCCCCTCGTAGCGGATCACCACCATGTCGTTGTCCATGAAGCTGTCCGGGTGTCCGTCGAGGGCCTCGATGAGGGAGCGCTCGCCGTTGAACACGCGGGCGCGGCCGGTGAAGACGCCGTCCTTCACGCCGCCTTCGACACCGGCGACCTTGAGGATCGCTCCGCCCTCGGGCGCCAGGTTGCCGCGCAGCAGACGGAGTCCGCCGGTGTCCTTGAAGGGCTTCTCGACCGAGAAGATCACGTCCCGATCGGGCGGGGGCGGGTCGAGCCGCCGTAGCTGCTGGGCCAGGGTCTCGCCCGTGCAGGTGATCGCGTCGCCCTCGAGGAATCCGGCCTCGAGGAGCTCGTGGGCGATGACCTGCAGGCCGCCTTTGGCGTCCACGTCCACCATGGAGTAGTCGCCAAACGGCCGCATGTTGACCAGCACCGGCAGTCGCCGGGCCAGCCCGTTGAAGTCGTCCTGGCTCAGCACGTCACCCCAGAGGTCGAGACCGGCAGCGCGAGCGATCTCGACGCTGTGCAGCAGCACGTTGGTGGACCCGCCCATGGCGATAGTGACCGTGAGGGCGTTGCGCAGGGATGCGGGCGTCACGATGTCGCGCGGCCGGATGCCCTCCTTCATCATGGCGAGCAGGCAGTCGACCGTCTGATCAGGGAACTCGGTCAGGCGGCGCGGGTCGTCCGACGGCGGGGACACCATGTGCAGCGGTTCGAGCCCGAGGACCGCGATGAAGGTCTGCATCGTGTTGTAGGTGAACATGCCCCCGCAGCTGCCCTGCCCGGGACAGGCGTGCAGCGCGTACCGGGCCCGGACCTCGGCGTCCCGGTCGACCACTTGGAAGGCCGAGACGAGGTCGATTCGGGCACCCGTCTCCGGATCGATGCCCGGCCTGATCGGACCGTCGGAGACGATGACCGCGGGCGTGTTGTTCTCGAGCACGGCGGCGACGGTCCCGACCGGCGGCTTGTCGCAGGCCACGACGGCGACCAGCCCGGCGACGCTGTTCGCCGCCAGGTGGACATCTGCCACGTCGTGGACGAGCTCGCGGCCGACGAGGGAGAACCGCATCTGGGGGGTGCCGTTGAGCTGGCCGTCCGAGACACCCAGGGTGAACGCGGGCGGAATCAGCCTGACCGCGAGGTCGTCCTCGGCGATGCGACGCGACAGGGCGGCCTGAACGGCCTGCACCTTCTGGGGGACGCCGAGGTAGCACTGGCTGTCTCCGAGGTTGCCGATGACCGCCCATACCGGGTCGTGGATCTTCCCGACGTCCTCACCGAGGAACACGGCCGTGCCGACCCTCTGCACGTCGCGCCCGGGGTTGATGGACACGAACGTCTCCGATTCGTTGCGCACACAGCCAAACTAGCGGGTGGGTTCGCCCTCATCAGGCAGAGGTCGCACCGGCGGCGGCGGCACCTCGGACGGGGGGAAGCCGAGCCTCGAGACCCAGGCTGGGCAGCACGCGGGCGAGCCGGCGCGGCATCCACCAATTACGGGTGCCCAGAAGCTCCATCAGGGAAGGGACCAGCACCATGCGCACCAAGGTGACGTCGACCGCCACCGCAACGGCCAGTCCGAGACCGAACACCTTCAAAATGTGAAGCGGGTCCTTTATGACAAACGACGCAAAGACGCAGAACATGATCGCCGCCGCCGCGGTGATGATTCGTCCCGTCACCGCCAACCCGTCGGCCACGGCGAGTGAATTGTCGCCCGTGTGCAGCCACCCTTCCCGGATGCGAGACAGCAAGAAGACCTCGTAGTCCATGGACAGGCCGAAGAGAATGGTGAACATCGTGACCGGAATCCACGGATCGATGGGACCGGTGTGGCCTATCCCGACGACACTCCCCAACCATCCCCACTGGAAGACGGCCACGATGACGCCGTAGGCGGCTCCCACGCTGAGCAGGTTCATGATGACCGCCTTGAGCGGCAGGGCCACCGATCGGAACACGGCCATGAGGAAGAGGAAGGAAAGGACCAACACGGCGCCGATGACGAGCAGCAGCCGGCTTCCGAGGAACGAGGCGGCGTCGATGCTCACCGCGGTCTCACCTCCGACCTGTGCGTCAACGCGGGTTCCGCTCACCACCCTCGGTATCACGTCGGTTCGCAACCTCCGCACGAGGGATTGCGTTGCCGCCGCTTGCGGCGACGTCGTCGGGTAGGCCACGAGCACCGCTCCGCTCTTCGAGGCGTTGTAGTGGGGCGGCACCACGTAGGCCACCCCTGGAGTAACCGCGATGGCGGCGCGCAGGTGCCCCACCGTCGAGCTTGCGGTGGGTCCTGGCATCGCCACCGCCACCACCAGTGGCCCATTGAACCCTGGGCCGAATCCCTGGGCCAGCAGGTCATAGGCCTGACGGGTCGTGAGTGACGGGGGATCGTTGCCGGCATCGGTGAACGCAAGCCGAATGCTGAAGAGCGGGAGCGCCAGGAGGACCAGGACGAGGGCGGCCACCGTCCCGGTGATCCACGCCCGCTTTTGAATGAACCGGCTCCACCGGAACCAAAATCCGTCCGGCGCCGGGGGTCCGCCGCTCTGCAGCAGGCCTGGGAGGTGGAGCTTGTCGATGGCCTCGCCGGCAAAGCCCAGCAAAGCGGGCAGCAACGTGAGCGCAGCCAGGAGGACGAGGAGAACGGCAACGATGCAGGCGGTCGCGACGCCGATCATGTAGGCCTGGCCAATGAGGAAGAGCCCGAAGAGCGAGATGACCACCGTGGTCCCCGCGAAGAGCACTGAACGCCCCGACGTCATGAGCGACACGATCACCGCATGGCGCGGCCCTCGCCCCTCGAAGAGCCCTTGCCGGTAGCGGGTGGCGATGAACAGCGCATAGTCGATGCCCACGCCGATACCGATCATCGCCGCCATTTCGGGAGCGAAGGTAGGGACGACCAGGAGATGCGTCACCAGCTCCAAGAGCGCGATACCGATCCCCAGGCCGAAGAGCGCCGTAATGATCGGCAGACCCATGGCGACCACCGATCCGAACGCCAGCAGCATGATGAGTATGGCCGCTGTGATGCCGATGCCCTCACTGGGCCCGGGCGCCGCCGTGATCACCGATGCGATGGGATTTCCCCCCAACGCGACGTCGAACCCGTGGCGGTCGGCAGCCTCCGCCGTGGCGATCACCGCGTTGACCGACGTCGCGGGCAGGCGATCCGACGTGGTGTCGAACTGGACGATGGCGTAGGCGATGTGACCACTCCCCGCCACCTGGTGCGCCGCATCGGGCGAGAACGGACTGGTCACCGAGACGACATGGGGCAACGGATCAAGGCGCCGCACGACCCGGGCGATGGTGGCGCGGTTCGCCGCGGAGGTGATGGGGGTGGCGGCATGAAAGACGACATCGGCGGTGTCACCCGATCGGGCCGGGAACCGGGAGGCCAGGATGTTGGCCGCTTGCTGCGAGGGCGTGTTCCCGGCCGTGAAGTCGTTCTGGAAACGCGTGCCGATCACCTGGGAGATCGCGGTCACGCCGATGATCAGGAGGATCCACACGACAAGCACCGTGCGCCGGTGGTCGTAACAACGGGCCGCCCACCGGCCCAGTACGGACAGTGGCGGCGATTGGTCCGGCACCCGATCGAGATGGTGCTCGAACGTGGCCCCCGCGGTCATCCCCACGGCCTAAGGTTCACCATTGATGAGTTCTAGCATGGTGAATATTTAGTTGCCTCTCTACGGAAGAATCTGACGCGATGAGCCCCGGTGGCCGGCGCCCCGGAAAGGGCAACGCCCGGGACGACATCGTCCGGGCCGCCAGGGAGACCTTCGCCACCCAGGGCTACGAGGGGGCCAGCCTGCGCGCCGTCGCCCGGGCAGCCGGAGTGGACGCCGCCCTGGTCCATCACTACTTCGACGGGAAGGCCGACCTGTTCATCGCCGCCATGGCGCTACCCTTCGACCCGCGCCAGGTGCATCTCGTCGCCGAAGCGGGGGCGGTCTCGTCCGGGTTCATCGGTTCGGCCACCGTCGAGGGGTTCTTGACCATGTGGGACCTGGCCGAGGGCACCGGGTCCTCCTTCGTCTCCTGCGTCGGGGCAATGGCCGCCTCGCGCGCGGTCGCTGACGCCTTCCGCCAATTCGTCAAGGAGCGGGTCTGGGAACAGATCAGGCCGATCGCCGGAGAGAGCCAATCCACCACTGAAACCCGTCGGGGGCTCATGGCATCGCAATTGCTGGGATTGGCTTTCACGAGATACGTCCTGCGCGTCCCGCCGATGTCCACGGCATCACCGGCCGACATCGGCCGGTGGGCCGGACCCACCTTGGACCGCTACAGCTCGGGCCCATTGGTCGAGCCGGGCGTGCCGGGCTAACCCCGCAGCCGCCTGAGCTCCGCCGCCACCTCTTTGCCGTTGGCCTTGCCGGAGGTCGCCTTCATGACCGCCCCGGTGAAGAAGCCGGTCAATTTGTCGTCCCCCTCTACGTAGCGCGCCCACTCGTCGGGGTGTGCCGCCACCACCTCGGCGACGGCAGCCGTCAAGGTGTCGGCGCCCAGAGCCTCAAAGCCCATCTCCCGGGCCAGCTCCCGCGGGTCGCTCCCGACGGCGGCTACCGCTGCGCTCAGCACCGCCTTGGATTGCGTGGCCGACAACTCGCCCTTCGCCTCCATCTGGAGCACGGTGACGAATGAGGACTGCGGGAGAGCCAGGCCCGGTTCCCCCTCGGCCGCCAATTCGTTGGCGGCCCGAGCCAACGCCAACTGAGCTGGCGCCCCGGCGAGCACCGCGTCGACGACCAGCCCGTCCAGACCGAGGTCCACCACGGCGCGGATCTGGTCGGACTCGGCTTCGCTGGCGGACCCACCGACGAGATCGGCCAGGATCGCCCGGCGATCGGCCGGCATCGGGNNTCCGGCTCGGGGAAGTAGCGGTAGTCGTTCGCTTCTTCCTTGGAGCGCATGGTCTGGGTTCGGCCTGCCGCCTCGTCCCAGTGCCGCGTCTCCTGGGTGACCGACTCGCCGCCTTCGATGAGCGCGATCTGCCGAGCCGCTTCGTACTCAATGGCCCGCCCGAGTGAACGGAGCGAGTTGAGGTTCTTGATCTCACAGCGCGTCCCGAACTGGTCCGTGCCGGCGGGGCGCACCGAGACATTGGCGTCGAACCGCATCGACCCTTCCTCGAGGCGGCCGTCGGAGGCACCGGTGGCGACGAGGATCCCGCGCAGCTCGGCCGCGTACGCCCGGGCTTGCGCGGCCGAGCGGATATCAGGCTCGCTCACGATCTCCACGAGTGGCACACCCGAGCGGTTGTAGTCGACGAGGGCGTGGCGCGCCGAGTTGATGCGGCCGCCGGCACCCACATGGGTCAGCTTGCCCGTGTCCTCTTCGAGGTGGGCCCGGGTGACGCCGACCCGGAACCCTCCGGGTAACTCGAGCCAGCCCCCCACGTTGATCGGTTCGTCGTACTGGCTGATCTGATAGTCCTTCGCCTGATCGGGATAGAAGTAGTTCTTCCGGGCGAAGCTCGAGGCATGAATCTCGCAATGCAGTGCCGCCCCGATGCGCATGGCCAACTCGACGGCTTGCGCATTGAGCACGGGCAAGGACCCGGGAAGTCCGAGGCAGACCGGGCACACATTGGTGTTCGGCTCCTCCCCGAACGCATTGCGACACCCGCAGAAGAGCTTGGTCGTCGTCGCCAGCTCACAATGCACCTCGAGGCCGATGACGGTCTCCCACACGGTGTCCGCGCTCATGCCGACCACTCCGTTCTGGGGGCGACGGCCTCGACCGCACCGGCCACCTGGAAGAGCAGCCGCTCGGCGAGCGCAGGGGCCAGGACCTGCACCCCGACCGGAAGGCCGTCGTCCCCCACCCCGAAGGGCACGGACACCGCGGGGTGACCGGCCAGATTGGAGGGGATGGTGCAGATGTCGTTCATGTACATGGCCATGGGGTCGTCCACCTTGTCACCCAGGGGAAACGCCGTCGTTGGAGCGGTGGCACCCAGCAGCACGTCGACCGACGCGTAGGCCCGTTCGAAGGCCTGCACGACCAGGGTGCGGACCCGTTGCGCCTGGGCGTAGTACGCGTCGTAATACCCGGCGGACAGCGCATAGGTGCCCAACATGATGCGGCGCTTCACCTCGGCCCCGAAACCGGCCGTCCTCGTGGCCTTGTTCATGGCCGCCGCGTCCTCGGCGTCGACCCGCAATCCGTACCGCACGCCGTCATAGCGGGCCAAGTTCGACGAAGCCTCGGCCGGAGCGATGATGTAGTAGGCCGACAAGCCGTAGCGGAATTCGGGCACGGAGATCTCGTCGACCTTCGCCCCCGCCGCGGCCAACGCCTCCGCGGCCTCGTACACGCGCGCCGCCACATCGGGCGCGCAGCCCTCGATGAGGTCGGGGCACAGGCCGATCCGCACCCCGTCCACACCCGCCTCGACCACCTCGAGGGTGGCCGGCGAATCGAGGCGCAGCGACGTGGTGTCGCAGGGATCGTGCTGCGCCAGGACGTCGTAGAGGAGCGCGGCGTCCCCGACCGTGGCGGCAAAGGGCCCGATCTGGTCGAGTGAACTCGCAAACGCCACCAACCCGTAGCGCGAGACACGCCCATACGTGGGCTTCATGCCGACGACACCGCACAGCGCTGCCGGTTGGCGGATCGATCCGCCCGTGTCGGAACCGAGGCTGAGCGGGGTGAATCCGGCCGCCACGGCGGCGGCGGAACCGCCGCTGCTGCCACCGGGCACCTTGTCGTGGTCGCGGGGATTGCGGGTCGGTCCGAAGGCGGAGTTCTCCGTCGAGCTCCCCATGGCGAATTCATCCATGTTCGTCTTGCCCAGCGCAACCGCTCCGGCGGCGTGCAGCAACTCCACGACGGTGGCGTCGTAGGGCGGGCGCCAGCCGTCGAGGATCCTCGATCCACACGTGGTCGGGATACCGCGCGTGCACAGATTGTCCTTCAGCGCCACCGGCACCCCGGCCAAGGGCCCGGGGTCCCGCCCCTCGGCAACCGCGGCGTCGACCGCCGTGGCCTGGCTCCGGGCGTTGTCAGCCAGCACTTCGAGAAAGGCATGGATCTCCCCGTCGCGGGCCGCCACGGCCGCCAGAGCCTCCTCGGTGACCTCCCGCGCCGAACGCTGTCCGGTGCGGACGGCGGCCGCCACATCCCGGGCACCCATCACGGTGCTTCACCGCCGATGCGCGGCACGCGAAAGCGGTGGTCCTCGACCGAGGGGGCGGCCGCCAACACCTCGGCGCGATCAAGGCTCGGCCGGGGCTCGTCGGGCCGCAGCACATTTTCGACCGGCAGCGGGTGTGCCGTCGGGGGCAGGTGCGACAGATCGAGTGCGGCCACATCGGCGGCGTGGTCCAGGACGGTGCGCAGCTGCGCGGTGAAGAGATCGACCTCTGCTTCGCTCAACGTCAGGCGCGCCAGGTTGGCCACATGGATGACGTCGTCACGGCTCAACTGTCCGGGGCCTCTGCGTCGGAGGCCCGGCTCCTCCGGGCCGGTCATGCCCCCGATGGGGGAAGAAGGTCGGTGACGAACGCGACGGTCCGTTTTTCGATCTCCTCCTTGTCGTAGTCGAGGGTGGCGACGTGGAAGCTTCGCTCCAGCATGATCCGCTCCACCGGTCCGCCGGCGCCTTCGACGAGGCGGTCGCCCGACACCGGGGCAACCACGTGGTCCTGGATGCTCGAAAAGAGCAGGACGGGACATTTCAGGGAGCCGAGGCCGGCCGCGACATCGGTCGCCGCACCGAAAAGTGATCGGGCGGCGCGGAGTGGAAGTTCGGCGTACGCCGATTCGACCGATCCCTCCTGGGCGATATCGGATCCCACGCCGGGAGCAAGCTCCTCGCCGCCTTCGATCAATGAGTCGATGAAGGCCACCGTCTCCGCATCGGGCGGCTCGATGAGCGGATTGACCACCACGAGCGCCGCAATCTCGGGGTGCCGCTCAGCCAGCCAGACGCTCAGGGTCCCGCCCATGGAGAGCCCGACCGCGACGACCGCGTCGCAGCGGGCCGCCAGCTCGATATAGGCCGCTTCCGCCGCGGCCGACCAGTCCTCCCAGCGGGTGGGGACCATGTCCGCCACCGAGGTGCCGTGCCCCGGTAGGAGTGGGAGCTCGACGGTGAGACCGGCATCGGCGAGGGCGGTGGCCAGCCCGCGCATCGACTGGGGATTGCCGGTGAACCCGTGCAGGACGAGCGCCCCTCGGGCGTCGCCAGCAGCGGAATATGGCTCAGCGCCAGGGAGAACGGGGTCAGTCACGCGTGACCATCCTACCGGCGAGCCGACTAACGTTCCGCCGGACAAAGAGTCCCCGTGTGCTGATCGGGCCGTCCCGCACTCCATCAGATCACCCGGACGCCGACGAAGGAGCATCCCAATGCCGTACCCGTTCTTGAGTGACGAGTGGTTGGAGGAAGCCCGTCGCATCCGGGCCGAGTACGAGGGGAAGTCGGTGCCCTTCCCCCATCCGGTCCGCATGAACCTGGTCGTGACGGCCGTCCCCTTCGGTGACAAGGACATCGATGCGCACATGGACACGTCGACCGGCGAGCTGGTCCTCGATCTGGGCCACCTCGAGACCCAGGACCTCAAGGTCACGGTCGACTACGACACCGCCAAGGCCATATTGATCGAAGGCAACCCCCAGGCAGGCATGCAGGCGTTCATGGCGGGCAGGATCAGGGTGGAGGGGGACATGGCCAAGCTGATGGCTCTCCAGACCGCTCCGGTCGGCGGCGACTCGAGCGCGGCGGAAATGGCCAACCGGCTCAAGGAGATCACCGCCTAGGAGACTGTTGATTTAATCG
>PMLV01000255.1 GCA_003160635.1 Acidimicrobiaceae bacterium | reverse complement strand
CTTCCCGAGTGCGTCTGTCTTCCCGGCTGCTTCGGTCGCCAGTGCTTGCGTCCCCAGTGCTTGCGTCCCCAGTGCTTGCGTCGCCAGTGCTTGCGTCCCCTGTGCATGCGTCGCCAGTGCGTCGGACGCCGGGGTCTCCGACTTGTCCGACTTCTTCGGCGTCCTGCGCTTACCGGGCCCGGCGAAGATGCGCCACGCGGCCACACCCGCCACGCCGAGACCTATCAGCGCGACCGAGAAGTACGGGACCCAGGACCAGTCGCCGGTGAGCGCGGTGCCCGTTTCGGCCTGCAGCAGGCGCAGAACGCCCACGAGCAGCAACAGGATCCCGACGGCGATGGCCAACGACCCGACGACACCCCACAGCAGGAACCGTCCGAGGCCCTTGAGCGGGTCGAGTGCCTCCTGCTTGAGATAGTCGACGGTGAGCTTGAAGGCGTCATCACCGGCGCGACGCAGCCCTCCCGAGCCCCCTGCCGACTTCGAGCGAAATGGTGCCATGTGGCCCGCCATCCTGGTCGGTTGGCCGGTGCGGTGCAAACACCGGTCTGGTTTGTCTTCCCTCCGTGGGCTCCCATCCTCAAGGCAGCACCCGATTGATCCCCTCTCCAAAGGCGTACGACCCGCCCCGGCAAGTCTGTTCGGCGGAGTTACTACCCGGGCGGGAAGGAGTTCACTCCTGCGTATTTCACCGCCTCAGGCGGATTGGCGGCACCGGGATGGGATATCTCGACCAGCAATTTTTGTGCCCGCCGGCCGGCCGGCGGGTCAGTCCCGTGGACGGAAGATGTACGTGGAGTTTGCCCGGGCCACCAGGCGCCCCGCGCCGGCGGGGGCGCCGTCAGGGCCGCCGTCAGTTCCGCCGTCAGGGCCGCCGCCCGCCTCGCCGCCCGCGGTGGTGCCGTCGCCCGCGGTGGTGCCGTCGCCCGAGGACACACGGGTGCTGGCAAAGATGCTCGCCTCGACGAACGCCACGGTCGAGCCGCCCGAGACAACCTCCGCCGTGCAGGTGAGGATGGCGCCCGGCGGGACCGGAGCCAGGAAGCTGATCTTCATCTCCGCGTTGGCGGAGAACACCTTGCGGCCCTGCACGAAGGTGACCGCGGCGGCGCCCATCGACGAGTCGGCGAAGGCGGCGAGGAACCCCCCCTGCATGGTTCCCGCCGGGTTGGCGAAGCGTTCATGGGCCGTCATGCGCCAGGTGCAGCGCCCCGGCTCCGACTTGTCCACGCAGACCATGCCGAGTGTGAGATCGCTATTGGGGGGAACCTGCATGCGGTGACGTTTTTGTGTCATCCGCGGTGAGGATAGGCGAGCACTGGGTAGGGTGAGGCATGACCCAGGCAGCGACTTCCCCCTCCGCTCCGTACCCGCCGGTCGTGCAGGATCCAGCACTGGTCCAGTTGGGAATCAATGTGATCCGCGGCCTGGCCATGGATGCACCCGAGCAAGCGGATTCGGGACACTCCGGCACGGCGATGGCCCTTGCGCCACTGGCGCACGTGCTGTGGACGCGCATCATGCGGCACGATCCGCAGGCGTCCCACTGGCCCGACCGGGACCGCTTCGTGTTGTCGAACGGGCACGCCTGCATCCTGCAGTACGCACTGCTCTACCTGACCGGCTACGACCTCTCCCTCGACGACATCCGCCAGTTCCGCCAATTCGGAAGCCGGACGCCGGGGCATCCCGAGCGGCTGCACACCGACGGGATCGAAGTCACGACGGGACCGCTCGGCCAGGGCGTCGCCAACGCCGTCGGCATGGCGATCGCGGAGCGGGTCGTGCGCGCCCGCTTCGGCCGCGACGTGTGCGATCACCGGACGTACATGATCGCCGGCGACGGGTGCTTCATGGAGGGCATCTCACACGAGGCGGCGTCGCTCGCCGGCCACCTGAAGCTGGGCCGGCTCATGGCGTTCTACGACGACAACCACATCACCATCGACGGTCCCACCGAGTTGGCCTACAACGACAACGTGCCCGAGCGTTTCGAGGCCTACGGCTGGAAGGTGCGCAATCTCGGTGAGATGGCCAACGACGTCGACGGCATCGAAGCAGCCATCCGGGAGGCCCTCGAGGCCCCGAGCGACGGGCCCGAGGCCCAGCCGACACTTCTCGTGCTCCGCAGTCATATCGGGTGGCCGTCGCCCAAGTTGACCGACACCGCGGCCGCACACGGTTCGCCGTTCGGGGCGGACGAAATCCGGGTGACCAAGGAGATCTTGGGACTGCCGCCCGACGAGACCTTCTGGGTCCCCGACGAGGTGCGCGCGTTCTACGGCCAGGAAGTGGCTCGCGGCGCCGCCTACCGCAAGGAGTGGGAAGAGCGCTTCGCCGCATGGGACGGCGATCGGGCCGCCTGGGAGGCGGCGCAGGCCGGTCGGGGTCTCCCCGGGTGGGCCGACAAGTTGCCGTCGTTCGAGGCGGGCACCAAGTTGGCGACCCGGCATGCCATCAACCAGTGCATCAACGCCACGTCGGACGGGCTGCCCGGCCTGGTGGCGGGATCCGCCGACCTGACCGGCAACAACGGGGTGCTGGTCAAGGGCGGCGAGATCCAGGCGGCCGACACCCCCGGCGGAGCGCAGCTGCATTACGGCATCCGCGAGCACGGGATGGCCGGGGTGATGAATGGCATGGCGCTCCACGGGGGCGTACTCCCTGTAGGTGGCACCTTCTTCGTCTTCACCGACTACATGCGGCCCTCCGTCCGCCTGGCCGCGCTCTCGAGGGCCCACGTGATCTTCTCCTGGACCCACGACTCCATCGGCCTGGGTCAGGACGGGCCGACCCACCAGCCCGTGGAGCACCTGGCGGCCCTGCGGGCCATGCCCGGACTGATCCTGGTGCGCCCGGCGGACGCCAACGAGACGGCGCAGGCGTGGCGCCTGGCCGTCGAATCCGATGAACCGGTCGGACTGGTGCTGACCCGCCAGGACGTCCCGGTGCTGGCCGAGACCGCCGTCCTGGCCGAGGCGGGAGTGCCCAAGGGCGGTTACGTCCTGGCCGCGGCTGAGGGCGACCCGAGGATCGTGCTGGTCGGCACCGGGAGCGAGGTGCAATTGTGCCTGGGGGCGGCCAAGGTCCTGGCCGACGCCGGGGTGGGGGCGCAGGTCGTCTCGCTGCCGTGCTGGGAATGGTTCGAGGAACAGGACGATGCGTATCGCGCCCTCGTCCTGCCGCCGGGAGTGCCCGTCCTCAGCGTCGAGGCAGGCTCGACCTTCGGGTGGAGCCGCTATGCCGACGACTCGATCGGGCTCGACCACTTCGGGGCGTCGGCGCCGGGCGAAGTGGTGATGGAAAAGTTTGGCTTCACGGTTGAACATGTTGTCGAAAGGGCACATGGCCTCTTGGGCAAGCACATCTCGGGCGAGCACAACTCATGAGCAAGGAGCTCCGCATATGACCCGTCTCCACGACCTCTACGACATCGGTGGCCAGAGCCCCTGGTTGGACAACCTGCGCCGCGACTGGCTCGAGGATGGGCAGTTGGCCGAACTCGTGTCGAAGGGGGTGCGCGGGATCACCTCCAATCCGACGATCTTTGCCAACGCCATCAGCGGGCAGAACACCTATGACGACCAGTTCAAATCGCTCATGAAGGACCACACGGTCGAGAGCGCGTACTGGGAATTGGCGATCACCGACATCCTGAACGGGTTGGAGCTGCTGCGACCGGTGTACGACGAGAGCGACGGTGAGGACGGCTACGTGTCCTTGGAGGTGTCGCCCGCCCTGGCCCACGACACCGAGACCACGGTGCGGGACGCCCGGAAACTGCACGAACGCATCGCCCAGCCGAACTTGCTGGTGAAGGTGCCGGCGACCAAGGAGGGTGTGCCGGCGATCAACACTCTCATCAGCGAAGGGCGCAGCATCAACGTCACGCTCATCTTCGGGATCGACCGCTACGACGAGGTCATCGAGGCCTACATCAGCGGGCTCGAGGCACTCGTGAAGGCCGGCCGGGCCGACGAGCTGGCCCACGTGGCGAGCGTCGCCTCGTTCTTCGTCAGCCGCGTTGACACAGAGGTGGACCGGCGCCTGACGACGTTGGCCGGGGGCGAACAGGGTGACCCCGCCGTTCTGGCCCTGCGGGGCAAGGCGGCGGTGGCCCAGGCCCAGGTGGCCTACCAGCATTTCCACGCCGCGTTCACCACGGACCGGTGGAGGGCGCTCGATGCGCAGGGGGCACGGGTCCAGCGCCCACTGTGGGCGTCGACCTCGACCAAGAACCCGGCCTACGACGACCTGCTGTACGTCGATTCGCTCATCGGTCCGTCGACGGTCAACACCATGCCCGACGGCACGATCAAGGCCTTCTTGGACCACGGTGTGCTGGCCCGCACCGTGGACGCGCACCCGGATGGCGCGGCGGCGACTCTGGCGCAACTGGCGGAGGCGGGCATCGACATGGAGGATGTCGAGCAGACGCTGGAGAACGAAGGGGTTGCCTCCTTCTCCAAGTCCTTCGACGAGTTGCTGCAGTCGCTGAGCGACAAGGCAGCGACGTTCAGCTGAGCCAGCCCGAGGTGAGCCAGCCCGAGGTGAGCCAGGCAGCGGGAACCGCCCCGTTGGTGGTGCCGGTCCCTGATGTGCCGGAGGCCTTCACGCGCACGGTGATCGAGGCGTTCGCACACCGGCAGGGTGAGCGATTCGCGCTCATGCTCTCGGGTGGACCCACGGCGAAGCTCTGCTACGAGCGCCTGTGCGCCACCACCATTGGCGATACCGGTGACGCCGGAGCGGGCAGCGGCACGGTGCCGACGGCGCACCCCGCCTTCGACTGGTCCCTGGTCGACATCTACATGGGCGACGAGCGGCTGGTGCCGCCCGACGACGAAGACGCCAATCAGCGCCTGGTGCGAGAGGCCATTGTCGACAAGGTGGGCGTCGTGGGCTCTTTCACGCCGATGCCCACCCTGGGCTCGGTCGACGAATGCGTGGCCGACTATCAGCGCGTCGTGGCCGAGCTGATGGCGGGACCGGGCATCGACCTCATCCATCTGGGCATGGGGGCCGACGGCCACACGGCGTCGCTCTTCCCGAATGCCCCGACGCTCGATGCCAGAGCCGACGAATTGGTGGCGGCGACCCAGGATCCGAACGGGCAGAACGCCCACCCCCGCCTGACGGTGACGCTGCCGGTGATCGACTCCGCCCGCTGCGCCGTCTTCACCGTCACCGGCGACAGCAAGCGCGACGCCATCGCCGCGCTCCGTCGCGGAGACGACATTCCGGCGGCCCGGGTGCGGGCGGCACGGGTCGTCTGGTTGATCGACCAGGCAGCCTCGGGCGACGAAGCCGGCACCTGAGAGGACGACCCTCACGACGACCTGAGGCACGACCTGAAGTGGCGCCCTGAGGCGACGACCTGACGACGAAATCGTCCACTCTGGTCCGTGGCCGCCCACGGGTGTCTAGATTGGCCCCAATGCTTTCCGACGTCGATCTCCTAGAGATGCCATTGAACGACCTGATGGCGCTGGCCCGGGGCGTGCGCGACGAGGCGTACGGCCGCCGGGTCACGTATTCGCCCAAGGTGTTCATCCCGCTCACCATGCTCTGCCGGGACCGCTGCGGCTACTGCACGTTCGCCAAGGCACCGGCCCGACTCACCTCGCCCTACCTCACCCCCGACGAGGTGCTCAGCATCGCCCGCGCCGGCCAGGAAGCCGGCTGCCACGAGGCGCTCTTCACCCTGGGCGAGCGGCCGGAGCTTCGGTACCCGCTGGCGAAGACCTGGCTGGCCGACAACGGTTTCGCCTCGACGGTCGACTACCTCGCCCACGCCTGCCAACTCGTACTGGAGGAGACCGGCCTCCTCCCCCACGCCAACGCCGGTGCTCTCTTTGCCGATGAGCTGGCGGCGTTGCGCCCTTTTGCGGCCAGCCAGGGCATGATGCTCGAGTCGCTGGCGGAGGGCCTCGACGCGCATCGTGGCGCGCCGGACAAGGAGCCGGCCCGTCGGTTGGCCACGCTCGATGCGGCGGGCGAGCTGCACATCCCGTTCACCACCGGGATCCTGGTGGGCATCGGCGACGACCGCCGGGGCCAGCTGGCGGCGTTGCACGCCATTGCCGCCTCGCAGGCCCGCTTCGGCCACGTGCAAGAGGTGATCGTCCAGAACTTCCTGCCCAAGCCGGGCACCTCCATGGCCCGGGCCGACCCCTGCCCGACCGATGACCTCTTGTGGGCCATCGCGGCGGCCCGGCTCGTGCTGCCGCCCGAGGTCCACATTCAGGCGCCCCCGAATCTCTCCGACGAGCTGACCCCGCTGTTGCACGCCGGCATCGACGACTGGGGTGGGGTCTCCCCGATCACGGCCGATCACGTGAACCCCGAGCGGGCCTGGCCGGCACTCGACACATTGCGGGCGGCGACCGAGGGCGCGGGGCACGTGCTGGCGGCGCGGCTCACCGTGTATCCCGCCTACGCGCACGACCCGGCGACGTGGCTCGACCCGAATCTGCACTTCCCGGTGCTCGACGTGTCCGACGCCGAGGGCCTGGCCCGCGACGCGGACTGGTGCTCGGGTGGCGAAGTTGCCCCGCCCCTCGTCGTGGGCCGCGCCGGGCGAGCCGGCCGCTGGGCCGGGCCGGTGGCCGAGGTCCTCGATGGCGTGGCACACGGCCAGGAGGTGGGCGAGGACGAGATCGTGACGCTGTTCTCCGCCCGTGGCCCCGAGGTGCGCATGGTGGCCGAAGTGGCCGACGACCTGCGGCGCGCCGTGGTCGGCGATGCCGTCACCTTCGTGCACAACCGCAACATCAACTACACCAACGTCTGCACCTTCAAGTGTCGCTTCTGTGCCTTCTCCAAGGGACCACTCTCGCTGAACCTGCGCGGGGCGCCGTACCTCCTCGAGCTGGACGAGATCACCCGCCGCGTGGCCGAGGCGGAGGCCGAGGGGGCCACCGAGGTCTGCCTGCAGGGCGGCATCCATCCCGACTTCGACGGTGATTACTACCTCCATGTGCTGGGCGCGGTCAGGGCCGCCTCCGAGCGGATCCACATCCACGGCTTCACCGCGCTCGAGGTGACCGAAGGGGCGCGCCGTTCAGAAGTCCCGTTGGCCGAGTACCTGGTGCGGCTGAAGGAGGCCGGGCTGAAGACGTTGCCCGGGACGGCGGCCGAGATCCTCGACGACGACATCCGCGCCCTCATCTGCCCGGACAAGATCAACTCCGAGCAGTGGCTCGAGGCACACCGCACGGCGCACTCGGTCGGCCTGCGTTCGAACATCACCATCATGTTCGGCTCGGTCGAGCATCCGGGGAGCTGGGCGCGGCACATCGTGCGCACCCGAGCCCTGCAGCGCGAGACGGGCGGCTTCACCGAGTTCGTACCGCTCCCCTTCGTCCATATGGCCACTCCCATCTACCTCCAGCGCAAGGCACGCCGCGGGCCGACGTTCCGCGAGACGTTGCTCATGCACGCGGTGGCCCGCATCGCCTACCACGGTGACATCGACAACATTCAGGTGAGCTGGGTCAAGATGGGCGTGGAAGGTGCGCGCCAGGTCCTCGAGGCCGGGGCGAACGACGTCGGGGGCACGCTCATGGACGAGAACATCTCGAGGGCGGCCGGCGCGTCGCACGGGCAACGCATGGGGGTCGAGGAGCTCGAAGCGCTGGTCGCCCCGTTGGGCCGCCCCCTGGTGCAGCGGTCCACCCTTTACGCCCTGGCGGGGACCGCTTCCGGGCTGTGAGCACGGGCGGCACAGGGAGCACG
>PMLV01000151.1 GCA_003160635.1 Acidimicrobiaceae bacterium | reverse complement strand
CGCGCCATGCCTGTCGTGCCGCGACCAGCTCGGCATCGTGATCCGAGACGCTGAAGCTGCGCGCCCGTGCCTTGGTGCAGCGGCCTCGGAGCGGGCAGGTCGCACAGTGCGGAGAGAACTTCGCCGTGCCGCCTTTGGAAAGGCGGGCCACGTGTCCGGCCGGGCAGGTGACGCTTCTGACCCCGTGGTCGACCGAGAAGTCGTCCCTGACGAAGCCACCGGGGACGCTCGGGCGCGACGGGAGCGGTTTGATGACGAGGTCGTGGTGCTTGTCCTTCAACGCCGCGCGCACCGCTCCGGATCCGTAGGCCGAGTCGGCGAGAACCTCGAGCGCTTCGGGCTCGGCCTCTAGGAGCTCGACACCGACCGGTCCGTCGGCGACGTTGGCCGGCGTGACCTTGACCGCGGTGATGATCCCGGTGTCGGGCTCGCTGCAAAGATGCGCTTTGAAGCCGTCTGTGCGCACCGCCGTCGACTTGTGACCATGGCGGGCCTCGACATCGACGGTCGAGATCACCCTGTCTTTTGCCACCTTGCGGGCGATCTTCCAGCTCCCTTCCTCTTCGCCGGGCTCGACGTCCTGTCCGGCGATCAGACCAAGGAGGCCGATCACCTCGGCGGCGCTCTCAGCAGAAGGACTGGCCTGCGCGGCAGCGAGCACCGCCTCGGCATCGTGCACCAGCCCGGTGATGAGCTCGCTGCGTGCGGCCGTGTCGGACCACTCGATGATTGGCTTGCCACCTTCATCGCTCGCCGTGCAAAGCGGGACCAAAGCGGCTTCGGGCACGGCCCGGCGGACCTTGCGGATGGCCGAGATGAGCTGGGTCACCGTGTCCTGGGTGGCGACCGCGTCGTCGAGGATGCTCGAGTCGAGGGCGCGGCGGTGTTTACCCTTCAGCACACCGGTCGCCTGGACCACGGTGCGGATGGCGTCGAAGATCCGCTGTGGGCGCTCGGATCGGCGTAACCGGGTGCGCCAATAGGTGAGAACGGTGAAATCGAAGCCTTCGTCGTCGAGGGCGAGTCCACAGGCGACCTTCCAGTCGATGCGCGTGCGAAGTTGACGCATGGCGTCGCGGTCCGAAAGTCCCTCCAGGGCTTGGAGCACCATCACCGAGCACACCAGGGCAGCGGGGATCGAGGGTCGACCTCTCGCCGAGGAAAACAGGTCGGCGAAGTCCTCCTCGCGGAACAGCTCGTCGCGGTGGTCGGCCAAGAACGCGTAGATCGTCCCGCCTTCGACGAGGCCCCGGCACAAGGCTGCGGCGTCGAGGAGCTGACGATCTGGATCACTCTTTCCCTGCATGCCCCAATTCTGGCCCGCCAGCAGCGAAATCGCGAGTACCAACGAGCGCTTTTTTTCAACAGCCCCCTAGGCAACAGCGCTTCGAAACACTCGCGTCGCCCACCAGAGCACAAGCCCGCAGAGCGGAACAAGCACGGCGAAGGCCTGCCATACCGCCGCATTAGCGAACGATCCTGCAGCCAGAGCGCGCGACGCCTGCACGAGGTAATAGAGCGGATTGAAATGGGCGATGACGCGCATCCACAGCGGCCCGAGGGAGATGGGAAGTAGGACGCCGGCGAGAAGGAGCAACGGCAGGTTGAGCCCGTTGATAATTGCCGCGAAGCTACTGATGTCCTTGGTCACCAGCGCCGTCGCAACCGAGAACGCTGCCGTGAGGCCTGCGAGCAGGCAGAGCAGAACGGCCAGAACCAACAGACCGAGCCAATGGACGTGGAACCCAAGCCCGTAACCGACTGCCACCACGACAGAGTTGAACACCATCATCATCATGAGCCCAGAGAGAATGGGTCCGATGAGGATGGCAAATCGGCTCGCCGGAGTGACTCGGAACCGCTCGATCACGCCGGCCTGCAGCTCAAAGATGGTGCTGAATCCCATGCTGCTTCCACTCGCAAACGCCAGGAGAGAAAGGATGCCGGGCAAGAAGACGTCGACCACACCCCCCTTGGGAAATCCCGGCACCCCGGCAAAGTGTCTCAAGAGCGGAGTAAACAGGGCAAGGTAGAGGATGGGCGTCGAGAACCCGACGAACAGCCACACGGGATTGCGCAACATCTGGAGCGTGTAGCGGTGGAACAACAGACCGATATCACGGATGGTCCTCATCGGGCGACCCCCTTCCCGTTGGCACCTGCGTCACGAAGCGAGCGACCGGTTTCCCGCAAGAAGACGTCGTCGAGCGTCGGTTCGGACAGGCTGATCGAACTCAGCCCGATTCGCGCACCGTCGAGTATCCGCATGATCTGAGGGAGAGCCGTGCTCCCTTCTTCGACGTAGAGGCGGAGCTGGTCCCCCTCAATGGAGACTTCACGTACGTATGGCTGTCCTTCGAGGAGTGCGCGCGCCCGACTCATCACCTCACTGTCGTGAAGGCTGAGCGGAACAGCGTCCCCGGCCACGTCGCGCTTGAGATCATGTGGTGTTCCTTCGATCACGATCTCACCGTGGTCGATGATCATCAGCCGATCACAGAGCGCATCCGCCTCTTCGAGGTAGTGCGTGGTTAAGAAGACCGTCGTCCCGCGTTCCCGAAGCATTCGTACGTGATCCCACAAATTGGCTCGGTTCTGTGGATCGAGTCCCGTGCTTGGCTCGTCCAAGAAGAGGACCTCCGGCTCGTGGACGATGCCAAGCGCGACATCGAGCCGCCGCCGCTGTCCGCCCGAATAGGTCTTCACCCGCCGGTCCGCGAACTTTGCGATATCTGCCAATGCTCCATGACCGTGAAGCCCATGGAGCGATAGAGCGCATCACCCGACGGGGTGGCGAGCAGGAGGCACCTTCTCGCGCCTTCATTGGCTGCATGCGCCAACACCCCCACCAGCAGTCGCCTCCCGTAGCCACGCTGCTGCCGTGCCGGATTGGTCGACATCGACCATACGCAGATCGAGTCGCCCACCTTCACGGTTGCGACACCCGACACCATTTCGTCCCCCTCGTAGAGACCCCACACCGCGACGTCGGGATCTGCGTCGGGTGCGTCGCTCGCCGCCACGTTCGGGAGTGCCAGCTGTGCGACACGAGACGGCATACCGAACGCCTTCTCGAAAAGGACCCGGAGTTCGTCGAGGCCGGCCATGCCCAACCGGCGCACTCTTTCATCCGGATCGGACGGGGAGATCGATCGCACCATGAAGGGCATCGCGCTCACCGGGATCCATCCGGCGTCGGACAGGACCCGCGCCGCGCCGAGAGCGGGGCCGGCGAGCATGATCAGCCCCGGCGAACCGGTATCGACGACCCCCGCGAGCGCGCGCCCGACCGCACAACCCGGGTGGACGAGGTCACTGGGAGGAGATGGCAGGTCCTCGACCCATGAGTCCCACCTCGGCACGCATTCTCGTGGCTGATTGGAGCTAGTGGGATCCTCAGCTTGAAGTGCCCGAGTCGCGCACGGCCCCGTTCACACCGCTCCCGACCTCGGCGTCAAATTCAGGGACGTCGGCGACGGATCCCACTGCCGTGCCACCGACGCTCTTGCGCAGGGTCTCGTAGATCGTCAGGCCTTGGGCCACCACTGAGGTGAGGACTTCGTTGACCCCCTCAGAACCGTTGAGCACGGTGAGGGTTGAACCTTTGATCCCCTCGGCTGCGGCCGCGACAAGCTCCGGCAGCATCTCGATAAGTTTGTTGGCGGCGATCAGCGCTTGGTTGCCTTCGGACAACGCGTCGGCTCGCATATTTATCGCTTTGGCTTCGGCCTCCGCAACTGTCCGCTGTGCATACGCGTCACCGTCTGCCTCATGCCTTTTGGCCGTGGCATCAGCCTCAGCCTTGACCTTTTGCGCATCAGCTCCGGCTTCAGCCAGTTTGCGCTGTCGGTTTGCCTCAGCCTCCGTCTGGAAGTTGACCGTGTCACGCGACGCTTCGGCAATCGTCCTCTGCCTAAAGGCCTCGGCGTCGGTCTCGGCCTTGACGCGGTCCCGATTGGCGTCAGCCGTCGTCCGGGTTTTGTAGGCCTCTGCGTCAGCTGGGCGCCGGACCTCTGCTTCTAGTTGCTTCTCCTTGAGGTCGGCAGCCCTCTCCGCCAGGACCGTCTGCTGGGCGATGACGTCCTGGGTTGCCTTGGCTTCCGCCAGGGGACCGGCCTGGGCGGCCGCTGCCTTGGCTTGTTCGGTCTCGGCATCGAACCCGGCCATCTTGATGGCCGTGTCGCGCGCGTACTCGGCCTTGAGGGCCTGCGCTGCCTGTTCTTGCTGCGTGGCTTCCTGGTCCGCGTGCGCACTGGCGATTCGAGCCTGGCTGGCCACTACTGCCGCATAAGGTGCCGCGATGTTGTTGATATATCCGGTCGCGTCCTCGATCTCCTGGATCTGCAAGGAATCGACGACGATTCCCAGCTTCTCCATTTCACCGTGACTTCCCTCCTTGACTTCCTGGGACAAACGGTCACGTTCACGGATGATCTCTTCGACCGTCAAGCTCCCGATGATCGACCGAAGGTGGCCGGCGAAGATGCGGCCGACGAGCTCTTCCATGTTGTTTTGCTCGGAGAGGAATCGACGCGCCGCGTTGGCGATGGACGCTGGGTCATCTCCGATCTTGAAGGCCGCGATGGCCCTGATATGCAGTCGGATCCCTTGGGTGGTGATGCAATCTTCGGCTATCTCGGCTTCTTGTAGAGCGAGCGAGAGGAAGCGAGCCTTCTGCTTTACAGGTAGGACGAAACATCCATGTCCAGTCACAATTCGGAACTGGGTGTCCTCCTCTTTGCGGTGGGAGCCCGAGATGAGCAGGGCTTCATTTGGGGCTGGGACGTGCCAAAACAACATTTAAACCTCCTCGGTCAGCAAGGGGTCACCGAAACCGTGCGCCCCGACAGGCACTCAACAATGACAACGCGCGCATTTTTCACAACGGGTTCGTCGCATAAGGCGGCGAACGTCTCCGTGCCCCCGCGAATCGCTACAATGACCTCTCCGGGGTGATTAGGAGTGATACCCAAGGTCACGCGGCCAACTCTTCCGACCATTTCCTCGTCCAGTTGGTCCGCCATGTTCGTCACCCCTCGCCCTCTCGAGATTGAAAGTCTCCGCCGCAACAATCATGTGCCTGTGGTTGGTGTTGAAACGCGGTAGGACTGGACATGATGACTTTAGCGCCGGGACCACTCACCCGCTCGAAGTGGCTCCCTCGATCGGAACGAGATTGCGACCTTCCCGGGATCGAGTCAACCGGAGGTCCTCGGTCGTATGGCACCACGGTAAGCCCGGTCCATGTATTCCGACACCATGCGTTGTGCCGTGAAGAAGGATCCGTTGAGTGCGATGGCGGTGCGGCGTACCGCGAGAAACCCATCTGGATCGTCGTAATACAGCGGCACCACCTTCTCCCCCAATACTCGATAGAGCAAATCGGCGTCCGCACTGTCGACCTCTGGATCTCCGATGGGCAAATTGGATTCAGCACCTAGGTCAGTTCCGATACCCCAGCCAGTAACGCCCTCAACGTGTCCCTCGACCCACCATCCATCGAGAACACTGACGCTGGGGACTCCGTTGAGAGCGGCTTTCATTCCGCTCGTCCCAGAGGCCTCATGCGGGGCGACCGGGTTGTTGAGCCACGCGTCCACACCGGCCACCAAATAGCCCGCAATCTCCATACCGTAATTCTCGAGGTAAATGACGGTCACGGCGCCATCCAGTCCTCAAGATGATCGCTCGGCGTCCAGCGAACCGGGTGTTCGATCTGACGACCCGAGGCGTCGAACTCTTGGCGGAGGAAGCCGTCGTGATAGAGCAGGCTCACTCCGATTGCCGGAATCGACAAGTCTGATGCAGCTCTGAGAAAGTCGCCCGCCAACACGCCCAGGCCACCGCTGAAGTTGGGGATCTGATCGCTGAGGGCGATCTCCATGGAAAAGTATGCGAGCTGTCCGGCCATCCCTGTGAGTATGCCTGACTCGTGTAGGGCAGACGCAATTTCGCATCTCGCTCCGGGACGACGACAAGGGAGCCGACGGGCGACGAACCCGACTAGCGAGGTTGAGCCCCGAGTGCGAACAAGGCGAGCCGAGTCAGAGGGTTACGACAGGCAGTGTCGCCCAGCCGCGGACGGCGGATGAATCAAGGTGGGCGTTTTCCGAGTCGATCTCCCAGCGCGGGAATCGGGTCAGGACCTCGTCCAGTGCGATGCGCCCCTCGAGCCGGGCCAGGGCAGCACCGAGGCAGAAATGGATCCCGTAGCCGAACGTGACGTGGTGAGCCATCTTTCGATGGATGTCGAATACGTCACCATCGGGAGCGAAGACGCGGTGGTCACGATTGGCGGAGGCGGCGAGGAACATCATCACACTGCCCCCCGGAACCGTCTCGCCGTAGTAGTCGACGTCACGGGTGACATACCGGCAGAACTGGTGGGCGGGTGGCTCGTAGCGCAAGATCTCCTCGATGGCGTTCGGGATCAACGATCGGTCCTCGGCGAGTTCACGGCGCTGATCGGGGTGGTCAGCCAGTACCTTCCCGGTCCAGCCGATCAGCCGATTGGTGGTCTCGTTGCCGGCCGACGCCAGCACGGTCACGAACGTCATGATCTCCTCCCGGGTCAACCGCCGAACGGCCCCGGTCTCGTCGGTGAACTCGGCCAGCAACAGCTCGCTCATGAGATCGTCGGAGGGGTGCGACGCGCGCCATTCGATGTAGTCCCCAAAGAATGTCGGATCAGCGATGTCATACTCTGTGTAGTCCGCCGGTTGGCCCGGTTCGCGATGGAGCCTGTCGTTGCCGTGCTCCCGGACCGCCTGCTGATCCTGCTCTGGGATCCCGAGCAGCATGCCGATCACCCGCATCGGCATCTGCGTGCCGAGATCGTTCACGAAATCGAAGCCGCCACTCCCGACGAGCGGGTCGAGGGCGTGCGCGCAGAACTCACGGATCTGAGGCTCGAGCGCATTCATCTTCTTCGGCGTGAACACCCGAGCCAGTAGGCCACGGTGGGCGCTGTGGGCGGGCGGGTCTTCGCAGATGAACACGCCCTGTGGGAACGTGGGGTCTGCCTTGATCATTTCGAGGATCACACCGTGAGCCGAGCTGAAGGTGGCGTGGTCGACCAGTCCCTTCTCAACGTCATTGAACCGGCTGAGCGCATAGAAACCGTGGTCCTCATTGAAATACAGGGGTGACTCCTCCCGAAGACGTCGGAAGGTCGGGTAGGGGTCCGCGTGGATCTTGAGGTCGTATGGGTCGTAGTACACGCCCGTGTCGGAAGTGATCGTCATGTGGAACCTTTCGTGCGGGCCCCTTAGGGAGCCTCCCGAGCTTCCTCAGGTGTGCAACGGTCGCCAATGGCTGGTTCTCGCTGCGTCCGCATTCCTACCGCCCGCAAGATTTGGAGTCAAGCGACCAACGCATTTTCGCGTCGCTCCATTTCAGTAGTCCCACTTCCGCAAGACCCCGACCTCGGAGCGCAGCCAGCATCAGGTTGATCGGAGTAGAACGTAAGGACGTCTATCGATCCCGGAGGCACTATGGCAGTGAACATCATCGACATCGAAGGACTGGACTGGTCGTCAGTTGACAGCACCTGGGCCGGAAAGGCGCCTGACGGGCAACCCGGCGTCCGATTCAAGCCGTTCACGATTGGTGACGGACCCGTCCCAAGAGGGCAACTCGTCGAGTACGAGGTTGGGCACTTCGAAGGTGCACACAGCCACGGCGAGGATGAGATCCTGTTTCTGCTCTCGGGCCAGCTGAGCATTGATAAGTACCAGCTGTCACCGGGAACGCTCGTCTACATTGAGGGCGGCACAATCTATGGTCCCCTGAGATCGGAAGAAGGATGTCGCTTCCTACGCTTGCACTTGGCGACATAGCGGTCTGCATGTCGCCACCAGCTTCTGCGTTGGAGGCAGAGTGGGGAGCCGCTGGTCAACCCGACAGTGGCATCGCACCGAAGAAGCCGGCGTCACCGTAGGAGAAGACGCCGCCGTCGCCGCCAAGCAGCCAGTAGCCGTGGCCGGAAGGCGTGGCGGCCATCGCGAGCACAGGTGCCGCGAGTGAGACGTTGCCTGCTGAGCCCTCGAAGGGGGCATCGCCGAAGGTGAACACTCCTCCGTCATAGGCCGCCAGCCAGTAGCCCCCACCGTCGGGGGTCGCGGCCATGCCCACGACCGGCGCGTTGAGGTGCACGCCACCGAGCGAGCCCCAGAACGCTGCGCCACCAAAGCTGAATACCCCGCCGTCGGCCGCTGCGATCCAGTAGCCCTGGCCGGTCGGGTCGGCGGTTACCGCCACCACGGGCTGGTTGAGAGCTGGCAAGAACCCCGCGCTGGCCGCGTCACCTTTGGCCACGTCGGCTCCGCTGGCATAGACGCCCCAGTACCCTTGGCCGTCGGTCGTGGCGGCCATCCCGACCGCGACATACGCATCAGCGGGATCGATGAAGTCAAAGTCCAACGAAGAGTGGCCGCCCAAGTCGAGCAAGCACGATGGCGCCGACAGCGGGCCGCTCGACGACGACTGGCCGTTCACGGTCAACGTGAAGACTCCTGGTGTTACCGGGTCGGCGCAGTGCGGGCTCCATTGCCAAAGGATCCCGAGCGGAAGAGGGCCACCGGCGAAATCCAACGTGAACGTTTGGCTCGACGGATCGTGCGTCACGTTGCTGTAGCTACCCCCCGAAACCGGAGTGAGCGAAGCCAGCGCGGTCACCTTGACCTGACACACCTGGTGGGGATTGGCTGGGTAGACAGGAAACTCGAGCCCAGCACTCCCCGCCGCACCTGTCACCAAGGGAGCGCCCAGAAGGAAACCGCACGTACCGCCGACGGTCGGGACAGCAGCACCAGCCGGTTCACCGTTGACGAATCCGATGAGGACAGCGGCGATCGACGACGCCGTCAGGGCCGCGACCCCCAACCATCGACCACACGTCTGGAGACTTCCTCGCACCGGGCTTCTGACCACCGTGAACATCCTCTCACCTGTGGTGCATCGGCGGGGTCGTTTTCGCGCCTCACTCCCCTCGTCCGTCCACGTAGGAGAGCCATGCGCAAGGGGTCACTGGTCGGCAAGCAGCTCCACCGGTGTCGCGATGACGTCGACCAGCGCTTCGGATCGGAACACGGTCAGGGCCAGGGGTTGACCGATGGCGTCGCCGAGCATGTGCCTCTGCAGGGTCTGGGCGCTCGTTACCGGCTCCTGGTTGGCACTGAGTAAGAGGTCGCCGGGTCGCAGTCCGGCCAGCGCAGCTGGCGCCTCCGCCACCACCTGCTCGATGCGCATGCCGGTCTTCTGGTCGAGTCGGGACGAGAGGGACGGTGGCAGCGGGGCGGGTGTCCCCGCGATGCCCAGGTACGCCCTGCGGACACGCCCCTCAACCATCAAGGTGGCGATGATCTGTCGGGTGACAGCGTTGATCGGGATGGCAAGACCGACCCCCACTCCGGCCACCGCAGTGTTGACGCCGACCACCTCACCGGACGCAACGGCCAATGCCCCGCCCGAGTTGCCCGGGTTGAGCGCGGCGTCCGTCTGAATCACGTCATCGACGATCCGCACGTTGTCCCCGGCCCGGGTGGGCAACGAACGGCCCAGGGCACTGACCACGCCCGCCGTGATGGTGCCGGCCAATCCGAGCGGATTCCCAACCGCCACTACAAGCTGTCCCACTCGAAGCTGTGATGCTTCACCCAGCCGGGCCGGCGCCGGCGTGCTTCCGTCCGCACGAACGACGGCCAAATCTGAAAGTGGATCGCTCCCGACCACGTGGAATGGGACCGTGGTGCCGTCGGCGAAGGCAGCCTGGCCGGCCTCGGCTCTCCCCACGACATGGGCATTGGTCAGCAAGAAGCCGTCGTTCGTGAAGACGACGGCGGAGCCCGCCCCCGCGGCGACGCTGCCATCACGGCGGCGCCGGGAGACGTGCACAGCAGCGACACGAGGTGTCAATTGTTCGGCCACCGAGACGACGACCTGGGAATATGCATCGAGGGGTGCGACTTCGGGTGCGGATGTGCCAGTTGTCAGGGTAGCGGTCACCCGACCTCCTTTTTCTTACTTACATTATTACAAGATTACAAACGCCCTTATACCGGGAAATCAAGGTCTTCCCATCAATGGCAGAAGTTCGGGCGGCCGATCCGGGCCCATCGCACGGGCTACGCCTGCGGTGCCACGAGTCCGTGGTGATACGCGTACCTGACTGCCTCGGCCCGGTTGCGGGCGCGAATCTTGGAGAAAAGGTGGTTGATGTGGCTCTTCACCGTGACTTCTGAGATGTAGAGCTCGGTGGCGATCTCGGCATCGGTGTGCCCGGCGGCCCAAAGCACGTCGGCCTCCCGTGGCGTCAGATCGTCGGGCAGCGGCATGGTCCTGACCGGAGAGACCTCTTCGCCAGACTCCAGGATCCCGCTACCCAATCTGAATTCTGGGCCCGAGTGGCCGGTGACGTGGATTGGACAGTGGAAGGTACCCACCCGCTCGCCGGCCGCTATCGCAACAAGGGGGAGTTCATAGATTCGACGTTCACGCGCATTGCGGGGGTATTGCCAGGGGGCGTGAAGCTTGACATCAAGCATCTCGATGTCGACGGCGAAACGACGATCGCCGAGCTTCACTCGACCTCGACGACCAACGAGGGCGCTGATTTCTTCAATGACTACGGTTGGGTGTGCCGATTCCAGGACGACATCATGGTGGAGGTACGGGCGTACCTGGATTCGATGATGGTGGCGCAGTTCTTCGCAACGAGGCGGCGAAAAACGGGGAACGCCCCCCTCGATGACGGCTACGCAAGACACGGAGCTTCTCACCACCTCAGCCGTCGCCGAAGGCCGGACGTAGCGAATCGGCGGGGAACGCCGCTTTCGCACACATTCATCAGGCATGATGACCACATGGGCTCAGCAAATGACAAGCCGCGCAAACGGAGACACCCTCTTCCCAAAGTACCGAAGTACGAGGAGCCGAACACGCTTCCCCTCCCAGGTCTCACCGGCAATGGCGGGTCGGGCGATGCGTCCGGCCGGTTCGGTCATGGCTCCGACGGGAAGGAGCACCACCCGCCACGATCGGCCGGTAGAGCGTTTCTCAGAATGCTGGGAATGCGTCGCAAGGATCCGGAAAAGGACTAGGCCGGATCGCGGTTGCACGATGCGATCAGCCGCGGATCTGTTTCCGCTGGTTAATGGATGCCTGGCGGAGGGTGGTGCCGTTGCGTGGGACAACCCGGGACTGCCAATGCCCTTGAACGACCATCCCTCATGACGTCATGAGGTCAATCCCATCTCCTGAAGGATTTATTGGGTGTCGAGGAATTCATCACACCGGGACCCCGTCCCATGGACTCAATCCTGCCGGCTGACCCAGTCGTCGATCAGACGTCTGGCGATGCTGAGGGGCGGCGGGATTTCGGGCAAACTGTCCGCCTTGAACCATCCGGCGTCCACGATCTCCTCACCGTCGATCTGGATCTCGCCCGACACCCAGGTAGCAAAGAAGCCGATCATCAAGGAGTGAGGGAACGGCCATGGTTGGCTGTCGAAATAGCGAATGACGCCGACCTCCACTCCGACCTCTTCCCGCACTTCGCGCCGCACCGTTTCCTCGAGCGTTTCACCCGGCTCTGCGAATCCAGCCAAGGCCGAGTACATCCCCTGGAATCCGCGGCCCTGTCCGAGGAGGATGGTGTCGCCCCGTTCGACCGTGACGATGATGGCGGGAGCCAATCGGGGATAGGCGTTCAGCCCACAATGGGCGCACCAGGCAGCCCGCTCTCGGGTGGCCAGTTCAGTGGCAGTACCGCAGCGCCCGCAAAAGCGACTGGTTCTGGCCCATTCGACCAGTTGCACACCCCGTCCGGCCAACATCCACGAGGGGGTGTCGAGTTGCGCCCCGAGACTACGCAGTGGTTGCCATTGGTAGCCATCGGGCACATCCGACGGCTCGTTAGTACCCACGGCCCATGCGGGTACTCCATCAAGTAAACCCATGAAAATCGGCGGCTCCGCCGTCTCTACTGGGCTCCGCACACCGATCGGTGGCGCCCCCTCGCAATCGACCAGCACGCTGGCACCGGTCCCCACGATGTACCACAATCCTGTCGCGTCGGCCGAAGGCGGGAATGCGACGAGTGAATCGAAGTTAGGCATTCCCCTGCACTAGCACCTCTCACAGTGACCGCACCAGCGACCGGTGCCTCATCCTGACAGCCGGTCCAGCGAGCATGTGACGGGAGCGCGGGCGTGGACGCGGGCACCGGGCAGCGACCTCATCGCCTCCTGCTCGCGAGCTCTCCGTGTCGAGCGGCACTGACTTGGCGCTGATCGCTCCGAACGATGTCGCCTCTGGTGGAGTGATGGTGTTCAGGGGTCCCGTCGGCGAGGACCCGCATCCGGCCGCCAACTCTGTCGGGTCCTACCGACCCCGAGCCAGGCTAAATCCGATGGAGGGCGGTGAGCCCACAAGAGCTCAAGTGGTCGCCGCCATCCAGTCAGACGAAGAATGTTGGAGCGAAACAGGGTTCGAACCCGCGATCGTCCCCCTGCTTTCGCTATCTCCCCGCCTTACGACGAGGTCTGGCA
>PMLV01000069.1 GCA_003160635.1 Acidimicrobiaceae bacterium | reverse complement strand
GATCTTCAAGAACACCCTGGTCCGCCGGGCCATCGATGGGGGCGAGTACCAGCCCCTGTCCGAGTATCTGACCGGTCCCAGCGCGCTGACCTTCGTGCAGGGGGACGTCAGCGCGGTGGCCAAGGCGCTGAAGGACTTCGCCCGGGCCAACCCGCTCCTGGTCATTAAGGGCGGTCTGGCCGACGGATCCTTGCTGTCGTCGTCGGACCTGGCGGCTCTGGCCGACCTGCCCCCTCGAGAAGTGCTTCTGGCCCGTTTCGCCGGGGCGTTGGCCGCCCCGATGCAGCAGATGGCGGGGCTCCTCCAGGCGCTCCCCCGCGGCCTGGCCTACGGGATTTCGGCCCTGATCGAGCAGCGGGAGGCCGGCGGCGAGAAGCTGCCCGAGGCGGCGGCCGAGGATGCTTCTGCGGACACTTCGTCAACTGACGTCGTCACGGAGGAAGCACCGACCGAGGCCGCACCCGCCGAGGCGCCACCCGAGGAGGCTGCCTCCGAAGAGCCGGCGGCCGACGGCGCAGCCGAATAGCACCATCCAGACGACCGACACGACCACACGGCACAAGACCGAAGTAAAGAAAGGAAGGCCATTCAGATGGCAGGGACCCTGACGAAGGACCAGATCCTCGACGGGATCGCCGAATTGACGGTGATCCAGCTGAGCGAGCTGTTGAAGGACTTTGAGGAGCGCTTCGGCGTGACGGCGGCAGCCCCGGTTGCCGTCGCGGCGGCCGCACCGGCCGGCGGTGGTGGCGACGCCGGCGGTGGAGAAGAGGAGAAGGTTGAGTTCGATGTCGTGCTGACCAGTGCCGGGGACAAGAAGATCCAGGTGATCAAGGAAGTCCGCGCCCTGACCAGCCTCGGGCTCAAGGAGGCCAAGGACCTCGTCGAAGCGGCCCCCAAGGCGGTTCTCGAGAAGGCCAACAAGGAGGACGCCGAGAAGGCCAAGGCCGCCCTCGAGGCGGCTGGAGCCACGGTCGAAGTCAAGTAGTTCGGGTCCTGACCGGGCGGATGCGCCCGGTCAGGACCTAAGCTTCTTGACGTCGCAGGAGGACGCTCATAGCGTGGTGGACGGCTCCGGCCGGTGCCCCGTGAGGCTTTGACGACCTAGGGGTTGTGTTCAGGCACGCCCATGGGTAAGATGCAGGGTTGCCGTGCGTCCTTTTGTCTGTTGCTCCCGCAATTCCGCGGGGTCAGCGCGCGCCCTAACAGCCCCCGGACCCTGATCAGGTCCCTTTTTCACCGTCCCTCACCACCCACAACAGCAGTACCCGCACCCACCCGCCGCAAGCCCACCTGGGAGGAGTTGACCGTTGTCCTCACGGTCCCGCAGTCCCGAACGTGTTTCATTCGCCAACATCAATGAGGCTTTACAGCTTCCGGATCTCATAGCAATCCAGCGTGATTCGTTTCAATGGTTCCTCGACAAGGGACTGGCCGAGGCGTATCACGACATCAGTCCGATCGAGGACTTCACCGGCCAGCTGAGCCTCGAGCTCGAGTTCGACCCGACCGACCCCGACCTGCGCCCGCCGCCGAAGTTCTCGGTGGAGGAGTGCAAGGAGAAGGACATGACCTACGCCGCACCCGTCTTCGTACGGGCGCGGTTCCTCAACGCCACCACGGGTGAGATCAAGGAACAGACGGTCTTCATGGGGGACTTCCCGATGATGACCGAACGTGGCACCTTCATCGTCAACGGCACCGAGCGTGTCGTGGTGAGCCAGCTGGTCCGGTCGCCCGGCGTGATCTTCCAACCCGGTCGCGACATCAAGACCGTCTTCACCGGGACGATCCACCCCTACCGCGGCGAGTGGATCGAGCTCGACATCGAGGCCAAGCCGGGCAAGGACGTCACCGCGGGCTGCCGGGTGGCGCGCAAGCGTCGCCTGTCGCTCTTCGTGCTGCTGCGCGCACTCGGGTACGGCGACGAGGCCTTCCTCGATCGCTTCGTCCGTCACTTCGACTTCCTCGAGGGCCAGTGGGAGAAGGAGCGCAACCTCACGCCCACACGCGAAGAGGCACTGCTCGAGATCTACAAGCGGGCGCGTCCCGGCGAGCCCCTGTCCGCAGAAGCAGCGCGGGTGTACTTCGAAAACGCCTTCTTCAACCCGAAGCGCTACGACCTCACGCGGGTTGGCCGCTACAAGTTGAATCGCAAGCTCGGACCCGAGATCGATCGCCTGTCGGACCTCTTCGGCATCGAGATCGAGAAGCCCGCGCCCAACCAGAGCGTCCTCAGCCCCTCGGAGATCCTGGCCTCGGCCACCTACATGTTGCATCTCGCACTGCACATGGCCGACGGTGAGTCCACCTACCGCATCGACGACCAGGACCACTTCGCCAACCGGCGCATCCGCTCGGTCGGCGAGCTGATCCAGAACCAGGTGCGTGTCGGGCTCTCCCGTATGGAGCGGGTCGTGCGCGAGCGCATGACGACGCAGGACGTCGAGGCCATCACGCCCCAGACCCTGATCAACATCCGCCCGGTGGTGGCTGCGGTCAAGGAGTTCTTCGGCACCAGCCAGCTCAGCCAGTTCATGGACCAGAACAACCCGCTGTCGGGGTTGGCCCACAAGCGCCGCCTCTCCGCGCTCGGACCCGGTGGTCTCTCCCGCGAGCGGGCCGGCTTCGAGGTCCGGGACGTGCACACGTCGCACTACGGCCGCATGTGCCCGATCGAGACACCCGAAGGGCCGAACATCGGCCTCATCGGTGCCCTGGCCACGTATGCCCGGGTCAACGAGTACGGCTTCATCGAGACGCCGTACCGCACGGTCGTGGACGGTCGGGTGACCGACGAGGTCAGCTACCTGGCCGCCGACGAGGAGGAAGAGCACGTCATCGCCCAGGCCAACGCGGCCGTGGACGAGTCGGGCAATTTCACCGAGGAGCGCGTGCTCGTGCGCCGTGGCCCGCAAGGCACCGGTGTGCGGATGGGCGCGGTCAACACCTCGTACGGCACGACCAGTGAGATCGACTTCGTGCCACCGTCAGAGGTCGACCTGATGGACGTCTCCCCGAAGCAGATCGTGTCGGTCTCGACCGCGCTGATCCCCTTCGTCGAGCACGACG
>PMLV01000271.1 GCA_003160635.1 Acidimicrobiaceae bacterium | reverse complement strand
CTGACCGAAGTGCAAAGCGGTCGCTGGACGCTCGGTTCCGATTCGCTCGAGCCTCAGCTGATCGCGAGTCTCCCGGCCTCCGGCCTGAAAGCAGACGGTCTGATCGGCTCAGACGTCTTGTCTCGCGACGGTGCGGTCGTCATCGACTACCGCGGTGCCCGACTATTGCTGGAATCGGGATGAGCGCCCGAACACCCCATCTGTGCGTACGTGGCTACTGACAAGGCGACTCTTCAACCAGCGCGTAACGACGGTTATCGCGTCCCTGCGAGGTCGGCCGACGTGGGCAGTCGGGCGTCCCATTGAGGGAACGGCATCCGGAACACTTGGGTGCTGTACATGCTGGCCAGGATGATTGCCGCAAGCGGATCCTCTTTGGGAACACTGAAATTGAGATGGCGGGTCCCTCTGCTAACTCCGCGCTAACCCAGCGCTAACCCGCCTCAACCGGCACCATGGGGGCACCCCTCGGCCCACCATGGCACGCGCGTTATTTGAACACCTATCCAGGCGCAGATCGTCGATTCCCTGCTTCAGAGGGGCCACCAAGGTCTGGCTTCAACGGCGCACCGAAGACCCCGTTCTGGAACGTTCGGAGCGATACCGCTCGACCGGGCGGCGAAGATCCGATGGTCCCGGAGATGAATCTTCACGCCACGCGGAGGCAGCAGACCGCTGAGCTCAGGCGACCTGATACCCGCGTCAGGAGCCGACAGCGAGGGGCTAATTCAGCGTTGCGGGCGTCGTCTGCCACGACAGAACGACGTGAGTGCCGCTGCTGATCCATTTGCGTTGACCGTGCCGTACTCGGCGATATTTGGCATGAGCGTAAACAAATAACCGTCGCTCTGTCGCGACAAGCCGCTCGAACTTGATGATCGGTGCGCGCATTCTGTCTCGCGACTGCCCCACTTCGGCATCACATGAGGGACACCCTGCGGGATCCATGGGATGCGCATGTGGGCTGCTCTTCCATGGACAGACGGCTTGGAGCGCTGTCACCATCGCTCGGCTTACTCGATTTGGCCGGTCCAGGAAGTGGGACAACTGGGTCTTGTGCACAACTGCCTGAATCCATTCAGGAACTACGTCTCACGATCCAAGGGACGCACTTGCATCCGGTAGCCTCTCCGAGCAAGCCAACTTGCAGATCTGTGGAGGTAGTCAATGACCAAGCAGGCAAGTGCCCCACCGACGAGAGACAAAGGCGCTCCGACCGCGCCCCCACCGCCGCCCGCGTGGCGCCACTATCTCTGGATCATCGCGATCGCGATGTTCATCCTCTTGTACCTCGTTGTGCCAGCGACAAAAAGCCAAAAGCAGGTCACGCTCAATTACTCACAATTCCTGAGCGACGTCTTAGCGCACAAGGTAAAGACCGTCACCATTGCGACGACCGGAAGCGCAACCGGCACCTTGTCGAACGGCAGCGACTACACGACGGCGATCCCGCCACAGGCCGGGTCGACCTTCCTCGACGAGCTCGAGAAAGACCGTGTCCAGATCACGGCACAGACGACCGGAACCTCCTTCGGCTCGGAGGTATTGTCATGGCTGATCCTGCTCCTCCCCTTCATCATCATCGGGTATTTGTGGTGGCGCATGTCCAAGGGGGCCGCTAGGGGTCTGCAGGGAGCACTCGGCGTTGGCCGATCGAAGGCCAAGGTGTTCGACGAGGAGCGCCCGAAGACGACCTTCGCGGACGTAGCGGGGTATGAGGGAGCAAAGCTCGAGATCCGCGAGGTTGTTGACTTCCTGCAACGTCCCGAGCGCTATGCGCGGGCCGGTGCGATGGCACCTCGGGGAGTGTTGATGGTCGGGCCTCCCGGAACGGGCAAAACTCTCCTCGCACGAGCAGTCGCGGGCGAGGCAAACGTCCCGTTCTTCTCGGTCACCGGGTCGAGTTTCGTTGAGATGTTCGTCGGCGTCGGAGCGGCTCGGGTACGCGACCTGTTTCAAGAAGCGCGAAAGCGAGCACCGGCGATCATCTTCGTCGACGAGATCGACGCCATCGGTCAGCGGCGCGGCGGTGCCGGCATGATCGTGGCGAACGATGAGCGAGAACAGACCCTCAATCAGTTACTGGCCGAGATGGACGGCTTCGATCCTGCGACCGGGATCGTCGTCCTCGCCGCCACGAACAGACCTGAGGTGCTCGATCCGGCGCTACTTCGTCCGGGGCGGTTTGATCGGCAGGTCATCATCCCGCTTCCCACACTGCCGGAGCGTCTCGCGATCTTGCAGGTCCACTCCAAAGGCAAGCGGTTTGATCCGAACGCGGACCTTGCAGTGGTGGCGAGGGGGACTCCCGGCTTTTCCGGGGCTGACCTTGCGAACCTCGTCAACGAGGCGGCGATCGTCGCCGTGAGGGCAAATCGCGAGGTCCTCACCGCCGCGGACTTCGACGAAGCCCGTGACCGCCTCATCCTTGGACGTCGCGAGGGCTCAAATGTGCTCATTCCCGACGAGAAGCACGCCGTAGCGGTGCACGAAGCTGGCCACGCGCTTGTCGCCGCGTACGCCCTTAAGGCGGACCCGATCGCGAAGGTGACGATCCTTCCTGCCGGGCAATCGCTCGGTGTGACCGAACAGCTTCCGCTCATTGAGCGCCACCTCTACGGTGAGGACTATCTCTACGACGCGCTCAGGGTCTGTCTCGGGGGACGCGCCAGCGAGCTCGTCGTACTGGGTCAAGGCTCAACCGGGGCCGCGAACGACCTTGCCAAGGCGACCGACCTCGCGACGAAGATGGTGCGCGAGTTTGGCCTGTCATCGGCTGTTGGGCCCATCGGCTACCCGTCCGGTGGCTCGGTCTTCCTCGGCGAAGGAGGTGGCGGATTCTCGAGCCGGCCCTTTGCCGAGCAGACGCAGGCGGCCATCGACGCTGAGGTCTCACGGATGCTCCGCGAAGCTGAGGAGCGGGCCATCGCGGTGCTAAAGGAACATCGCGATGTGCTCGACAAGCTGGTAGATCTCCTCGTNNGAGCCTGCCGTGGCTGTCGGGGGCATGACGATGGCCCCAGACCGTGCGGTTGCGCTTGGTGGAAAAGCTGTCACGAGAGCGTCGTTGAAGCCCCCGGACGGCACGGAGCGAACCAAGTGAAATCTCCGCTCTGCTCTTCTGCTGAGCGTGCGGTCACCACCGACTCTGAAAGGTTGCGGTTTGTCATTGGCACGTCCTTGCGAATGGCCGCTGACTGCCCCCGATCGCCGGTTATAGGTGGGACAAGCCCGAGGTGCCTGATCTGAATCGTGCACGTTGCCGCGGCGGCAGGGATATAGAGCCCGTGCCGTGACCTGAAACGGGGAAGCCCCCGCCACCTACCTCGAGCGCCCCCGATGCCGCGGGCGACCCGGCTGCCCGCCGAAATGCGCGCCGAGCAAGGGAGTAAACCATGACCGATTACCGGTCTAGCTCGACGAGCCGGAGCCCGATCGTTCTGTTCGGGGTCAACCCCACCTCCGGCATGCCCGGCCCGGCCGCGCCGGCGTAAGCTCGACAACCGCGTGATCAATCGCATGTTCGTCGTCTACCTGGTTCTCGCCGCTCCTGTCGTGGCAGTGGCCCTGTTTTGGGGCTCCTGGAGTTGGCTTGCCGCTGCAGCAGTAGTGGCTGTTGTCGAGTACGCCACCCTGAGCCGCTCGCAGCGGTTTACGGCCAAGCTGTGGCGCAGCGTCAGAATCGGACGCCGAAGCAGCCACGAACGCGGCACTGAGACCATCTACGTTGTCACCGCGGCGGCGGGCATCATTTTGCTCGCCGTGGCCGTCTTCGCTGCTGTGTGATCACTGCGGGACACATCAGCCCAGCCAGGCCGTCCGGCGCCGACCGGCACACTTCCGCCCTTAACCCGCCCCCATAACCGCGGAAGCGCCTCAGCCAACAGTGCCTCGAAACGCCGGGAGTGGGCACCGCAGGGGACGACCTGGTAGCAACGTGCCATGAGGTTTGTCCGCCAGTCGGATTCGGCGGCCATGCAGAAAATGGTGAGTGCCTTGGAAGGCGCTTAGCCCACCTACAGTGACCTTGGAGCCACGCTTTCTGGGGTCCCTCCAGAAGGCTTCCACCACGACCACTACAAGCTTCTTCTCGGTCACGGACCTGAGACCTTCGAGCGAGCGATCCAGGGCCTCAGAAGCTGGCAGGCACACCGAGTGCCCGGGGTACGAGTCTTCCCGGAAGGGCAGACAATCGAGATTGGTGCGACCGTCCTCGTGACGTTGGGGACGCCACTGGTGGCCCTGGCGGCGCCCTGTCGGATCGTGGGCGTCATTGACGAGGAGGCCCGATGGGGCTTTGCGTACGGAACGCTGCCGGGCCATCCGGAGCAGGGAGAGGAGGCGTTCATCGTCTCGATCTCTCCGGACCAGGTGGTCAGGTTTGAGATCGTAGCGTTCTCCCGTCCAGGCGATTCATTGGTCCGCATGGCTGGTCCCATTGGTCGCGTCGTTCAGAAGCGTGGCACGAAGGGCTATCTCCGCGCCCTTCGACGGTATGTCGAAGTCAATCAGAACCAATGCTAAATAGCCCAGATCGCCGGTCTCGTGACGCGCCTTCGCGGTCCCATGGCCGATGTTGCTGCCTTCGCGAGCGGGGTCCGCTCCGCCCACCGACTTCCAGCCTGCGAGCTATCCCCGCAAGCGGAACGCCAATTGGTACCGCCTAGCCGAGTCATCAGAGCTACGTTTGGGTGCCCGCAGGGGATCGACACCCGGTACACCATCAGCGTCGATCGTGTGATGGTGGAGGTCGGCTATCCGTACGGCGACGGGACCTGCTCCGATATTTAGGACGTCATTGAGAAAGCCTGGGGCCACATTCCAGAGGACGATTACGGCGGATGTGCAGTGAGAATGCGGCGAAGCTGTACCGTCATCCGCTCCCCGAACACGCCCTTCCCGACTCCGGCCTGACCCCTTCGTCAGCGAGGCATCTCCATGCGGGAGTGTCATCGAATTGACGGTGAAATCCTTATGGGTGCAGCGATCCTGGGTACCAGATGGCCGTCCAAATGAGGTGGGTTGGCCGAGTATGGAAGACTATCGGTGTGACCGCCGAACACCTTCGGATCGGCACCGACAAAGAGCGGGACTATCTGAGCAAGGTGCCTGAACGCCCCCTTAGTCCAGGTGCCATTTTGCGACTCGCATGTCAGTTTCGACCGGTTACCACTGTCGTCAAGCGCGGCGCGCGGGCAGACCCGTGAGAGCGACGGAACCGCAACACATGGATGCCGTCTACTACGACCCCTACGACCACAAACTCCACGATGACCCCTACCCGGTCTACCGCAGGATGCGTGATACTGCTCCCGTATATCAGCACCCCGAACAGGGTTGGTTCGCGCTGACCCGCCATGCTGATGTTTTCGCGGCGATATTCGATTGGCAGCGGCTCTCATCAGCGGAGGGCATCACACTCGAGGGTCTCCCGGCCGACATTCAGCCGGAGATGATCTCCATGGATCCCCCGCGACACGAAGAGCTCCGCCATTTCGTGAAGCGAGTCTTTACGCCTCGACAAATCGAACTGCTCGCGGAGCGGATCGAGGCCCTCTCTCGCGAACTGGTTGCGTCCATCGATCCCTCGGACATTGACTTGGCCCGTGATCTTGCCGTGCCCTTGCCCGCACTGGTGATCGCAGAGCTGCTTGGGATCCCCGATAGAGACCAGTTGGCTTTCGGAGGCTGGGCGGACGCCCTCCTTCGTCGGGACCAGGGCGTCCCCGCAACGATGGATCGGGCCCGTCAGGCCAGTGCTGATCTTTCCGCCTATCTGGCCGAGATAATTGCCGAACGTCGTCGTCGTCCCACAGATGACCTGATCGGTGCACTCGTTCGTGCCGCAGACGAGAATGAGGGAATGGACGACGAGGAACTCCTTGGGTTTTGTCGTCTGCTTCTCATCGCGGGGAATGAGACGACTTCGCATCTCATCGGAAATGGACTGATCGCCCTGGCTCGACACCCAGATCAGAGACGACTCGTGACACAGGATCCGACATTGTTGCCGGCGGCCGTGGAAGAGACGCTCCGTTACGACGCCCCGGTTCAGGCCTTGGTCCGCACGGCCAGCGTGGACCTACAAGTTCAAGGTACTTCGATCGCGGCGGGAACCAAGGTTGTGCTCGTAGTCGGTGCGGCCAATCGGGACGAACGGGCTTTTGTAGACCCTGATCGATTTTACCTACATCGATCGCAATCCTCAGGTGTTGGTCACGTTGCGTTCGGGCACGGCATCCACCATTGCTTAGGTGCCGTCCTCGCTCGTTCTGAAGCTGTGCATGCCCTTGCTGCAGTTCTTGATCGATTTCCGCGCTATCGGTTGATTTCAGATCCGGTTGAGGTCGTTCACTCGGCTTCCGTACGCGGACCCGTATCGCTTCAGTGCACGCCTGAATGATCGGGGCGACCCCCACTCACCAACCTCGGGGGATTCTCCTGCCTGACCGTTCATAGACGTTATCCCGTTCGCTGTTGAAGTTCAGCGGTGGCCACAGCGTGTTCAGGCTGCTGATTGTACTCTCGGGTTGTATCTAACCAAGTACCGGGGTGATTCCCGTCACCGGGGTCGTAGACCTCGTACTATCCGAAAACTCGATCCGTGCCTCAAGCTACATTCTCGTACTCGTGGATCAGCCCACCGAGTCGATCGTGCCGACGTATTGTGCGTCTATGGCGGTTACGACGTCTGCCGTCGTCTGAGTTTTGCTCACCCACAGGCAGCACAGTTATCT
>PMLV01000089.1 GCA_003160635.1 Acidimicrobiaceae bacterium | reverse complement strand
GTGGCCGTCAACCGACGCTGGCAGGACCGGGTGACCCAAGAGTGGACGGAGGCGACGTCATTCTTCGACGTCTTATGGATCTCGAAACTCCATATGCCGAGGTCAGCCTGTCGATGACATGTCAGACACGTGCGCGAACGGGGTACGTGTATCGCTCAATCGCATTACCCCGAAAGCGGTCCGCCGGAAGAAGGTGCGTCGGCAATCCTGAGATGCCGGACGGCTCTGGTGGTGGCGATCCCATTGAGCCGTCGACTTTCCTCACGAGAAGCAATGAGTGATCCTTCCAGACTCTCGATGCGATCGACATGGTGCTCGATCTCTTCGTTCTGAGAGGCAAGGACGTCCGAGAGGCGCACGTTTTCCCGACGCAGACTGTCGAAGTCGTCGTTGATTGCCAGCTTTGCGGCATCCCCCAACGCCTGGACGGTCCCGGCTTCAAGAGAGCGGAGTTGGCGGCGGAGGTCTTGGACCTCGACTTGTGAATGACGGAGCTGGGCTCTGAGTGACTTGGTCTCGGACATTTCGGCCTCGCCCACTTGGCGGCGAGTCTTCGGCACTCCCATTTGCCGTTTGCGGTATACGTCGATCTCGTCGAGAAGGTCCCTATGGCGGTAGAGGGTTTGCCTGGCCACCTTGGCCTGTCGGGCCACAGACGCCGGGGTCACGAGGTGATTGGTCGCCGCCAGTGCGACGATGGCATCGGCAAGCCGTGCCCGACATTCGAGGGAGGTCTGCTTCCTTGCCGCGATCGCGGCTGCTGGTCGATCGGCGCCCATCAATCCTCCAAGTGGAATTCGCCGCTGCCGGTGCGATGTCCATAGCGGACGGCGTTGCGGACACTGCGCACGACCCGGCAGGCGGCGAGCACCCGATCCATCTCTGCGGGTGGGAGCTTCTTGAGGGCCCGAGACAGCCGAGTGCGGACCTTCCTCCACCCGACGAGATCCTCGTTGAGGACCATCAATCGAGCGGACTGCGAGGCCGAGCGCCTGCTCTCGTCGATCCCCTCGATCTGTTCGACGTAGCGGTTGATCGTCGCGATTTGGACGTCGATGTCGGTGATGTTGGATGGGTCAGCGGTGAAATGAGGACAGCCATAACAAAGTCCCCCCCGGTCACATCCCTCCTTGTCCACGTGGTGCACATCAGGATTGCCGCAGGTGTTCGTGATGACATCGGTTGATGATGGTTGGGCGAGCAATGGCTCCACATGCTGGCCGAAGCGGTTCATGCGGTAGTTGGCCAACTGGGCGGCCGACTCTTGCAGGCGTTCTTCGCGAGGGCGGACGTAGTGGTGCACCGTGGTGTCAATGCTGGCGTGGCCGGCCAGCATCTGCACAACCATCGGGTCACTTCCCGAGTCGATGGCGTGCTGGAGATAGGTGTGGCGGAACCGTCGGAGCTGGAGGAGGCTTCCGGCAATGGCCACGCGGCCCAGGTGGCTTCCTGGGATCCCCGGTGATTCGTAACGTCGCGCCGTAATGTGCCAATCCGCACCTAACGCCGCGAAGCGATCAAGGGAGACGGGTGCACTCTGTCGTGGCCTGATGAATGGGCAGGGAAAGACGAACCGTGAGTCGGCCCGTCTCATCTCTCCCGCCGCCAGGCCGGCTCGGTAGTTAGCGAGAAGGCGTCGGGCGGGTTGGCCAAGGGGTATTCGACCACCCGCCAGCACCATGCCGTGGCGGCCGATGTCACTCCACTCGAGGGTCGAGAGCACATCGAGCGGCACGGCGGTAGATGCGTGCAGTTTGGCCAAGACGATGGCCTGTTCGCACAGGGTCACCCAGATGCGGAAGCACTGTGCACCCTTGCCCTCGGTCATGTGCTTTGTGCCTCTCGGGTTGAGATGCGCCTCAGGCAGCAGGGCGAGGTCAGAGCTCGCGGTGTCGGGAAACTTGGCGTGCAGCACGTCGATCCACCCGTTGAGCCACTTGGCGCTCGAGCGGTCGATCGGGAGCCACACGGCGTCCTTGCGGTTCTTCGAATCGTCGTAACGCAAGGAGGCTGCCCCGGCGTCGTTGATCCGAATCCGATCAACGGTGAGTGAGAAGCCTTCGCTCGGACGACGCCCGAAGTTGGCCGCCACCACCACGGCGGCAACCGCAACCTCGCCGGCGAAAGAGTCCAGAGGAACCGATCCCAAGAGGTCGAAGACCGACCCCCCGAATACGTGGTCCATGCCCATCAAGAAGGCAAAGGTCGCGTCGGGGAAGGCGATCTCGTCGGCGCTCCGATAGAGGTCGGAGATCTCAGGAAGCGTGTTGGGGTCGAATCGGAACGAATGGGGGACCCGGTCGGCCAAGCCGAGTTTTTGTCCTTGCTCGAAGACCATTTTCAGCGAATAGAAGATGGCCCGCTTGCTTTGCACCTGTGTCGCCGGATCGGCGAGGAGTTCTGTCCGGAACCCGGCTACTGCTTCTGCGCCGAGAGAGCGAGGGTTCATGCCGCGGTCGTGGCGTTGTTGGAGGAATTCGGACAATCGCCCGGCATCGGCCACGTAAGAGAACGACCGCATGGGCGACACCATGTGGACCCGTGCCTGGGCGACCCCGCGCACAAGTGCTTCGAGCCAGGGCTGGGCGATGCGGTCGAAATCCATGACCAAAGCTCTTCCCGCCGCTGGGTGGACCACCGACATCCGGACCTGGCCTTTGCGCCATTCTTCGGTCGGATTGGAGAACAAGGCATCGAGCCGCTTGTTCCATCGGCTCTGGAGATGTCGGCTGGCCGAATTCGTGGTGCTGGGGGCCGTCTCGTCGAGCGCCGCCGATCTAGTGGATCTGGCCGCGGTGGCCAAGGCGCGGATCCGAGAGGGGTTCAGGACGAATGTGCCGCGGTCAGAAGCCATGTGGACCATGATTTCGGCCACGATCACGTCGGGGAGCTGGCCCAACCAGATGTCGAGCCAGACGAGATCGACCGGGCTGGCCGCGGCGACCCAGTCCTCGAAGTCGGTGTCGCTCACCTCACCCGATTTCACAGCGTTGCGCCACCACACGCCGTGCTGGACGCAACATCGAAATGCCGACCGGGCAGAGTCGGTCTGCGCCCAACGCGAGCAGGTGGCCGCGGCGCAACGGGGAACTTGGGGGTAGGCGGTCTGACGAGCGAGCCAGCGCACCTGTGTGTCGCCATGCTTGCGGGCGATGTTCCAAAGGCTCAAATGAGCGGCGCACTTCTCGGCGGACAACGCTGGCCGCCCGCATCGCGTGCGGGTGCGGGCGTCCCTGACGCTGCACAGTTCGGTCCGAGGCCGCAGCGGGAGGTGGGTCGGGCTCCACTCACCGACGGCGATCGTCTCGGTCCCTTTGCTAAGCGACCAGGCCTGCGCCTCGAATGCCCGCTGGCAGCTCTCGCAGAGCCTTGTCGTGGACTGACTCGCCAAGCGTCGACACGAGGGGACCTGGCATGGAGACGAGACGTCATCGGTGCTCTCGTACATGAACACTCGCCTCGAGGCATCCCAGCGTGTGGCGATCCAGTCGAAAACGTCCGGATCACCCAGGAGCACCAAGAGGCGGCGATAGTGAGAGTGGCGATGGCCCTCGATCACGGTCGGTGGAGCAAGCCCGAGCAGATGGGCAACCTCGCCCTGCGACACTGACTCGGCCACCTCTGCCCGATACAGGCCGATGTCCGTGCGGGCGGTCACCGTCGTGGGCAAGGGGGTCACGGGCAGCGCGGTCTGCCGGGGGCGACGATGGCCGATATCTGCTGTTGGACCCACTCGGCGCGTCGTTCGACTGCTGCACGCAACTTGTCGGTCCCCGGATGTGTGTAGACATCGCTAGAGGAAAGGGAACGGTGGCCCAGCAGGGCTTGGATCACCAAGCTGTCGGTCCCCAAGTCGGCGAGCTCGGATGCGTAGGTGTGGCGGACCATGTGCCGGGTCACCCGGTCAAGGCGGGGATCGGTTCGGATGCAACCGTCCCACCATCCCTGCATCGACCGGTAGTTCCAGGCGCTTCCCGCCGTTTTGCCCCGCAGGGCCACGAAGACGAACGCCGAGGGGTCGTCCTCACCCAGCGCTTCGAAGCGGTCCGCCATCCAGTCCCGGTATGAGGCGATGGTCCGTGGCGGCACCGGGACCACCCTTGGGTCACCTTTGGCGGCGGCCCCGTTCGGGTTGTCACGTCGCTCGACATGGAGGTGGGGGCCGGGAATCCGGCAGCCCGTGTAGGAGAAGTTGTCGGCCTCGAAATGAAGATCGCAGAAACGCAGGCCGAGCGCCTCGCCACTCCGCAAGCCGCAGCCGTAGAGGACCTCGAAGAGGAACAGACCCCTCGGATCGGTGATCCGGTCGTAGGTCAGGTCGATTTCGTCCTGCTCGAGGCGACCGACCGACGTTGTTCTCGTGGACTTGGGCGTCTGGAACGCCACCATGCGCCTTTCGACGTGGACCCCGACCGCTCCGTTGCGCCCCGCCCATCGGTAGAACTCCTTCACCGAGGTCACGTAGCGACCCACCGTGCTCTTCGACCGCTTCCGTGGGTCAGAGGGAAGGATGCGGATCTGGCTGGCTGGGTCTATTCGACGAGGTGTCGACGTCAGCGCCGTCACCCAATTCGTCAGGTCTTCGGTGCGAGCGTCGAGCGGCTCTCGGCCGGTCAGGAGACACCACCGAAACCACGCGGCGAGATCGCTGGCGTAGGCCTCGACGGTGTTGGGCGCCTTACCCGTCGATGTTGCCTCGACTAGGAAATCCGACGGCTCACGGATGCGCCGCAGGTTCGCTCCGCTGGTATCGAGAATCATCCACGACCGGCAGCCAGGCGAGCTGTCAAACGATCTTGTCACGATCGTTTGTGAACTCACACGCGAACCGTACTGCGCCACCAAGCCCAGCGGGTCGATCACTAATGCACGCCAACATCGGATCGCCGACCATCTTCGACGTTAGGCCAAGACCCCGATCCACACCCGCGCTTCGTGCACCGCGCGCTGTAAGCGACAGGTCTTCAAGATGTGTCACTCACAACGACCCCTACGCAGTGTCAGTGACGTAGGCAACACCCCAAAAGACGAGATCCATAAGA
>PMLV01000312.1 GCA_003160635.1 Acidimicrobiaceae bacterium | reverse complement strand
CGCCCGAGCGGGTCGTGCCCTGACGGCGGGCTATGTAGCCGTCAAGCCCATCGCTCGCAGCGAGAATGAAGCCCACGGCGAGGTTGAACCAGGTGGCGCCCCAGACCACGATCATGATGACGAACACCGGGGCGGCGAGAAGGCGGGCGATGGTCACGGCGTTGGCCGGGGTGGCCAGTGCGGTTGGCCCGAAGGTCGTGTGCCGGCGAGCGTCAGTGTCGCTCACCGGTCTGTTCGCTCCGCGTACAGATCCGGGCCCACCGCGGTGGTGATCACCACATCGATCAGTTCGCCCGCCACCGTGTCGTCGGGCAGATGCACGATGCCGTCGATCTCGGGCGCCTCGTGGATGGTTCGGCCCCGTCCGGGCGCGTCGACCAGCACCTGTCGCGTGGCACCGACGAGGAGGTCACGCTTGGCGGCGGTAATCGCGTCCTGCAGCTCGGTGCATTCTCGCAATCGTTCCAGAGCCAGCGGGGCCGGGACCTGGTCGGGAAGGTCGGCGGCGTGCGTCCCGGCCTCTTTGGAGAAGGGAAAGAACCCGGCCCAGTCCAGCTGCGCCTCGGCCAGGAACTCGAGGAGCAGATCATGATCGCGCTCTGTTTCCCCGGGATAGCCCAGGATGAACGACGAACGGAAGGTCGCACGGGCATCAGCGGCGCGAATGTCGGCGATCCGGCGCAGGAAGCGCTCGCCGTCGCCCCAGCGGCGCATGCGGGCCAGGAGGGGTCGCGAGACATGTTGCAAGGAGAGATCGAAATACGGCACGCCCGTGGCGAGCACGGCCTCAATCAACTCGTCGGTGAGACCCGATGGATAGAGATAGAGGAGCCGGGTGCGCTCGACGCGGTCCGAGACGGCGCGGGTCAACGCCGCGAGAGGAGAAGGTCCCGCTCTTACCCGCTCCCCAGGCCGCGAACGGTCTCGGCCGTACGACGCCAGGTCTTGCGCCACCAGCACGATCTCGCGCACCGGCGGAGCGACCTGCCCGGCCGTCGTGATCCCTCCCGTCAGCAGCTGCGCAACCTCGTCCATGACCTCCCCGACGTGACGGGAACGCTGCTTCCCCCGGAACGAAGGGATGGCGCAGAATCCGCAGATGCGGTCACACCCCTCGGCCACTTTCACGTAGGCCCAAGGAACCTCGGACGCCGGGCGGGCCAACTCCAGCAGATCGAAGCCCCGGGACGGTCGGGGTCCGGGCTTGCGCGCCAGGAGGACCGGAACGCCCGCCGGCTCGGCCCGTCCCAGCTCGACGGCGACAGGCTCGGCCACATCAACACCGAACCCGGCGACCAGATCCACCTCGGGCAGGGCGTCGGAGATCTCGCTGCCGTAGCGCTCCGCCATGCACCCGGTGACGACGAGACGAGCGCCGTCGCGGCGCAGATCCGCCAACTCCAGCACGGTGTCGATCGACTCCTGCCGGGCCGACTCGATGAAGGCACAGGTGTTGACCACGACCAGATCGGCCTCGGACGCATCAGCGGCGCGCCGGTACCCCTGACCCACCAGACGTCCCTCCAGCTTGTCCGAGTCAACCTGGTTCTTGGGGCACCCCAGAGTCTGCAACCAGTACCGACTCTCGACCACTCGTTCTCCTNNCCCCCGAGCGGAGAGGGAGGGATTTGAACCCTCGGACCCGGTTACCCAGGTCAATTCATTAGCAGTGAATCCGATTCGGCCGCTCTCGCACCTCTCCATGCAGGTCAGTGGCTATTTCCGCCCCTGACCTTTTACCGCGTGTCCCAATCGTGTCCCAATCCCGATAGTGTGGAGGTTGGAACGCTTCACGAGGGAAGGACCACCACAAATTGAGCACGGGAACGAAAGCGACATACGGAGTAGGAAGCCTATCGGAGACAGCCCCAGGCTCGGGCGTCTGGCGGTACCGCTGGCACCAGGACGGGCGACGGATGCGGGCCACGTTCGGGAGCAAGACGGCGCCGCTGACACGGAAGCAGGCTGAGCGGGCCATCCGGAACCGTGAGCCGGTCGCACCGGCGCCAACCGCCACCGATGGCCGCACGTTCGGTGCCGTGCTTGATGAGTGGTTGAGCCATGGCCGCACGATCCGCGGCCATCGCTGGGCACCAGTAACCGAGAACACAAACCGTGGAATGGTGGCGTACCGGATCAAGCCGGTACTAGGTGGCCTCCGGATAGCGGATCTGACAGCTGCTCACCTTCAGGGTGCCTATGATTCTTGGACAGCTGAAGGGTTGTCAGATAACTCCGTGCACCGCCTGGCTGCTCTCATCTCGTCGGCGCTGTCATTCGCTGTGATCCGTGACTACATCGACGTGTCACCTTCCGCGAAGGCAGTGCCGCCCGCAGCCACCAAAGGCACCAAAAAGATCCCCACAGCGAACGAGGTGGCGAAACTTCTTACCGCTGCGGAGGCGTACGGCAAGGACATGGCGAAGGCAATCACCATCGCAGCCCTGACCGGCGCTCGCTCTGGTGAGGTGGCCGCACTCCGGTGGGAAGATATCAACCTGAAGCGCGGAACGATCGTTATCGACAAGTCAGCCACGGAGGTGGATGGCGTGGTATCCATCAAATCCACCAAGACCGGAGATGAGCGGATCGCGCGTGTTGAAGGTAACAACCTCCTGTTTCTACAGCGTGCGCTTGGTACACCAGGCGAGCCGGAAACCTACGTGATGGACGGAAAAATGGAACCGATCAATCCTGGCATCATTTCCGATCGATTCGTAAGCGTGCGAGGTTTAGCGCACATCAAGAACATCAGCTTTCACCAGTTGCGTAAGTTTTACGCAACCACACTTTCTGCGAATGGCGTTCCGGCGAAAGCAATAGCGGACATCGTTGGGTGGAAGTCAACACGCATGCTTGACGTCTACGTCGGTGCGACGAAATCAGGCTATGACGCGGCTGCAGCGGTGGAGTTACTGCCAGGACAGTAACTCAACACACATAAGCAACACCGGAACGGCGTACGCGAAAGCGTGCGCCTTTTCTATGTGCGATTGCTTGCACCATTGCCTCACCAGATCCACCAGGATTGCCCACAGTGCCAGCGGAGTCTCCGCGTGCGCTGATATAGGGGGCGGGTTGAGAAAACGACAGGCGACCCGGTAAACTTGGGCCATTTCTATATGAGCGATTGCTTGCGTGCCTTGCGAAGTGTGCACGTGCGGAGCGGATTCGTGGGTTGCGCAGCGTTGCGCGTGGCCTGTAGTCTACGGGTGGAGTCAAAACCCGACCGGTGACCACAATGGTGAACCGCTGACGGTCTCCCTGGGATGGACTCGCTGACTTTTGGTCGAGCGGGGACCTGGGTCCCGAACCTACACATGAAAGGTTCGGTCGAACCATGTCCACCAAACAACTACCACCACGGGCGATCGCAGAGTTACCGTTCCTCACACTGGAGCAAACGTCGCAGCTATTGCAGGTGTCGACGGAGCACATACGTCGACAAGCACGAGCGGGAACGCTGCCAGGATGCGAATACATCACGGGTGTTTACCGTGTTCGCACAAGCGAACTACTCAGTAGTGGTGCGCGATGAACCCGCGCAACCTAACGCTTGTAGAAAAGGTGAGGCGATTCCTGTACTTCGATGACACCGTTGATGGTTGGTGTGTCTGGTGTCACTTATGGGTGTTCGGGCGTGTCATGTGCTTTATTGAATGGTTCATCGACAACCACGGACCAGACGATACGCATTATCAAGATGGAACCGTGCGGCACTGGCAGCGTGAAGAGTGGGGAACCGTTCATGAGTACCAGTGAACGTGTTGGCGACGAAGTCGTGACCGCCAAGCACCCAGCACCATTTACAGACGTAATCATTGAGCGTTTCGCTCACATTGTCGGTGAGTACGTGGCGGAGCGCGAGACCAAGAGCGTGCAAATCCTCGACCCTTTCGCGGGGATCGGCGGCATCCACAAGATACCGGGCCTTCTTGGCCCAGTATCGGTGGCCGTCGAGACGGTGGGCGTCGAGATAGAAGAGAACTGGGCCAACGCTCACCCGCTGACACTAGTGGGCGATGCGACAGCCCTTCCCTTTGTAGATGACTCGTTTGATTTTGTGATGACGTCCTGTTGCTACGGGAACCGTATGGCCGACCATCATGATGCAAAGGATGATTCAAAACGAATCACGTACCGTCATTGTTACGGTGAAGAGTTACAAGAGAACAACGCTGGCATGATGCAGTGGACCGATGCCAAGTACAAGACCCTGCATCGTAAGGCGTGGATGGAAGCGCGCCGCGTCCTCAAACCTGACGGGATCTTCGTCCTCAACATCAGCAACCACATCCGTAAGGGCAAGATCATGCGCGTGGTGGAATGGCATCTGGCAACCCTGCTCGACATGGGCCTGTCGGTGGAATACGTAGAACGGATCCACACCCCGCGCATGGGGTTCGGCCAGAACGGCCAGCTGCGCGTCAATCATGAGCACATCATCGTTATGCATAACTCCGACGAAGTGTTGTTAAAGAGCGGACCAACAGCGTTGCAGTGGGAAGAGTGGGTGTTGACGGCAACACCAGAAGCTCTCTTCTGTACCCAAGACAAACTCAAAGAGAGAGGTTAAGTAATGACCGACGCCTACACCCGTTGGTGTGAAGAAGAAGAGCTAGATGCAAATGACCCCTACACCCTGTCTGATTTCCTTGGGGATGAGGAAACGATTCGCTGTCAGTGTGGGGTTCACGCACAAGACACGCCGTACGACCAGAGTGATGGAACAACGGAGACGTTCGGCTTGACCATCGCTGTGAATGAGCACCTCGGAAAAGTGATAGTGACGTGTCCGAGGTGTGGGCGTGATGTTGGTGAGGACGTACGGTGGCAGTTGAAACTACCGCGCTCATTACCGTTACTTGTTCGTCCTGAGTTTGACGCTACCGGATCGAGTATGGACCTGGCCGAAGCTGCGCTCATGGTACTTATGAGTGCGGAACAACCGAACCATCGTACGTTCCTGTTCAATGATGCTCCCGTCACCGTGAACGAGAGCGGCAACATAAAGGTGATGTCTGCATCGAACTTGCAAATAGCACTGACCGAAACGGCGCGGTGGAAGTTGAAGCGAGGCTATAACGACGCCCCGTTTCATACGGCCACTGCCGCCTTACGTGTTGCGGCAGAGATGGACAACGGACTGCCCGTCCTTGAGCGAGCGGTCCACGTACCGGTAATGCACGCCGATGGGACCATCGTCACCAAACCAGGTTACGACGAGGGCACGCGTACCTTCTATTCTCCCGCCGTGGCCAACATTGAAGTAAAGGACGTAGTGAGCCAGGCCGATGTGGACGATGCGCTCGCCTTGATTTTTGACGAGTTACTGGTTGATTTTCCGTTTGTGGCGGATGCAGATAGAGCATGCGCCCTGGCGCTGATGTTGCTGGGGTTCGTGCGAGGCATCATCGATGGCCCGACACCACTCCATTGGATTGGTGCGACCGGGTCAAGGACTGGCAAGGGCAAGTTGGCGACGTCTCTCCTCACTCCAGCCTTTGGCGTCGTGGCGTCGGGGTCACTCGCTGACCAAGAGGCCGAGCGCCGTAAGAACATAGCGACCAAGTTGACCAAGGGCGTCGGTGTGATTAAGTACGACAACGTTCGCGGGGATGTCCGTTCGGTGTCGCTGGAGATGGGACTGACAGAGCCACGCTTTACTGATCGACGTCTCGGTTTCAACTTCGGATCAAATGCTGACATCGACGTTGCCATCTACGTGGTGTGGGTGCTGACGGCCAACGGGGACGCAGCGCCAGCCGGTGATGTGGTGGGCCGGGTGGCACCGCTGAACCTTGATCGAGAGGTTGATGACCCCAGCAGCTTCGTACCGGCCAATGGCTGGCACCTGAGCCAGCCACCAGAGGCATGGGCGCTGGCACACCGTCGAGAGCTTGTGACGGCCTGCTTGGTGCTCTGTCGTTGGTGGCACCAGAAGGGACAGCCCCGTCCGACGATGTTTCCTCCGACACTCAGAGGGATTCCGGTACTCGGAGGCTACGAGGAGTGGCAGAGGGTGATGGGCGGCATCCTTCAGGCCGCTGGCGTGGAAGGGTTCTGTCAGAACCTCGGTGACCTCAAGGCTGGTGACGAGGATCGATCAGAGATCCGTCAGGTCTTCGACATCTTGAAGGCTTACGGTGAACCGAAGACTGCTGCGGAGATCCTCAAGGACGGCAAGCTGGCTCTGTTGTGGCCGGGTGTCGGTACGGCGAAGACGATGGGGCTGAAGCTCCGCGCCCTCAAGGACAAGCGATCCGAAGGGTTCGTCATGCGCGGGGTGCACACACGTTCGGCCAACCAGTGGCACGTCATCAAAGCCTGAAACACCTATGTGCACCAACCTGCACTAAGTGCATCCCATCCCCCGGAAATAGCAAACAAAAAAGAAATAGAAGATAAAGAATCATTTTCTTGCTTCTATGTGAGGAAGTTCCCGACTTCGATGGTGGGTCTGGAGATCTACTGATGGTTCTCGGGGTATGCCTTGCACTTAGTGCAACATGGTGCATTGGTGCAGACGCGAAGATGACCGGTCCTTTGTAGGACCGGTCATCGCCTTGTTGCACAGCCATTGCCGCTCTACCTGGCGAAGATGTAGCGCTCCTTGAGGATCGTCATCGTCATGGCGGCAAGGCTGGTGGCACGGCGGTCGATTTCCTTCAGCTGTGCCTTGGTCAGTTGGGCGTCTACGTCATAAGTCATATGGGTTCTCCCTCGGTGCTGCTGGTGGGGTTCATTCACCCAATTGTCCCAGGCAAATGAGCACCGAAGCAACCTGGCACAAGAGCCGCGCTCGCAGACTGGTAGGAGCACGGGCTGTGCTTGCGCAGGAGCGGCGCAAGGGCTGGGTATGGCGGATTCCCGCGCTGAGCGGAGAGGATCAGATGGTCGCCCGCGCTTGATAGTCGCATGCGCCCCGAACGGCAACGGGGCGATCCCGGGGTCCCGGACGTCGAATCTTTTGGGGGCACTTGCAGAACCCTGAATGCCGGGTCCGTAAGGGGATGGCTCACCGGGCACCGTTACGGTCTCGTGTCGAGCGACAGAACGCCGATCCTCGCTTCACAGGAAACGCAAAGACAAATCCTTCGAGGACGCCCGGATTATCTGACACCGACAAATACGGACCAACCGCTCATTCCCGTCGTTCGAGCGGCCTGCTGGCCGTAAGGCTGAGCTAAGAATCGAAGCGGCCGAACGACGGCTCCGTGTTAGGGGGGCGAACGAGGTTCGCGGATACAGAAATGCGGGGAGAACACAGCTCCGCACTTTGGCCGAGTGCTATCGGCCGAGGTAACGGTCCAGTGTAGAAAGGGTCAGCTGGGCGACGCTGCATGCTTCTCGCACCACCAGTAGTGCCATCTCGGGTGTCATTGCGGCCGGGAGAGTGCGTCCGTGACCGGTGCCCTCAACGTTGCGTAGCTCATTCGCCATGCGGGCTATAGACCACGCCGACTGCAGAGTCTCGCGGACCTGGCTGGCGCCCGGTTGGGTCTGATCAACGTCCTTCGGGTGGAGACCGAGCCGGTCGCGGGCATGGAACCACAGCTGCTCGAAATCGGTGCTGGAGGAGTACGGGACCGAGAAGGCCTCGAGGACATACTTGGCGGTTGACTCAAGCATCTCCTTGGCGGTGCCCAAGAGCAGCGCCGGGTCATCGCCTGCGCGCCGCAACCTGCCCAGTTGATCTTCGATGGCGGGACGGCCCTCCAGAGCAGACAAGGCCCCGACTCCGGCGGGCCGCAGTTCGCCGTCAGCCGTCAGCTCCCAGTCGATCCGGGCAAAGGCGGATTGGGCCGTCTTCACAACGTCCCGGCGACGACGATCGGCATCAGGATCGGCTTCGGGGCTGAAGAGGCCGCCCGCCCGGTATTCGGACAGCAGGCCGTCGACCAGCTCGCGGGATCGTGCCGGGTCCCTGACAGCCGCCGCCACGGTCATGCGGACCCGATCTTCCTTGTTCATCTGTTGGAGGGGGCTCTGAGAGTCGTAAGGGGCCGCGTCTCCGTAGCCGCTGCGGCCAAAGACCCGCGTCAACACTGCATGACGCGGTCCAGTGCCCCCAGCTACGAAGGCGCCGAGCGTCGCGGCGACCTCGTCGCTTACAGGGTGCTTGCCCATGCCAGCACTGATCTACGGGCGGCAATTCGAATCACAATGGTGAAATAATACGGCTCGCGTGGGAGTGGGCTTCCTCCGGTTTGGCGGACATCCACCATCAGGAGCACAGCCCATGATGGTCAGTCGTATCCCGCTTCAGCCCTCATCACAAGGCGATCAATGACCGAGAAACCGTTGCGGCCTTCTTTCGAGCGACAGATCGCCGACTCGGGCCTCGATCAGGGGCAAGCGTCGTCATCGGATGCGCTGACGTTATGTCGTCCCTATGCGTCCAGCGTGTATCGAGTGAAATGGCCAAACGTCCTTCCCGCGATCTCCCGACTGGCAGCCGAGCTGATCGGGCGGCTGAGCGCCTCCATCACCGCCACTGGCCACGCAGGTACGAGGCTAACTCCTAGCTCGGCTTCTGGTCGGTCCCTCGGAGCAGTAACTCCGCCTCAGCAAGAATCGGCCTCCAACGCCTCGGCGTCGTCCAAGCCTCGTATTGCATGTAGATCGTCACGAGGGCCGACACAACAGCCACCCTCATGACCATCGGTTTCCAGCGACTCGGCAGGCGAGCGATGCCCAGCAAGAGGGCAAAGCTGATACCCGCGTGCCAAGCATGGACCTGGCGCACTTGCTTACTCTCTGGCGCCCCGCATTTGCACCAGTTCGCGATGTGCTCGCAGTTAGAACCACTCAGTCGATAGGCGCCCTTTGTGGCGGCAACCCGGCATATAGCTTCAGCTCGACGCACGACTTCCTTGGGCGGGTACTCCCGCTCGGGCCAAGAGCCCAGACCACCGAAGATCTGCTGTGGATGCTGAATCTTCTCGGCTGCATCGCGCCTTCCCTCGAACTCCTTGAGCGTCCGAGCTTGAACAAGCGCGTCCGGCTTCTCCCAGATGCTGCGGCCTCCACTGAAGTCGATCACCCGCGAATCATCCACGAAGATCCCATGGTGCGCGTACAGGAACCGCTTCACCCTGATGTGGTCACCGGCAGTGAACGTGGACATAGCTTGATATCGGACCCGCCCAGACAATTGATCGTTACTTCCTGCGCTTCGACCTTAGTGAAACTTCGCGGGGCGGGAAGCGCGGAGAGCCGAATCGGTCGCGGCATGGCCGGCGCCTGCTCATCGTCTTCCTGATGCGCAACCGCCTCTTACGCGCTCGGACGAATCCGTTCTTCGTGACGCTCGAACGGCGCGCAGGTCGACTGCGCTCGGCTCCGGCTTAGCCCGGGTAGCCACCGATCCCTATCCCGCACGGGCCGACCTCGCCAAGCTCCTTGAGATCGAGGTTGTTGAAGCGCATCATGGCCTCCGGCTTGCCAGGCACCACTGGTCGGACCGTCGAGACTCGCTCGAACCTCGCTTCACGTGTGTATCCGATCTGCACGTCCCCGCCGATGCTCGGATACCGCGAGTCGGCGATGAACCCTCGGATCACCCGCAGGGGAGCCACGGTCTCGCCGATCGGGAGCCGTGCATCCGCTCGAAGCTCCCGCAGCGCCGCATCGGCATCCTCGGTGTGGGACCCGAAGAAGTGCACAGCGTCGCCGCTGACATCGAGCGCCGAGGAACGGAACCTTTCAAAGGTGTCGTCACCTCCTGTCGGGACGATGTGGTAGGCCTCCAGCAGCCGGTGAGCGCCGCAGACTCCACCGATGGCCAGCTCAACTTGCTTGGCCGCCGGGCCCTTGGCTTCCCACAAGGACTCGACGTAAGCACTCGTGACTCGGGCGGCCAGGGTTCCGACGTAGGCCAGGCACGGGATGTCGGCACGGCGCGCGATCAGGTTGTCGAGCAAGGGAATCAACGTCCCGAAGACGTTGTGGTAAGTGAGCGACCCGCCGACACAGACCATCCCGTAGCTCGACGAGTAATACACGTCGGAGAACCAACCCACCGCGTCGGGCTTGCAACAGCGGATCGGCAGGACGAATAGCTTGCAGCCCTCGTTGAGGAGTGTGCCGGTAGCATCAGTGATCCGACTGTCGGCCGCCATCCACATCCGCGACGGTTCACCCTCTTCAGTGACCGAGCGCCACAGCGCCACTAGAGACATGGCACCGTTCTACTCGTCAGAGCATGCCCTGACGACGCATTCAGCCCTAGTGCCGTAGTGAGACTGGTCAGCCCTCCTAAGCACGGCGCGGATCAGCGGCGAGGACGTCACGCACCCTGCTCCGCGAGTCCAACCATGCGTAGGTCTTCGGGCAGATCGGCTCGCCTACCCGCCGCAGATTGGTGAGACTGGCCTTGAAGTTCCAGTCGAAGATGGGGTCGTGGTGCGCGATGCCGTTGCGCAGTTCGTGGAGGTCGCTCACATGGTCACACATATCGGCCTGCCTGATGCTGACGCGAGGAGGGAGGTAGGCGAAGGCCTCTTTGAGCGTCAGCCAGAGCCGCTGGTACCCCGGAGTGAGCAGGTTTCGCCAAAAACCGAATGGCAGGGCGGCGATCACGTCGTCTTGATCGGGTTCACCGTACTCGTCGCCAAAGTGCTTGATGGCCTCGTCCACCGCGGCGAATTGGGTCTGGAGCAACACGCCGTTTTGCTCATACCAGGGCTCGGAGTCGGGGTGTGCCTGGTACTTCTCGCGCAACGTCTGGTCGAGCGCGTTTCTGAGCAGTACCTCGACGACGCCAATGTCCTCGAAGAACGCGCTGCCGATCTGAATGTTCCACTCGTAGAGGGCGATGGTTAGCTGCGGATCTTCGCGGGCGGCCACCTCGTAGGGATGCAGCCGGGCCTCAGAGAACCGCTCCTTGAATGTGGCCAAGAGGTCCGTGGGCATGGGAACGAGACTACGCGTGGGGTGTGCGATCAAGGTGGCTTTGGGCGCTCAGTAGGTGATTATGCCCAGCCCGGGAGCGTTGGGGGCGCATGAGCTGGATTGAGCGCAGAGACCGCCGTTCCAACGCTCAGCGCCCCGTAGAGGATCGGCTACTGACACATTCGCGCCCTTTCACAATGTCCAGCGGTCGTTGGGCTTGCGGGAATCAGTTCTGCTCGCGGTAGGCAGCACTTTCGGCGATGGGACCGCAAAGGTGCCCCACCGAACCGGCGCACGGGGACACCCTGAGGCGTCGTCGTCAGTGAATTTATGGGGGCACTTTTCGCGCTCCAGATCCACCGAATTGACCGACGCTCGGGCTGCTCCGGTAGCGACCGGGCGACTGGCCCTATGGTGCCCACCGCTAACAGGAGTTAGCAAAAGTCCTGAGAACTCCAGAGAAAGGTGTCATTCACCCGGCCGATCTGGGCACCCAGGGGCCGCCAGTCCCAACCGGCCGATAGGGGCCTGTCAAGTGATTGCTCAACCCCGGGACAGCACCACAGGTCAATGACGATCGAAAGATCTGAGAGCCCCGGCTCTAACGAAACGAAACCAGACCCGATCCGGTCACAAACACGGTCTGGGTGATCAGTGTCTGGCCAGTCGTCGGACACTTCGGCCATGAGTCGACTTCATTGACCGTGACGATGAGATTGAAACTGCCCCTGATCCCCTTGTATGCACCGGTACCCGACCCCGGCACTATCGGAGTCGCCGCATGCACAACGAAACTGCCAGAGCATGTGTTGAGATCAGTCGGGAGCTGATCAGCGCCACTGACAAGGCTCTGCTCAAGGCCGGCAATCTCGAGCTGAAACGAACCGTGGCTCACTGCGAGATCAAGCCGATTGTAATTCTGCTCGACATGTCCATCTGCATAGGTTCGTATGGCCTTCCCATAGTCACCGATTGCTCCGGTGAGAACCGTGAACGAAGTCGGGCCGTCGTTGTCACTGTAGGCCGAGATCTGCACGGCACCTGAACCCTTCAATTTGCCAGTCCCGCCGGCCACGCGAGACTTTGATGTCGTAGCTGAGGCCACTAATCCTCCCCCGAGAACAAGGCTTGCCCCAAGTGACACGGCAGTGGTGAATACGAGCGAACGCGTGCGCATGCCAGACTCCATTTCCGATAGGACGTCCGGTCGATGCATCGAACGCTTGCTCCATCATGAGCACCAGGTCGGGATAGGTCAATCGGGGTTGTCCCTGATTGAACCCTGATGCCCCACTTTGAATCCTGGGCCTGGAGTCCTCAGTGACCTTGGGTTTATGAGGGTCGCGTCATGAGCGGGATGCCCAGAAACGGCCGATCCCCGGTAGAGGCACAGTTGCAAATACCAGGTTCCATCCAGCGCCTCTCGGACGTACCGCCCATCGATCTATTCAGTGGCCGGGTGTGACCGACGACATGGCGCCGGTCACACCCGGTCGGCTGCTGTCGCTCCGTCAGGGTCGCCCAAAACGCGCGCCCGACTTGGGGCTGACGGGTAGCTCCGATGTGCCGAACGGCCACGCCCAATCCCGGAGTTCGGAGGCAGGGCCAACGCAGGCGCGTCGCCGTCTTATTGGGGCAGTCTGTCGGGGCGAAGCAATTCCATAGGACGATTGCCGGCACTGACCGATTGTATGAACGTGGGTCTCGATGAGATCTTCAATGGGCGACATCGATCCCGCCTCGGTCGATGATGGTTGTCTCAAGATGTACGGGATTGTCATCCTCGGGACCGATGCGTCGGGGGCGTGCCCTCGCTACGGTCTAGTGAGTGTCCGATCACGCGACAGGTGGAACCCCGCGAACCCCGCTCCTCATTGACCTGAGCGAGCGCCAATGGCGTGCGGTTGATGCGGTGACCGCGCTCATTGCCTTCGTGTTGACGGTCTACTTTGTCCGTTCGCAGGGCGGTCCCCAAGGTGCGGCTTATGACTGGCTCTTCCTGCTGGCCTGCGCCCCCATCGCGCTACGCAGACGATGGCCGGTGCCGGTTCTCGCGGTCGTGACCTCCGCCACCGCCGCCTTGACGGCCTTGGGACAAATACCATTCGAGCTCAGCGCGATGCTCGCCCTGGCGGCCTATACGGTGGCCTGTCGGGTGCCGCGACGCACCTCAATCGGCGCGCTCGTCGGAGCCGAAGCGATGCTCTGTGTGGGACTCGCCGTTGCCGGAGGTGGCGGGGCCATTGGAGCCGAGGTGGCTCAGAGCGTGCTCCCCTTGGTGGCGGCGTGGTTCGTCGGGGACAGCCTTTCGGCCCGACGGACCTACCTGGCCGGGTTGGCAGAGCAGGCCGAACTGCATTGGGTCATCGAAGGCGAACGGGGCCGTCAGGCGATCCGGGAGGAGCGGGTACAGATCGCTCGCGAACTGCACGATGTCGTGGCCCACAGTCTGGCGGTGATGACGGTCCAAGCAGGGGTCGGCAGGCGCCTCATGGCCGAGCAACCCGAGCAGGCTGGCATGGCGCTCGAGTCGATTGAGGCGACCGGTCGCACCGCCCAGGACGAGTTGCGGGTCGTCCTCGGACTTCTCCGCCACGACGACACCGAACATGCCGAACTGGCACCTGCACCAGGGCTGGCGGACTTGAAAGAGCTGGTGGAGAAGGTACGTGCTGCGGGGACGCCGGTTGAGCTACGCACATCGGGAATCAATCATCACATCTCACCTGCTCTGGAGCTCTCTGTGTATCGGGTCATCCAAGAGGCCCTCACCAATGTGGTGAAACATGCGCCGGGAGCGCATGCGACGGTGGATATTGGCATCTCGGCCCAAGGGGTCCGCATCGAAGTCGCCGATGACGGCGACACGAGGATCGACCGGCCACCCAAGCCGACGGTTGAGCAGGCAGCACAATCGGGGTCTCCTCATGGGATCGTGGGCATGCACGAACGGGTTGGCGCCTTCGGTGGCACTCTCGTGGCCGAAGCGGTACCCGGTCGCGGCTTTCGGGTCATGGCCCTCATCCCTCTTCGGGTCGGGCCGTGACGATCCGGATCCTCGTCGTCGACGACCAGGAATTGCTCCGCACTGCTTTTCGATCGCTCATCGACGCTGAGGACGACATGGAGGTCGTCGGGGAGGCGGCCGAAGGGACCCAAGCAGTGCGGCTCGCTAGGAGTGCCTCGCCGGACGTGGTCGTCATGGATATTCGTATGCCAACCATGGACGGGATCGAGGCGACCCGACGGATCACCTCTTCGCTCGGCGACCGAGCCCCGCGGATCCTCATTCTCACCACCTTCGACCTGGACGAGTACGTCTTCGAAGCGATGCGAGCCGGGGCGAGCGGGTTCGTGCTGAAAAGCAGTCCGCTCGATGAGCTACTGAGGGCAATCCGGGTAGTCGCCGGCGGCGAGGCGCTGCTTGCTCCGAGCGTCACGCGCCGACTCATTGCCCATTTCGCCAGCCAATCTCAGTCACCGGCCAAGCGGCGAACAGATCTCGACCAGCTCACCGAGCGCGAGCGGGAGGTTCTCGTGCTCGTCGCTCACGGGCTTTCGAATGGTGAACTCGCCGAGGCGCTAGACGTGAGCGTGCCCACAGCGAAGACACATGTGAGCAGGATCCTGGCCAAGCTCGGTGCCCGCGACCGCGCCCAACTCGTCGTGATCGCCTACGAGTCTGGATTGGTTGAGCCAGGCTGACGCTGCGGCCCCGCAATCCGACGGAACGTGCGGATCAGGTCATCCTCCAGGATGACGCGCATCTGGCATCAGGATGACGCGCATTTGATCCTTGCGCCCGACGACACACAAGCCTCCACTCTCCACGATGGAGAGATGACCATTCAACGTCGAAAAGAGAAACAAAACGGGTGGGTGCAGAAGAGTTTCCTTGAACTACAACGACGACTTACCCCAGCTTCCGGCCAGTCACCCATTGACGACCGTGAGCCGGGCTGGAAATCCCACCCTTGGCGGTGGCTCGCCGCCTTCACGACAGCGGGCACCTTGGCTGCCTGTCTTCTCTCAGGTGCCGCGCAGGCGGCCGTCAGTAGCACTGGGACAGTTTCGGCAAGTTCGGGTTCGAGCGCGGAGATTAACTGCCTGCACATCGGCGACTGTTACACCCCGAGTCAGTTCCGGGCGGCCTACGGCATCCAGCCACTACTCAATCGCGGGATCGACGGCCGAGGCGAGACCGTGGTGCTACCCGAACTCGCAGCCAAGCTGCCCGCTTCCCCTCAGGACTTCAGCGACATCCGCCAGGATCTGGCGCGATTCGACAGCCAGTTCGGCCTGCCTGCCGCGCAGTTGAAGGTCGTGACCAGCCTGGCCGGCTCCGCCTCGCCATGGCTCGCCGATGGCGAGGCGGTAGAGGATATCGAAATGGTGCATGCGGTTGCCCCTGACGCCACCATCCGGGTGATTCTGGTCAGTCCAACGGCCACGGCCAATGCCGGAAACTTCACCGCGGCGTTGACCGGCGTGCTGCGGCTCGGCCTCTCCGGTTCCGTGATCTCGATCAGCGGCAGTTTTGGTGAGCATTTCTTCACCCCGGCCGAGGTGGCCCGCCTGCACTCGGCACTGCAAGAGGCCCGGGATCGTCACGTCACGGTGGTGGCCTCCTCAGGTGACACCGGCGTGGTGAGCGACGAGGGCACGGTCAAAGAAGTCAGCCTGCCTGCATCCGACCCCCTCGTATTGGCGGTTGGCGGCACGACTTTGGTAGCGAACCCCTCCACTGGCGACTATTCGGGTGAGATGGCGTGGAACACAGTTTCGTTGGCAGGCTCTACCGCCTCAGCCGGCGGTTTCAGCAATTTGTTCTCTCGACCCATCTACCAAGACGGCGTCACTGGCATTGGAACCAACCGGGGCGTGCCCGACGTGGCTGCCGACGCTGATCCCGTCACCGGCTTGGCGCTGGTCACCAGCGACGGCAGCCAGAAATACAGCCTCAAAGGCGCCAGTGGCACCAGCGCCGCCACTCCGTTCTGGTCTGCGCTCATCGCCCTCGCCGACCAGGAGGCCGGTCGACACCTTGGCTTCGTCAACGCCGGCATCTACCGGATCGGCCTCAGCGCCTCCTACCACAGCGCGTTTCACGACGTCACCACAGGGGACAATTCGGTCATCGTTTCTTCCAAGTTGATCACCGGTTACCAGGCATTGTCAGGGTGGGACCCGGTCACAGGCTGGGGAAGCCCCAACGCTCAGGTGCTCGTCCCACTTCTCGCGCACCAAGTTCAGCCCGACGACGGCCAAGGTCTCTGACGTCGACGATCCGGCACCGATTTGCCAATGTGTTGATGATGGTCACCATGAAGTCCCGGGCGACAATCGCGCATTGATCGAGCCAGTCAATGTGCAATGTCTGCCTTCGTAATGTAGTCATATCTCCGTGACATCTGAAGTGCCCCCAAACGCGCAAGGTATGCCCGGAATGCTGTCCCAGTGTGGTAGGTGGCAAGGGTCCCGCTGCCGCCAAAGTGCCCCAATCGGGCCGATCCCGGACAGGGGCACAGTTGCAAGCAAGTCTGGCCGCCGTGTGGTCCCCGGACCGGCGGTCGGGGTCACTTTCAGTCGCAGTCGCCGCTACACATTCTGGGACAGTTTTCCGCGATTCCCGAACCGTCGATCGGATCGGTCGGGAACCCGTCGCTAGCGGTGTTGTGCGTGGGCGTTCGGGAGTGACCCATCGCTACCTCCGGCTAATACCCAGGCTCAAGACGCCATGTCGATCGAAGGCCCGGCGCCCCGCCCGCCCCTTATAGACCGAGCGTTGTCCGTGGGTCGCGTCCCATGAAGGCAGCGAGGCGTTCCCAGTCGTCAGCACCGGGAGCTGGGTAGACCTCCGCCCCGAAAGGGGCTCCAGGCTCGACCATGTTGCGGTACTGAGGTTTGATCATGGCCCGTGCCCCCTCGAGTGCCGGCAAGGCGAGGGAAGGATCCAACTTGTCGATCTGTCCGGTGGCCCTGGCCAAGTCCCAGGCGTGTGCGGCCAGCTCTGCCAGGTACATGTCCACCAGGGTGGCCCCCGTGTACTCCTCGCCCCACGGCATTGTGTACCTCAAGGACAAGCTGGAATTGTCGCCCCATGCTTGTGCCGCCTGTTCCGCAGCGCTACGTAGCTGACCGGGCGCGTCGGAGAGCTCCACGTGAGGGGACTCGTCTCCGGGCGGGGGTGCCTGCCCGCGGCCGAGAGCGGCCGCCCGGTGGCCCGCTTCGACGAGGTGGTCGATCAGTCCGGCCACGTCGTACTTGGGACACGGTGTCGGGTGGCCGAGCTCGTCAGCAACTATTCCTGACACGATCACCGCAGCGTTCTCGTAAGAATCCAACAACGTGCTTCGGCGGTCAGAATCGGCCATGCGGTTCCTCCTCG
>PMLV01000039.1 GCA_003160635.1 Acidimicrobiaceae bacterium | reverse complement strand
GTCCTGCATTCCGGTGGAGAGCATGGCGACGAGCGTCACGAGCGTGCCCCAGACGGCTGCTGCCAGGCCGAGATGAACGTCCTGCCATCCCGTACTTGCCCGCGTCAGCGCCGACGCGGCACCCAATGCTGCTGCGGCGATCAGTAGCGCGACAAGTGCAGTCGCTCCGATGCGCCAACTTCTCCAGCCCGCGCTGGCCCGCCAATAATGCAGGACGAACCCGACCAACGCGATACCGGCGATACCTGCCACCGACCGATGTACCAATTGCCAGGCAATCATGCCGTCGGGGGCCGAATGGGTGCAGAGCGGCCACGACGGACAGTCATCCCCGGCCCCCGTCCCCACGACCACGGTGCCGACGACAACGAGTGCGAGCGTTACGCCACACGCGATCCACCCCCATCGACCGACCGATGACCACGTCCAGCGACCACGGTGCCCCCGCACGGCCACGACGGTGGTGACGATGGTGGCGGCAAAGAATACGAACGCCACCACCAGGTGCACGGCGACCGTCCATGGGGCGTTCTTGGCAAACACCGTCACCGCGCCGAGCGCCGCCTGGAAGACGATCAGCCCGACGCCAACTGCGGCAGGGGCGAAGGCGTCTCGTCGCGTGTGGGACCGATAGGCGGCAAGCGCGGTCAGGAGGACGGCGACGGTCACGACGCTGACCAGGTATCGGTGAGATTGCTCGAGTAGCGCGTGGTACTCATCGACGGGGGTGAAATGGCCGTAGCACAGCGGCCAACTCGGGCAGCCCATCCCCGAGTTCGTGACGCGGACGGTGCTTCCCAATACGATCAGCCCGTATGTCAGGACCGACGTGATGCATGCCAGCACCACGACGGATCGGTCGGGACCCCGTCGGGTGCTCTCCGGCGTGTCCTTGGCGTGGGGCTGCTCGGCACGACTCATCCGGCGAAAGCTACGAAGCCAGTGGGTTGGCTTCATCGCCGCCACGCGCGCCGTCAGGATCGTCGTTCGGGCCCGGATGACGTGGCCTTCCGTGATGCCGAGCGGCAACCGAGCCGACGAGCAGCGTGACTCCCATCGGGGGACCGAGCAGGCGAGAGCGTCTCGCTCGGAAGTAATTCGTGTTCATCTCAGCGCTCCCGTCGTCACATGTCGACCACGCACCCCATGCCCCGCGTCTCGTACTGAACTGCGTGCCGGTCGGCGCATCCGGTGAAACCCGTGTGACGCTGATTCGTGCGCCCGAGGCAGCGGGGCTCGTCCCTGCGACGCCGTCGCGGCATCGTAAAGAGGTTCAGGGCCGCGCCCATCCGTAGTTCCACGGATCTTGCAACCCCAGCGCTCCCACGGCGAGGACGCTCACGACAATCGACGTCGGGTTAGAGTGGAAGATGCGCGCTTATCCCTCGACGGGAGATCCGAGGATGAGCGAGGACTACGCCGACGGCAGGGTCGAATGCGTGGTCGATGGTCTGCGCCTGCGCGGGTATTCCTTCCCGTGTGGTATGAAGCACGTCGCCTACAGCTCGATTCGTGGCGTGCAGCGAGTCGATATCGGCGCATTCACCGGGAGAGCCAGGATTTGGGGCACGTCCAATCCGCGCTACTGGGCCAACTTCGATCCCAGGAGGCCGAAGAAGACGGTTGGGCTGGTCCTCGACATCGGTAAATCGGTGAAGCCGTTCATCACACCCGATGACCCTGGCGTTGCCGAAGCAGTCATCAGGGAGCGAGCAAAGCCCGGAGCCGAGGCTCCCAGCCGCGGTCCTATCGCTTTTATGGACAACCGAACTCAAGAACGTGTCCCTGGGCGTGGGCAACGCTCGCCTGCGTCGCCGGGTGAGGACGTCATCATCGCCGAGCACTGGACCGCCCCGGTTTCAGTCATCGGACTTCACGAAAGCCGGGATGCACCGGTTGCCCGGGAGGCATTCGGGGGTTTGGGGGGCTTCCCCGGGCGCGCGATGGCGCAAGACTGGCTGCCAGAGCGAATATCGACAGCGTCCTCTGATGCGAGGAATGCAGTTGGTCATGACAGCTTGGAATCGCACGAGCCGCTGGACGGTCGTCGGAGCCGCTACTGGGCTGGTGATTGCCGGTGGCGCGGTGGCATTGGCGGCGACCCCGTCACATCCGGCGAAAGAAATCACGGCCTGCGTGCCTCGTGGCAGCAACGCCGTCATGCATATCTCAAGTGCGAGCGGGACGTGTCCAAAGCGCTACACCAAGCGTTCCTGGAACGTGACCGGCCCCAAGGGTGCCACAGGTGCAACTGGGCCAAGTGCGGCTTCGAGTTCCACCACCGTCGTGACAGCTGTCGCAGACGACACAGCGGGCACGGCCACAGCCACCTGTGGCGCCGGCCTTTCAATCTCTGGAGACAGCCAAGTTGCAATCGGTGGAGGCGGTTCGGATACCGCAGCTGCACCGCTCAACGCGTCATTCCCGAGCTCCACCACCCCCGGAAAGCTGCAAATCACCCGGCCAGTCAGTAACGGAGTGCGGGGGAACGGCTGGACGGTGACGTTCGCCGCCTCCACGGGTGCCCCCAGCGACGGCGTCGTCACGGCATTCGCCTTCTGCTCCTCGTAAAACCCGTATTGGGCGGGCTCGCCGTGACGGGTGAGCTTGGCCCCGCTTTCGTGAACGCCCGTTCAGAGGCATTCATGCCTCTTCTTTGGTGTCCACGACAGCGGGGCGACTCCACCAAGACGGGGCAACTCGATATCGTGCTCTCGCGACACTTTGAGGGTTACCGTTCCTGCCATCGCTCAACTTCCCCCTCGTCCATTGGACATAGCTGACGACACGCCGTTGACCGGCTGCAGCTGCGTACACGTGGATCATCGCTCCCTCATTTCCCGCGGTGGGCGAGCTCGTCGAGGCATGGCACCGGCGTTCAAAGGCAGCGACCAGCTCCGAGAGAGTTCGTCCTAGGAGCAGCTCGATCTGCGCGGTCGTGCTGCGCAATTCGTCGTCCGCCCATCGGTCCAGACTCTCATGCACCCCGGGGGGCCATCCGAAGCAGGATGCTCTTGCGTTCGGGCACGGCCTGGTTTGCGTTTCGCGGGCAGTGGTAACGGGAGCCGGGGTTCACGATGGGTTGGGTAGGGTGATCACTGCGGAGCACGACGAGCAAATTGCTCACCATCGCCACCTTGCGCAGAAGCGTGTGATGACAACGGTCCGCCTGGGCCCCGTCGGCCGATTCCAAAAAAAAAGGAAGTACCGCCGTTGTTCACAGTCGCGGATGCACCGGCGCTCCGTGGTACGAAAGGTGAGCCCGCTCTTGTCGCTAACAGGCTGACCAAGCGTTTCGGTGAGCGGACCGCCTTCTCCGAGGTGTCCTTCGATGTCGCGTACGGCGAGGTATTCGGGTTCCTCGGTCCGAACGGCGCCGGGAAGACGACGACCGTGCGCACGCTCGGCACGCTGATCGCGCCGACCTCCGGCTCGGCGACGGTAGCGGGAATCCCGCTCAGCGCTGAGAACGGGGTGGAGATCCGTGAGCGGATCTCGGTTATGCCCGAGTCGCCTGGGCTTTATCTTCGCCTGACGGTGACCGAGAACCTGGAGTTCTTCGCCGGTCTCTACGGTCTGCACCAGGCTGGGAGGCGGATCAGGGACGCTCTCGAGGCCGTCAACCTCACCGATCGGGCGGCCGACCTCTGCGCAGGCCTATCCAAAGGGCTCCGCCAGCGGGTGGGGCTGGCGCGAGCGCTGCTCAGTGACCCCGCGATCATGT
>PMLV01000066.1 GCA_003160635.1 Acidimicrobiaceae bacterium | reverse complement strand
AGTAGGTCTTGCCGTCCTGCTTCTTCCCCACCAAATATGGTCGGGTGGCGGGGAGGAACTGCCCCTCCCCGCTCCCACGGATCCCGGCGTGAAAGTCTCCCTTCACCGGGCTCTTCTCATCCGTAGGCAAGTCAATACGCGCGGACCCACTTCCACTGGGCGAACAGAACGGGTTGTCTTTCGATCAGCCCGTTCCACCACCGCTTGAACCGTGTGAGGTTCCGCAATCGCCGGTATTTCTTCCCAGTCCAGCGCCTCACGTAGGAGCTGACACGCTGGAGGAGGGGATACATCCCCGACCGGTAGAACCGACCGATTGCGGTAGGGACCGCCCTTTCGGGCGGCCCCCCGCACAGATCCCAGCGTGCGGAATTCCCGCACTGGGCTCCTGCCTCAGGTGCGAGCGTCGAATCGCACTTCGGGATAAGGGTGCACGATGCGGACAGGTGGTAGCCATCGAGCAATGAGGCGGTTCATCCGCTCCCAGTTCAGTCGATGGCGCTGGCTGCGGCGCCGAAGCGCACGTATCCAACGCCTGCTGACCTCTCTGCGGAAGGCGTTGACGGCCCGGCCATTGCCGGGAACGGCGTAGTAGGCGAAATGGCCTCGCACGACGCTTGCCAACCACTGCCCCTGTTCAGGGATGGACAGATGCCGGCGTCGCATGAGCTGGACTTTCACCTGCTTCAACTTCGTCCGCATCCGCTTTGCGATGGTGATGCGCCGGAGCCAGAAGCTTCCGTTCCTTCCCTTCCCGCAGATATGCGTGAAGCCGAGGAAATCGAAGGTCTCGGGCTTGTCGAGTCCCCGTTCCGACCGGTTTTGGGCTGCGAAACGCCCGAATTCGATCAGACGGGTCTTCTCAGGATGCAGCTCCAAATTGAACTTCGCGAATCGCTCACGAAGGTCTCTGAGGAACTGCTTGGCATCGCCACGATGCTGGAACCCGACGACGAAGTCATCAGCAAAACGGGTGACGATCATGTCGCCCCGTGCGTGCCGACGCCTCCACTGCCGGACCCACCGGTCAAAGACGTAGTGCAGATACACGTTGGCGAGCAGCGGTGAAATCGATGCCCCCTGTGGCGATCCCTCTATCGTCTCTTTCCAGTTCCCGTCCTCGATGACTCCTGCGTTCAGCCACTTTCGGATGAGCCGCAGGACCCTTTTGTCCGCAATACGGTGCTCAAGGAACTTCAGTAACCAGGCTTGATCGAGCTTGGAAAAGAAGTCGCTGATATCAGCGTCGAGCACATAGTTCACTTTCTTCCTTGCGATTCCGACCGCCAGCGCATCGAGCGCATCATGGGGACTGCGCCCTGGCCGGAACCCGTAGGAGAAACCAAGAAAGTCCTCCTCGTATATGGCATTGAGCACCTCGACGACGGCCCGCTGGAGAATCTTGTCCTCCAGCGTGGCGATGCCAAGCGGCCGGAGCCGCCCGTCAGCCTTCGGGATGTACACCCTGCGAGACGGACTCGCCCGGTAGGCACCGCTGTGGACCCTGGAGAGCAGGTCTTCGAGGTTTGCCCTCAAGTCCTGCCCGTAGTCCTCCCACGTCACCTTGTCCACCCCCGGTGTGGCCTTCGGGTTGATCGCCGTGTAGGCCGCCCATAGGCGGTTCCAGTCGACATGGTGCAGCAGTGCGGTGAACCGTACGTCTTTGTCCCTTCGTGCTACTTGGCGCACACGGTCCAGCCCGCTTGTCACGCCTTCTCCGGCACTGGGTCCGGAACGTGTCGGTCTGTCCGTGTTCCCCTTGGCCAGCCCCCTTTCCTCCCCCACCTCCGCCGCCACTTGCGTGGCCTTGTTCAGCGGGTTCGTCGGTAATACGGGGCTGTCTGACTTCTCGTGCCCGTTCATCTCAGGAGTGCGGCCTTGGCCTTTCCTGAGCGGCCCGTCCGATGATCAGATCGGACGGGCGAGCACGAGACCTCCCGGTTCTCGCGCATGGAGATTCCACGCATGCACAGGTTCTCCGACCGCGCGGGGTCCACCAGCACCTTGCGGTAGCGCTGCTGGTGGTGTTGCCTTCCGCAATACTAAGAACGTCGGCACCCCGGATGAGACGATTACGCGGCTCAATAGCCCGGCCTACGTGTGCCCCTGTCAACGCTTTGCCTGCGCCCTCACGGACGCCGACACATGACTCGGGGTCATCGTGGGTTGCTACCCCTTCGATGTAGAGCGTTTTCATCTCCTTCTCCATGCCGGTTTATCCCGGCGCACTAGTAATTCATCCACCCGGCGACGATGGGGTTCAGCCATCGGGCCAGGTCGTCCAGGGTGAGGGTCGTGCGCCGATGAATCCGCATAGCGCGGAGTTCGGTGCTCTTGGCCTTGAGCGCCTCGGTGCTCATCGCAGGCAGGAAACCGGTGAAGTGCTCCCCGTTGCTGCCCTTCGCCTCCCGTGCCCGGAAGGTGAACCCGAGAAAGGTGAAGGAGGTGTGTTCGTGGTCTCCCCGGCGCCTGCCGTCACGGCAGTAGACGATGCGCGTCTTTTCCGGGTGGAGCCGTAGGCCCACCTCTCCCATCCGCTCGGCGAGAGCAGCGAGCACCCGCTCGGCCTGCTCCTTGCTCACACAGTGCACGACAGCATCGTCGGCATAGCGCTCCCATGGGCAGTCCGGGTAGTTCCGGACCATCCACGAATCGAAGGCATAGTGCATGAACAAATTCGCCAAGATCGGCGAGTCGACTCCTCGGACACAATGGGCAATTTCGAGTTCGAGGTCGCGTTGCCCTATATCCGATGCGAGAAGCCCAAGCGGGAGTCCACTAGTCATGATGACACTAGCGGTAGTATGTAAACGTCATGACGGAAGGTCGCCGTGCTCGAGCCGATCAGGTCGCCAAGCGGGTGAACACTGCCGTCGATCTTTTGTCCGACGGCATGACGGTGATCGAGGCGACGCTGGCGTTGGCGCGGCGACACCGCTTGTCCGAGCGCCAGGCGAGACGCTATGTCGAACGGGCTCGGGACGACGGCGCGATGGAAGTGGCCGCACCCAAGATCGTCTTTACCGTGAAACTTCCTGCGACTCTGGCCAAGCGGGTGCGACGGGTGGCGCGGACAACCGGCCAGAGCATCTCTGGTCTGGTCACCCAGGCACTGGCCGAGTTCTTGGATCGTCAGGACCGTGGCTGAGCGCGACGTCGTCATCGAGTTCGTCTTCGACCGGATTGCCCCGCGCTCGGTTGCTCACGCCTATCGGATCCTGGTCCCCGAACGTCGGGGCCGCGTAGAGCAGAGGAGTGACGATGACCACAGCAGCGATCTATGCCCGGGTGTCGTCGGCCCGTCAGAAGGAAGAACAGACGATTGCCTCCCAGACCGCGGCACTGCGCGAGACCGCCGAGCGCTTGGGGCTTGAGGTCCCACCTGATTGGGTCTTCGAGGACGAAGGGTACTCGGGGGCGACGCTGATCCGTCCGGCGCTCGAGCGCCTGCGCGATCTCACCGCACAGGTCCCCATCGACGTGGTGTTGTGCTATTCACCGGATCGCCTGGCCCGTCGTTACGCGTACCAGGCGCTCTTGATCGACGAGTTCGCCCGAGCCGGCACCGAGGTCCGCTTCGTCATCGGGCCCAAGGGCGAGACACCCGAAGACGAGCTGCTGATCCAGTTCCAGGGAATGATCGCCGAATACGAACGAGCCCAGATCGTGGAACGAACTCGACGCGGCAAGGCACATCGGGCCCGAGCGGGAACGGTGAACGTCCTCTCGGGCGCCCCGTTTGGGTACCGCTACCTGCGACGATGCGATACCGCCAATGCACGTTATGAGATCGTGGAAGAACAAGCCGCAGTGGTGCGAGAGATGTTCCGCCGCTACACAGAGGAATGGTCCTCCATCGCCGATCTCGCTCGGTGGCTCAGCGCTGAGGGCATCGCCACCGTCAAGGGGAAGGAACGTTGGGACCGCTCGACTGTCTGGGGGATGCTCCGCAATCCCGCGTATGCCGGACGAGCCGGGTTCTTGAAGACGATGCGCGTCGAGCAGCGCGCCCGAGTGAACCGGACGGCGCGCCTGCAAGGACAGAGCGTGTCGCGCCACGCGATGACCCGTCCTCGCTCCCACGAGGACTGGATCACCATTGCCGTGCCCGCCATCGTGAGTGAGGACACCTTCGCGCTGGCTGTACGCCGTCTTGAAGACAACCGCCGCTTCGCGTCGCGCAACACCAAGGTGCCGTCGCTGCTCATGGGCCTCGTGGCTTGCCAGAGTTGCGGCTACGCGTACTACCGGACCTCGACGCGCACCAAAACGCGCAAGCTGTACTACTACCGCTGTCTCGGTTCTGATGACTACCGCTACGAGCACGGACGCATCTGCGACAACAAGCCGGTGCGCGCCGATTACCTCGATGATCTCGTCTGGGGTCAGGTGACCGCTCTATTGGCCGACCCTCGTCTCGTCCAGGCCGAGCTGGACCGGCGTCTCGAAGAGCTGCGGGCGGCCAATCCCGCCACCGCCGAACGGTCCCGCCTCGAGCTCGATCTCACCCGGGCCACCAAGGGCATCGAACGACTCGTCCAGGCCTACCAAGAAGACCTGCTCACCCTCGACGAGCTGCGCGCCCGCATGCCCGAGCTGCGAGCGAAAGAGACGGGCCTGACCGGAGCGCTGGCATCGCTCGATGCGCAGCTTCTCGACCGCGAGACCTACCTGACGCTGACTGAGAACCTGGAGGCCTTCCTCTCCAGGTTGCGTGACACATCCGAGGCGGCGACCATCGAAGATCGCCAGAAGGTGCTGCGCAGCGTGGTCAAAGAGGTTCTGGTCGGACCCGAGCGTGTCGTCATCCGCCACTCGATCCCTGCTCACCGCCCCTTTCGGCACGGGGGTTCTCCATTGCGTTTGAGGAGTCACGGCCGATCCCTGCGGGGTTCCTTTATCTCGCTCCACGAGGGTGCCGTCTGGGCGCTGCAGCGGGGCAGCGAGCCACCGCTTTACATAAAGCAGCACCCAAGGCGTGTCAGTGACAGCCTCCACCGCCTTGACGATGAGGACCCACAGCACCGAATCGAAGAACTTTTCGACATCGAGGTCGATGACCCAGTCCCTCTTCCAGCACCGTTGTCGGCATACCCCGACCGCATCCCATGCTGCCTTCTTGGGCCGGTAGCCATAGGAGTCGGGGTGGAACCGTGGTTCCGCTCTCTCTCCAAGATGCATGGCCACCACCGTTTGGGCAACCCGGTCTGCGACGGTCGGTACCCCGAGCAAACGAACCCCTCCGCCGTGCGGCTTCGGTATCTCGACAGCCCGCACCGGGGGCGGAAAGTAGGACCCAGAACTCATGCGATTCCAGATCTTGAACAGGTTGTTCTTCAGATCTTCCTCGAACTCGTCCAGGGTCTGGCGATCCACTCCCGGGGCACCTTCGTTGGCCGCAACCCGCCTGTACGCCTCCCACACCATCTGCTTGGGAATGTCGAACGGCTTGACTTGCGACGTTGGCATGTTTCCTCTCTTCCTCCCGGGAATGACCCCGGTTGATCGATTCCACATTCCTGATG
>PMLV01000109.1 GCA_003160635.1 Acidimicrobiaceae bacterium | reverse complement strand
CCCTCTCCAGCCGTACCCTCGCCTGCGCTTGACTCCATATCTTGCAGCGTTGCGGCTCTTGAGAGAGTCCGCCCAGCTTTCGTTGCCGCGACCAATCGGACGCCGGGTCGACACGGAACCACTTGTCCTAAACCGAGGGCCGGATGAACGAATGCTGCGCCAAGCAAAACCACGGATTCATCCCATCATTCATCCCAACTCTTGGGAGTGGTGCGTTGTTGGACAGGTTTGAACTATTCAGCCTTGACCTGGGATAATGTGTCTCAGACTTAGTCAGCATGGCACACAGTTGTGCCAGTCGTCGCATTATGAGTCCCCTGCTCTAACCACTGAGCTACAGCCCCTTGCTCTGGCTTTCTCGTCGGGTGATGTTGCCCTGGCCCAGCCGGTCGTGTGGTCCGTGCCCGGCACTTTCAGGGAACGCCCACCCGGCATTCGAGTTACGAGCTACTGCGCAGCTCGCGGCTCCCTCGCGGCCGATGGACTGGCCATCCGACGGCTTAGCTGCGGGGAACGTCCTGCCAGGGCGCGTCTCGCCACTCATCGGGCTCCCGNNATTTCGGTCGTGCCGCCCTCGATGGTGTTGGCCCGGCTGCGCAGCATGCCCGCCACCTCGTACGGCAAGCCTTCGCTGTAGAGCTCGGGCGTGACCGGGCGCCCGCACTTCTCACCCGCAGGCTCGCCCCAGGCGGTCGCCCCTGCCCCGAGCTGATCGACCGCGGCAATCTGCATCCGCTGGTTGAGATCACCTTGGTGGACCTTGCCGATGGAACTCTCCGGGCCAAGAGGCCGCCCCGCCTTGAGGCCGGCCCTGACCCGCTGATTCGTCCAGTTGCGCACCCGGTCCTCGGACCACAGCGAGGCCAGGCGTTGGCGCGTCAGCGGGTCATCCCAGTTGGCGCGGCCGTCACCGTGACGGGTTCGGGCCAGCGACAGCAGCCGGTCTGCCCCTCCCCCGCCGATCCGGTCGACCCCGCCCGAACCCGAACCGGCGACCATCTGCCGCTCGCCCGACAGTGTGGCGTTGGCCACTGACCATCCCTCGTTCTCGGCTCCGACCCGGAGCGCGTCCGGGATCCGCACGGCGTCCAGAAAGACCTCGTTGAAGTCGACATCACCCGTGATGTGACGCAGGGGGCGGACATCGACGCCCGGAGCGCGCATGTCCAACAAGAAATAGGTGAGGCCGCGGCGCTTGGGCACGTCTGGATCCGTCCGGGCCAGGAGCACGCCGAAGTCAGCAAGGTGGGCCCAGGTGCTCCACACCTTCTGCCCGGTGACCACCCATTCGTCGCAATCGGGGACGGCCCTCGTCGAGAGCGAGGCCAGGTCGGAACCAGCGCCCGGCTCGCTGAAGAGCTGGCACCAGATCTCTTCGTTGGCGACGATCGGGGGCAGGAACCGCCGCCGTTGCTGTTCGGTGCCGTGAGCAAAGAGAGCGGGCGCAGCCAAGTTGAGGCCGAGCGGGTTGAGACGACCGAGATTGAGCGGCGCCAGCTCGCGTTCGACCATGCGCGCTTCTTCGGCACTGAGCCCGGCCCCTCCGTACTCGACGGGCCAGGTGGCGACGACCAAACCAGTCGCCGCGAACGTCGGGTACCACTCTTCGTAATCGCCTTTCGAGCGCACTTCGCGAATTGCCCTCGCCCCACCTCGTGCCGCGGCATCCCGCCACTCTTGGGGAACAGCTTCCTCGATCCATCGGCGAACCGTTCTCCGCAGCTCGTCCGGTTCGAGGCCGGTCACGAAAGGCGAGGGTGCCGTCACCTAGCGACCCTTGAATTCAGGATTCCGGCGCTCCTTCAACGCACCGAGCCCTTCACGAAAGTCCTCGCTGCGCGACGAGATCTCCAGAGCAAAGGCTTCGTTTCGCAGGTGTCCGTCCAACGGCTGCGCATCCCCCGAAAGAAGCAACCACTTCGTGAGGCCGAGCGAGACGGTGGGGCCGGCGGCCAGGCGGTCCACCAGCTCTACGGCAACGGTCTCGACTTCGTCGCGTGGCACCGACTGATGGACGAGGCCCCACTCGACCGCCTCCATTCCGCTGAGTCGGCGACCGAGCAGCAAGAGCTCTCGGGCACGGGTCAGACCGACGAGTCGCGGCAGCAGCCACGTCGCGCCGCTGTCAGGGGTGAAGCCCCGCTCGGAGAACGGGGCCCAGAAGGTGGCATCTGCCGCAGCGACCGTGAAGTCAGCCGCCGCGGCCAGCTGAAGCCCGATGCCGACGGCCCAGCCCTTCACCGCGCAGACCACAGGTACCTGGACTCCGCACATCAGAGGGATCAGCCGATGGGCCAACGAGGGAAGCCGCCGTTGGATCGACCCGGCCCTCGGCCGGCTCCCGGTGTCAGCGTTGCGGGCAATGACGTCGGCTCCGCCGCAGAAGTGCTCGCCCGCGCCAGTGAGGTAGATGGCACGGACGCTCTCGTCACGACCCGCCGCATCGATGGCTTCGACCAGACCGGCCATCATGACGTCGTCAATCGCGTTGCGCTGCTCCGGCCGGTCCAGCCGCAACGTGAGGACGGCGCCGCTCTGGGCCACCCCCAGACCGGGGACCGATCGATCACTCTCGATGGTCATCGCAGGGGAGCCGCCGAGCCGTCGGCGAATGCCTCGGCGATGGCTCGAAGCGCCTCGGTCAGATTGCGGGCACCACCTGGTGGATCGGGAAGCACCACACCGCCGCTTTGGTGGCGACTGGGAAGGATGATCGTGGCGTGCCCGGGCGTCGTGACGTCGCCGCGCTGGTTCTCCGCCTGCACGTCGAGGTCGACGGCGTGACCCCCGTTGGCGGTCCGGAACTTGCGGGTGATCACGCCGGTGAGCCACTGCGTGTCCCCGACGTAGTTGAACCCACGGAATTCACAATCAAGCTTCCAGAGCCAGCCGGCATCACCCATCCAGTCCGTGCAGAGATGGATCAGCCAGGTCTCGCGCATCCGTCCATAGTCGAAGGTCGTCGGGTTACCGGCGCGCCGCGCGAACGCGGGGTCCCAATGGACGCGTTGCATCACATCAGGGATGTTGAGGTCATCGCGATGGAAGAAGCGCGGGATCCGTTGACGGTTCTGATAGCCGAGCCGGAGAGGCTTGACGCCGTACAGGCCCATACCCATCCCGACGTGCCAGCAGATCATGTCGGTGACGGTCAGCGGGCCCTTGACCATCGGGCCCACGTGATCGCCCACGCTCACGTCCTCCCAATACCGCGCGGTCGCCCCCAACGGCGCCTCCGCCGCGTACTGGGTGTCGATCCGGTCGACCTCTTCGTCGGTGTAGGCAGCCACCGCCACTGCGTCGTACTTCTTCTTTTCCTTCGCTTTCGCGCGTTCGGTCCGGACCATGAGGCGGTACTGGGCCGAGAGGATCTCGCCATGTTCATCTTGGAAGACCTGTCCTGTCCACTCGTGCACCGCTCGGCCGGCGAATTCGCTTGCCTTGTCGAGCACTCCCACGAGCGCATTACGCCGGCGCACCCGCCTGCGCGGACGCAGTGGCCGCCACCACTCCCGGGCGCTGGCCGCATAGAAGGCGTGCACGCCGCGCAGGGGGTCACCACGCATGAGGTCACGCCACTCCGGCGCCACCTCGGTCACCTCGTCCTCGCCGATCAGTGAGTCGCCCCCGACAAGTGGCGGCGGCGCGATCACACCGCCCCAGGGGCTCGCAGCGGCGTATGACTCGTCCGACCAGAGCGGATTGTCGTCGCCATACGCTTGCGCAACATGACGGAACGCGTCGACATCCGGGCGCACGTAGTGCGGGGCAACGGGGTGCGGCTCGGGAATCCCGATGCGCTGACGCAATCGGTCGATCGCTTCGTCGGTGATCGTCGCTTCCTCGGTCACGACAGGCCCCCCTCCAGCCGTGCCTGATACGCGGCACGCAGCTCTCCCCGCTGAAGTTTGCCCACCTCGGTGCGCGGCAGTGAGATGATCGGGACGAAATCGACCGGCACCTTGTAGGGCACCAGGTCGGCCCGGCAGCTGGCGCGTAGCGCGTCAATGTCCAGCGCACCGTCCAGCACCACGAAGGCCACCGGAACCTCGCCGAGGCGTTCGTCGGGGATCCCGACCACCGCCGCGTCTCTCACCCCGGGACCGAGCTTCAGCACCTCTTCGACCTCCTCGGGAAAGACCTTGTTGCCGCCCCGGTTGATGAGGTCGCCGACCCGGCCTTCGATCCATACGAACCCGTCCGCATCTTGCCGTGCGAGGTCGCCGGTGGCGATGAATCCCTCGTCGTCGGTCCGGTCCGCAAAGGATCCACCGGACGCGTACCCCGCAGCCATGCTCGGCGGCCGTACGTACAGCTCGCCCACGTCTCCAGACCAGTGCGGTTCCTCGCCGACGAGCTTGATCGCGACACCGCGATGCGGCCGGCCCGCCGCGCCCACTTTCTCCGGGTGCTCCTTGGCGTCGCTCGCGGTCCATCCGATGACCTCGCCTATTTCGGCCTGACCGTAGCTGTTGAGCACGAAGACGCCAAAGCGATCCATGAACCGCCGCGCCTGAGGTGGCGACAGTGGGGCCGTGATGCTCCGGACGAAGCGCAGCGGGGAGAGGTCCTCGATGTCGGGGTCGTCGTTGAGCATGGCCATGGCCGCGGGTGGAAGGACGGTAGAGCGAATCTGGAAGGTATGGACCAGACGGGCGAACTCGGCCGTGGTGAATCGGTCCATGATCACCAGCGGTGCACCAGCTCTGAGTCCGAAGAGGGCGTTGTAGATGCCGGCATTCAAGGCCAGCGAGACGGGGATGAGATTGGGGGAAGGCGGGTGCCCCGTTCGCCGCTCACCCCCGCGCAGGGGCACCAGGACCCGGTCGAGAAGCTCGAGATACGCGCCGTGGGTGTGCAGGATCGCCCTGGGCACCCCCGTCGTTCCCGACGTCCACATCACAAAAGCCACGTCCGGATCAAAGGTACGGGACAGGCCGATTGGCCGGATGCCATCGGTTTCGAGGAGAACGAAGGGCCTCGTCGCTTCGAGGAGTGGCTGCAGGCCCTTTTCGGGGAGCCGGTCATTGATCGGGATCAAGACTCCACCGGCCAGCCAGATGCCCATCATGGCGACGACGTAATCGGGACCGTTGGCCAACCGCAGGCCCACGCCGTGACCAGCGTCCACTCCGGCCGCCTGTAGTTCCGCCGCCAGCGCGCGAGCTCGGGCTCGGGCGACGCCGGCCGTGAGCGCCGGCCCGGAACCGTGCAGGAGTGGCTGCTCGTCCGCGAAGGGATGGTCAAGGAGCAGATCAGCCAGACTCGTGGGTGCCGCGTCCCCGTTCATAGGGACACCCCGGAACAGATGTGCTCTCGGAGGAGATCCGTCGTGATCATTCCGGCCGGGATCCCGATGATGGATGCTCGCCACTCGAGAAGCGACCTGAGATGACCCGGCCGCGCCCGCCCCATCGAATCGGTCCTTCGGATCAGGCCGAAAGGCCGAGGAGCTGCATCATGTTGCCACCCATGACGAGACGAAGCTCGTCCTCGGGCAGGCCATGCAGCTCGGCGGCCCACGACAGGGGATCGGCCAGCCCTTCGATGTGCGGGAAGTCCGAGCCAAAAATCACATGGTCCGCCCCGAGGAGGTGGACAAGCTCGCGAGGGTCCTCCTCGTGGAAGGGATGCATCCAGAAGTGCCGCTTGAAGGTGGCCGAGGGTTGCTCCTCGTAGCGGTGCGGCGCCTTCTCGTAGGCATGGTCCAGCTGCTCGAGGAAGTGGGGAACCCAGCCGCCGCCGTTCTCCACGAGCGCGATGCGCAGCTTCGGGAACCGCCGTAGTGCCCCGTGGCAGATGAGGGAGGTGGCGGCGTCGCGGACCGCCCGGTAGTCACCCTCCACGGTCAGTGAGAAGAGACTGGGCTCCCCAAAGGCCAGGGCCTCGCCGTGGGCGCCTTCCCACTCGTTGGTGTAACGGTTGTAGCCACTGTCCGACGCGTGGAGGACGACGAGGACGCCGGACTCTTGAACTCTCTCCCAGAACGGGTCGAACTCGGCCAGCGCGAAGGAACGAGGACCCCGATAGCCCCAGGCGGGTGCGGGCCGCAGCAAGATCGCCCGGGCGCCGTGCTCCACGACGTAATCCAGCTCTCGCAGGGCGCGGTCGACCAGTCCCGTTGCGATGACCGGGGTCGAGAAGATGCGGTGCTCGAACGTGTAGGGCCACGCCTCGGTCATCCACTGGTTCAGGGCGTGGATGGCGTCGGCGCACAGGTCGGGATCGTCCTTCATGCGTTCCTCGACGAGGCTGGCCAAGGTCGGGTACATCATGGCGTAGTCGACACCCTGCTCGTCCATGAGCTCGAGGCGCGGACCAGCCTCGCGGAAGGCCGGCGGGCAGTCGATGCCCCTACCGATGATCTCCCGGTATGACTTACCCTCCGGGTTGCCCACCTTGAAATATTCTTCCTGGGCGCCGGGTCGGCCGACCCGGTCGAACGTGGGATTCGGGATGTAGTTGCTGACCTGCCCGTTGACCATGATTTTGGTCCGCCCGTGGACCTCGACGAAGTCGATCGCACCGCGGCGATTCTCCGGGAGGTACTTCGTCAGGGCATCGCCGGTCTCGTAGAGATGGTTGTCGGCATCGAAGACCGGAAATCCGAGTTGAGTGCTCACGCGTCTCCCTCCCTTTCGTCAGTTGCTCGGCCGGAAGACCGCCGACGCAGCAGTGACCGAGCGATCGTGGTTCCCCTCGTCGTGCAATGTCAGACGCACCCCGATCCGGCCTGCTCCGTCAAAGGCCTCCCCTTCGACCCGGAACGGCCCCACCTTGCCTCGGGCGAGGAACATCACGTGCCAGCTTTCGATCTGCAGCCGATCGTCATCGACACGTGCGGCCGCGAGCTCGGCGGCCGCCGTTTCGAGCAAGATGTGCTGCGGGCCGAGATGGAGTGCCGCGTCCGGCGAGGCCAATGCGACGGCCAGCTCGGGCAGGAACCAATGCCCGTCGTCGCGACGGTACGCCCCGAAGACCTTGTGCAGGGGAGGCAGGTCGGGCGAATCTTCCACCACGATCTTCTCCTCTTCCATCTTCTCGAATCCCGGCGGCACCACACCGAGGCTGACCCCTTGGCCGGAAGTCAGCGCGATGACGCGGTCGCGATTGTCGGCGTCGATGATCAGCGACCGGCTGAAACCCATGCGCTGGCCCAGCTTCAGGACTTCGGGAACAACCTCGATGCGGCGCACGTCGCGGGCGTCGTCGAGGATCTGGAGGCTGTGGATGACCGGATTCGGCACGGCGAACTCGTCGCTGATGCCGCCGCCCTCGGGCGCGGCGATGCAGAGGGGGGCGGCCATGATCCCTCCCGACACGTTGCGCATGTCATGGCGCAGTTTCATGGTGGGGTCGGCGGGACCGCTGTTGAGATTGGTATGGCTACGGCCGAGGTAGCGGTAGCTGAGCAGGCTCGTCCACCGGCGACGGAGCTCTTCCCAATGCTCCTCGCCCGAAGTCTCCCGGATGTCTTTCAGCACAGCCTGTCCTTCCCCTCGGTGGTCACACCGGCCGGGGCGTGACGAGCGCCCGCGCATTGTCGTGCATGATCAGGCGCACCTCTTCGTCGGAGAACCCCTGCAGCTCCTTCTCGAAGGAAGTGGGCTCGGCCAGTCCTTCTGCGTGGGGATAGTCGGAGCCGAACAGCACCCGCTCGGCGCCGACCCGGTGCACGAGCGCCTGCACGTCGTCTTCGAAGAACGGTGAGACCCAGACGTGCTCCATGAACAGCTCGTACGGATCGGCGCCGAAGGCGTGCGGCAGTTGGACAGCCGTCTTGCGCAGCCCCTTGAGGAGCGGCGACACCCAGCCCGAGCCCGTCTCGATGGTCGCCACGCGCAGGTTGGGATAGCGCTCGAAAAGCCGGTCGGACATCAACGAGGCCATCATGTCGTGAATCGGGCTGGCCGAAAGCAGGCGCTTGAGCGTGGGCATCCGGAACGCCTCCACCTGGCCGGTCAAGCCCCAGATGTGTTCGTACTCGCCGTAACCGGAATCGCCACCGTGGATGGCCAAGGTGACCCCGGCCTCGTTCAGGCGCGCCCAGAATGGGTCATGCGCCGGATCGCCCGGCGTCCGACGACCCAGCCGCGTGTTCACCGAACCCGGCCGCATGAGCACGACCCGCACGTCGTGGTCCAAAGCCCACTCGAGCTCGGAGACGGCCCAGTCGAGGTCGATGAGGCTCACGTACGGGGTCGCATAGATCCGGTCTTCGAAGTTCAATCCCCAGTCCTCGTCCAGCCAGCGGTTGAAGGCGGTGAAGACGGCGGTGCAGGCCTCCTGATCATGTTCGAGGGCAGCCTCCAGGCCGACCCCGATGGTCGGCAACATGATGCAGGCCTCGAGACCCTGTTGGTCCATGAGGCGCACGCGAGCTTGCCGATCGCGGTATTCGGGTCGTGACGAAATCGGCTCGAGTTCTCCGAAGGCGCTGCGCATATCCCCGACCCCGGCCTTCGCCCGAAAATATTCCGACAACGCTCCGGGACGCGACACATGCTCGAAGGTTGGATTCGGGATGAATCGGTTGACCCGTCCACCGACCAAAAGACGATCCTTGCCGTCGATGGTGGCCCACTGCACGCCGCGCTTTCGCATCGCCGGATCGATGTAACGGGTGAAGGCGTCCCGTGCCTCGTAGTAATGGTTGTCCGCGTCGAAAACCGGAAAATCGACCAAGGTACCAGCCCTTCTGGGAGCGCTCTCTGGTATCCTAGAATTAGATTCTCGTTTCCGCAAGGTGAGAGGGAGGCGGCTCCGAAAGGGGCCACACGCGAAGGGACGGTGCAGGTGGCGGAAGAGCGCGCGCAGACCAGGGCTCCTCCGGCGTTACCGCCGTCCAGGGCCGAGCGCCGGAGCCGGATCATCCGCACCGCGTTGGAGATGCTGTCCGAGTCGGACTACGACGACATCCAGATGCGTGACGTGGCCGAAGGATCCGACGTGGCGTTGGCCACCCTCTACCGCTACTTTCCTTCCAAAGAGCAGCTCTTCGCCGCGGTGCAGCTGGAGTGGGTCGAACGCCTGCACCGGCGCGTAACCCAACGTGGCTTGCAGGGTGACTCGGACCTCGAGCGACTGCTCGACGTGCTGCGGCGATCTGTCCGCTCCTTCAAGACGAGCCCGCAGTTCTACCGCGTCCTGATGATGCTCGAGTCCACCAAGGACCCCGTGGCTCGTGACCTCTACGAGGTGATGGCCCGGGCGACGGCGGATACGTACGGGGAGGCCATTCGCAACACCGACCCGGAGACGGCCGAGCACCTGCTGCGGGCCACCCTTGACATTTTGGGAGCTGAGATGCGGGCGTGGGCGCTCGAGCGTCGCTCCATCGAAGAGGCGGCCCGTCGCATCGAAGAGTCGTTGCATGTGCTGTTCACCTACCGGGAACAGAAGGCTCGGCGGACGGCGGACTTGGACGTCACCGCCAGTCGCCCCGGCTGAGAGGCGTCCGATGCCCTCACCGACCGGGAGAGTCCATCGGGAGCCACCCAGGTTGAACTGGACCGGCGATGATCTCCCCGTCGAGGCGGTCGAGCAATTGTTGGGGCCCGGAGGACGCTTCGAGCTCACGGTGGAGGACCGGTCCGGGTTCGCAGTGCAGGTCTTCATGCAGAGGCCGACCTCGGTCGTCGAGGTGCTCAAAGAAGGGGCCGACCGATACCTGGACCGTCCCTACCTTGTCTTTCCCGAGCGAACGTTGACGTTCGATTCGGTCGTGGGCGCAGTCGCGCACCTCGCCATGGGCCTGCGGACCCGCTTCGACGTCGGCGCCGGTGACCGGATCGCGATCGCTGCGGCCAACTGTGTGGAGTACGCACTCTTGTTCTGGGCCGTGACGTCCCTCGGGGCCATCACGGTCGGGCTCAACGGGTGGTGGACCGGGCCGGAGCTGGCCTATGCGGTACAGCTCACCGAGCCGCGCGTCGTGTTCGCCGACCGGCCACGCCTGGAGCGGCTGGCCCCGTTCGCCCTCGGCTCGACCGTGTGTCCACTGAAGGAGACGGTGGCCGAGCTCGAAGCGGAAGGCTCGGGCGCGTCGTTGCCGGACGTCTCGTCACACGAGGACGATCCCGTGGTGATCCTTTTCACGAGCGGTACCACCGGCCGGCCCAAGGGTGTCCCGATCAGTCATCGCAACATCATCCATTTCGCGTTGGCCACCCAGCTCCGGGGGGCCGAGCTCCGGGTTCGCGCGGGCGCCGCGATACCGCCGCTCCCCTGCGCGCTGAACACCAGTCCGATGTTTCACGTCTCGGGACTCACCTGCACGATGGTCCCGGCACCGATGAACGGCCTCACTCTTGTGTACCCACCAATCGGCCGCTGGCGGGAAGACGTCCACCTTGCCCTGAGCGAGCAACACCGGGTCTCGGGCTGGTCCCTCGTGCCGACCCAACTCTGGCGGGTGCTCGACTGGCCCGATCTCGAGCGATACGACCTCACTTCGCTCAGGACAGTGGCAGGCGGTGGCGCGGTCTGGCCGCCAGAGCTCTTGCGAAAGCTCGAGGAGCGTCTCCCGTGGGTTCGTCCGGCGTTAGGGCTCGGTTACGGCATGACCGAAACGAATGGACTCGGCACCAGCCTGGGGGGCACCGCGAGCTTTCTTCACCCCGACTCGATCGGTCAGCCGTCGCCGACGGTGGAACTAGAGATCCGCGATCCAGTGACTCGGCGCCCCTTGGCCGAAGGGGTTGTGGGTGAGATCGCGTTGCGCTCAGCCAGCACGTTTGACGGGTACTGGCGGGATCCAGGCGCAACCGAGGCAGTCATCGAAGACGGCTGGTACCACACCGGTGATCTCGCTTCTCACCGTGACGGATTCGTGTACCTCGCCGGCCGGCGAGGTGACCTCATCATCAGAGGCGGCGAGAACGTCTCTCCGGTCGAGGTGGAGAACCGTCTCTATGAGCACCCCGCCGTGACCGAAGCGGCAGTCATCGGGGTGCCGCACGCAACACTGGGTCAGCAGGTCACGGCGTTCCTCGTCCTCCGGGAGGGCCATACGACCACCGAGGCAGAGATCCGCTCTTTTACGGGGACAGCGTTGGCCGCCTTCAAGGTTCCCGAGCACGTGGAATTCGTCGCCGCGCTGCCGCACAACGCGTCGGGCAAGGTACTCAAGCACCTCCTCCTTCCCGGGGACGTCAGAAGTGATTTCGTCGAAGAATGATGAGCACCGAACGCGACGATCCCCTCCTGATCGAGCACCACGGGCCGGTGGGATGGCTCATCTTCAACCGGCCGGACGTCGGCAATGCCATGGACGCATCAATGCTCGGCGCCCTCGAGGAGGCCTGGCGCGAGCTTGACCGAGACCCCGCGGTCCGGGTCATCGTCAACACCGGTGCCGGCGCCCACTTTCAGACGGGCCTGGACATGATGGCGCTGGCGCAGGATCCGGAAAGCCTGCGCGAGCAATCCAGACGGACCAAGCGGGCGGAGTTGCGGTTGACGGCAAGGCACAACGAGGTGACGAAGCCTGTCATCGCGGCGATCAACGGCACGTGCGCCGGCGGCGGACTCCACTTCGTGGCTGACGCCGACATCGTGATCGCCGCCAGCGACGCCACGTTCCTCGATTCGCACGTGGGCGTCGGACAGGTGAGCGCCTACGAACCGATCGGCTTGCTGTTCAAGATGCCGGCCGAGCCAGTCATCCGCATGGCGCTCCTGGGCCGAGCTGAGCGAATCTCGGCCCTTCGGGCTCACACGCTGGGCATGGTGAGCCAGGTGGTCGATCCTCCCGAACACCTGAGGGCGCAGGCGCAGGAACTGGCCGAGCAGATCGCGCAGAACCCCGCGGCCGCGCTCGCCGCGACCAAGGCAGCCTTGTGGCGGGCCCTCGAAGCCCGCAGGCACCCAATAGCTCCCTTGCAAGAATGAGAATCCAGTTCTAGGGTACCGGCATGACATTCGGGGGGCCTGTCGATCTTCCGCTCGACCATGTGCCGTTGTCCGGCCTCGGGTCGGGTGCACCTGCGCCACCGCGCACCTGACAATCGCATTCCCGGCGCCCGGACCGGCGCAACAGAAGGAGAGTCACGATGGACGCAATCAAAATTGGTTGGCTCGGATCCGCCCTTGACGGGCCGGGCGGGGGTTACGACAAGATCCACCGGATGGCCTTCGACGAGGCTACCGAGAAGGGCTTGTTGGATCGGCCGGTGGAGTTTGTCCTCCATCCGGAGAACGGGCTGCCCCAGGGATCCGCCAAGAACGCGACGGATGGGTTCCGATGGCTGGTCGAAGAAGGGTGCATCGGTGTGGCGGGCGCCTACAGCTCGGACAACGCCATCACCGTCGGTCCCCTGGCCAACGAGCTCCATGTACCGCTCATCAGCTGGTGCGGCACGGAGCAGTTCCATGGCGACTACAACTTTCGGCTGGGCAACGGGGACTGCGGCGGTGATGCGACGCTGATCGTGGCCTGGCTGAAGCGGCATGGGCACGAGCGAGTGGCCGTGCTCAGTGAGATCTCACCCAACGGCGAGGAGTATTTCCGTTACTTCCGCCAAGAGTGCCGCCGGCGCGGCATCGCTGTCGCCGCGGTCGAGACCGTCTCTCAAACGCCGGCCGATTTGACGGCCAACCTTCGTAATCTGCGCCAGATCGAGCCCGATGCACTCGTCTACATGGGCTACGGGATGTTGGCGGCCAAGGGGCTGCTCCGAGCCTCGCTGGACGAGCTGGACTGGGATCCGCCGCGGATCATGACGACGGCATTCATGTTCTACCTCATGGGCTTCGAGAAGTTCGAGGGGTGGGTGGGGATTGACCAATTGGACCCGCAGAATCCCCTCGTCCAGAACTTCCATCAACGATTCGTAGAGCGCTACGGACAGGATCCGCCACTGTGGCCCAACGCCGTTCCGGTTCTGGCCTACGACACGGCGAGGGTGCTCGTCGAGGGCCTGCTCCGCGCACCGATCCTGAGCGGCGAGGGCCTCAAGGCCGGATTGGAGCGCATCCGGTTCATGCCGAGCACGACCGGCAGTGCCCACACCCACATCGCATGCTCCCCTCACGAACATGGCATGTTTCGCGGCGACTGGCTCCTCTACGGGCGAGTGCAGAACAATGCGTTGGAATTCGAGGGGCTCTTCGAGCCCTGGGAATAGCAATAACGTCATCGCAGGGCTTCGGAATCGCATCCTCCACCCGTCGGCGACGGCATAGGCAACTGACGAGAGGGGACCATGGACTACCAGCATCTGAAGGTCGAGCGGCACGGACCGGTCGGCTGGCTTATCAACAACAGGCCGGGACAGCTCAACGCGATGAACGCAGCCATGCGGGACGAGTTTGCCCTGGCCTGGGTCGAGCTGCGTGACGATCCCGAGGTCCGGGTGATCGTCCATACGGGCGAAGGTCGGGACTTCCAGACCGGGGTGGATGTGACGGAGATCGCCAGCGACGGTCTCGGTATGCAGCGCTATCGGGATGGTCTCGAAGATCTCGACATTCATTTCACCGCATGGCATCAGAAGNNGCCGCCTCCGATGCCACGTTCTTCGATCCACACGTCTCGGTCGGACAGGTCGTTGCCATCGAAGCCATTGGCCTTCTCCGCAAGATGCCGGCCGAAGCGGTGATGCGGATGGCCCTCGTCGGTCGCCACGAACGGATGAGCGCCCAGAGGGCGTTCGAGCTCGGAATGATCAGCCAGATTGTCGATCCCCCCGAACAACTGCGGGAGGCGGCGCAGGAACTGGCCGAGAAGATCGCCCGCAACTCGCCAGCCGCAATGGCAGCAACCAAACGTGCGCTGTGGGGCGCCTTCGAGCTTGGCCTGACCGACGCCTGCAAGGCCGGAGCGAGGGAACTGGTCTCCATGTGGGGTCATCCCGACCAGAGTGAGGGCCCCCTCGCCTTTGCTGAGAAGCGAGCACCGAACTGGCTCGCGCCCGAACCCGGGTGAACGAGTGGCTGCTCAGACCATCCCGGCGGTGATGCGAGAAGCGGCCGATCGCTTCGGTGACCTCGAAGCGATCGTCGACGGCGAGCGGAGGATGACCTTCGCTGGAATGCTCGAGGCGGTGCGCGAAATTGAGCGCGCCCTCATCGGCTCGGGAGTGGGCCCCGGCGACCGGGTGGCCCTGTGGGCCCCGAATGGCCTCGAATGGGTGATCATCTCGTTCGCCGTCTACGGGGTTGGTGCTGTGCTGGTGCCGATCAACACCCGGTACAAGGGGCACGAGGCGGCGCACCTCATCGAGACCGCCGGTGCCAGGCTGCTCTTCACGGTCACAGATTTCCTCGGCGTCGACTATCTGGAGCTCCTGGAGGGGGCCCTCCCGGAGGGGAGGCGCCCACAGACCATCGTGGTGAGTGGCCCCGCCGGCCACGGCTCCGTTCCGTGGTCGACCTTTGTCCAACGGGGGAACGACGTCGGCGCCGAGGAAGCGGCGAACCGGACGAACGGCGTCCAGGTCGACGACCCGAGCGACATCATCTTCACCTCAGGAACCACCGGCCTTCCGAAGGGGGCGGTGCTCCGCCAGGGCGCCAGCGTAGAGACCTACCGTCAATGGTCTCGTGGGGTTGGCCTGACCCGGGGGGACCGCATGCTTGTCGTCTACCCCTTCTTCCACACCGCAGGCCTCAAGTCCTGCATCCTCGCCTCCTTTCTCGTTGGCTGCACGCTCGTGACACACCCGGTATTCGACGTGACCTCCGTGGTGGCACGGGTCGAAGAAGAGCGGATCACCGTGCTCCCCGGTCCGCCCTCGGTGTTCCAGTCGATCCTGGCTCATCCGGACTTCGCGTCCTTTCCCCTCGACACCCTTCGGCTGTCAGTGACAGGAGCGGCCGTGGTCCCCGTCCAGCTCATCGCCCAGATGCGCACGCGGCTGGGCTTCGAGTCCGTCGTCACCGCGTACGGACTGACGGAAACCCATGGCACCGCGACGATCTGCGAACAGAGCGACCCGATCGAGCTGATTGCGGCAACGGTCGGGCATCCACTGGAGGGTCTGGAACTACGCATAGTGGACGACGGCGGCGCCGAGCAGCCGGCGGAGTCGGCGGGTGAGGTCCTCGTCCGTGGCTTCAACGTGATGACCGAGTATTTCGCCGACCCCGAAGGAACCCGACAGGCCATCGATCCAGAGGGCTGGCTGCATACCGGTGACGTCGGATTCCTGGGTACGGACGGCTACCTGCGCATCATCGATCGCAAGAAGGACATCGTCATCGTCGGCGGCTTCAACGTCTCGTCGGCTGAGGTCGAGGCCATGCTCTTGCAGCACGAAGACATCGCTCAAGCAGCCGTGGTGGCCATGCCGGACACGCGGCTCGGGGAGGTGACAGCCGCGTTCGTCGTTGCCCGGGCCGAACGCCGGCCCGACCCGTCGGAGGTGATGCGGTGGTGCCGGGATCGAATGGCCAACTTCAAGGTTCCTCGTCACGTTGAGATCGTTACCGCCCTCCCACTCAACGCCAGCGGCAAGGTGCTCAAACGGGAGCTCCGTCAACGGCTCACGGCGCCGTCAAAAGAAGGGAGTTGACGTTCGGGGGCGAGGGCGTCAGGAGACGACGAGATCCTCGCCGAAATAGGGCCGGATGGATTCACGTGGGCCATCTCCGGCCGCTCGAGGAGTACTTGGATCGCGAAGCCACTTCCACGTCTCTCGAACATCGAAGGGCATATTCGCCGAGGAACGTCCGAACTCATTCGTGAAGTAGTTGTGCGCGCGCGTGTCCCGCCAGACCTTCGTGACCTCGACCTGGTCGAGTTCGTCGTTATAGCGCCAGTAGGCATCCTCGGTGACGTCGACGGAGCTCTTGTTCTCGGTTATCAGATGACCGATACATCCCAGCGCGAAACGCGTCACCACCTCTTCCATGTCCACAACCTGGAGCCCTCCGTACGGATTGGTGTTGGGCCCGTAGATCATGAAGAAATTCGGGAAGCCCGGGAGCAGGGTGCCGAGATACGCACGGGCGCCATCCTTGCTCCAGAGTTCTGCGACTCCCTGCCCACCGCGACCACGTATTTCCATGGGGAAGAGAAAATCGTTGGACTTGAAACCGGTGGCGAAGACAATGACGTCAACGTCGTAGGCGGAGCCATCGGATGTCACTATCCCGTCCGGGGTTATCCGGAGAATGCCGTCCGTGACAAGTGACACATTCTCTTTCAGCAAGGCGTCATAGACGCTCCGGTTCGGATCCACCAGGATGGGACGAGCCGACATGGGCGGCGCATCGGGAAGCATCTTCTCCAGCAGGTCCGGACGGGTGGCGAATTTTGATCGCATGAACTCGATCCTCTGGTCGCGGATCTTCTTGTTCATCGGGCTCAGGGTGTGCGGGTCCTGAAAGTCAGGATCGATCGTGAAGGTGGCCTGAAGGTTCGTCGGGCCATACATCCAGCTCGTCCGGAAGCGCACGAAATTCGTGAAAAAGGGAAGGTTGCGATCCAACCAGGTCACTTGTTGGGGAAACGGGTCAAGGTAGCCCAGCGTGTCGAAGACCCAATTCGGCGTGCGTTGAAAGGCGTACGTATGGCCGGCCACCTTCGCCACTTCCGGGATCATTTGATAGCCCGTGCACCCGCTGCCGATGACGGCCACGCGCTTGCCCTCGAGGTCGAGATCCGCTGGCCAGCGAGCAGAGTGAAACAGCTGGCCCGCGAATTCCTCCATGCCGGCGATGTGGGGGATGTTCGGGCGAGCCAGAAAGCCCACGCAGCTGATCACCGCGTTCACCCTCCACACCCGAGGGCCGTCGGGATGTTCTGCTCGGATCTCCCAGGTGCTGGTCTCCTCATCCCAGAGAACCGACGTGACCTCGGTGTCGAATTGGATGTCCTTACGGATGTCGAAGGTGTCCGCCACCCAGTTGAAGTACTTCTCGTTCTCGCTCTGTGGGCAAAAAGGGTTCGGGAACGGAAAGTCCACTCCATAGGTGTGCGTATACGTGCGGCTCGGGGAGTCGACCCTCGCTCCGGGGTAGCGATTCTCGTACCACGTTCCCCCGACGCCTGAGTTCTTTTCGAGCACCGTGAACGGAATTCCTGAATGCCGTAGCTGCACGGCTGCGTTCAGGCCTCCCATTCCTGCACCGATCACGGCCACGGAGAACCCTTCGCGCTGCGGCGCGGGGGGATCCGCCGACCATGTGAAACCCCGGGCCCATGGGTCCACCGCCAACGTTTCCAGCCACATTTCAAATTCGCCATCGCGTAGGTCTTCGCCCGCGCAGAGGCCAAGGCTGCGTTGCAGACGATCCGCCGGCCCAATGCCGATGTCGCCGGCGCCCCCGTCTCGGTAGCTCTTGAGGAACTCGGCAGCCTTTGCCTGTAGCAGCGCCACCTCGGTGGGGTCGGTGAGCGTCTTGAACTCGAAGTACCCCGCCACCGCCGCTCCGACTGCGGTCGATCCGATACTCTCGTCGCCGGTCAGTTGATACAGCAGACCACGAAGGACCATTGGATCCGCATATTTTACGGCGTCATCAATCGTTTCGTCAGAGGCGCTGAGCAGTTCGAATCGTTCGTTCATGTCGCTTGATCTCCTCCAGACGAGGGAGGCATGTGACCCTCCGATCGGACCATCTAGCAACGAGCCTCCTCCTTGTGGAGACTGAGACCCTTCATTGCCATCGAGACTGAGAGCATCTGAGACCCTTTAATTGCTTAATTTACTAAACATTGCAACAGGTCGTCAATCGAACGGCTCTCCTCACGCGTCAGGGTTGGGAGCGGCACTCTGCGTCGCCGTGGGCCTTGTCCTGGCGTCCTGCGTCGGCGGGTCCGTGTCAACTCTCTCCACCCCTCCCACCACCAACCCCTCGTTCAGCTTGACCATTCAGCGTTCACCGGTCGGGCCCATTCTCGCGACGGGCACGGGCGCCACGCTCTATGACTTCGCCCCGGACACGCCGACCCACAGCGCATGTCTGAACATCGGTTGTGTCTACCAGTGGCCGCCCCTCCTCGTCTCAGGTGTTTCCCAGGTCGGGCCAGGCGTCACTCGTTCCCTCATGGGCACCCTGACGAGGCCTGACGGGTCAACCCAGCTCTCCTACAACGGTCACCCGCTCTACCTCTACATCCGCGACGTGAAGCCGGGCGAAGTGACGGGTCAGGCCATCGACCAAGACGGCGGGCTGTGGTACGTGCTCAGCCCATCGGGCAAGGAGATCCACACGCCCTTCACCGTGAACGGCTGAGCGATCTCGATCGGGTGATCGCACCCCGAAAGGCCGCATCCGAGCGACACACCGGTTGACCAGCTATCCTCCGGTCGCAGAACCCCTACGAACTGATCGAGGTGTGCTCATGGCTTCGATAGCGTGCCCCAATTGCCAGACAGTCGCACCCGAGGGAACGGCGAGTTGTCCGGGTTGTGGAACCCCTCTCTCCGGTGCCACACACGCTGCGTCGTCGACTCCGCCCCCAGCAGCTCCGCCGCCATCGGCACCGACCTTTTCGGCAGGTTCACCCAAGCCGCAGGTGAAGTTCGACCTGGCGTCGCTTGGGCATGTGGATCGACTGGTGGGCGGTGGCACCTTGGTCCTCTTCATCTCGCTATTCCTCACATGGTTCAGCTACGCCGGATTTGGTATCAGTGGTCTCAGCGCGCACGGATACCTCTATGTCGTCTTCATCGTGGCCATCGCCCTGCTGGGACTTCTGGCCGCGGAAGTCTCCGGCGTGTGGAAGGTACCTGCGTCATCAGCGCTCGGTCGCGATCAGATTCTCTTGATCGGGACCACGATCAACTTCGTCCTCGTTCTCATCGCCTTCCTGTTGAAGCCAGGCGGTTACGGGTTCCATGGCGTCGGCTGGTCCTATGGCGCGTTCGTTGCGCTGGCCGCCGCCGTCGTGGCGGTGTTCCCGCTGGGCTGGCCGATCATTCAGGCCCGACGGGGCAAGTAGCGCCGCCCCTTCGCTCCTACTGGAGGTAGCGCTCCACAACTCCCGCCGGGCGCGCCCGCGCATCTTCGGGATCACGACCCGCATTGCGCTTTGCCCTGCGCTGCCGGAGCACGTCCCAAAGCTGGTCGAGCGTCACCTCGATCGCATGGAGACGTTCGTGCTCTTCATCGGAGAGCCCGTCGCCGACGTGCCCCTCTTCCAGACGCTGCTCTTCTTCGGCCAACTTGTTGATCTGGGCCAGGATCTCTTTGTCGTCCATATGACTCTCCGTTCACTCATCGACGCACCCTTGTCCGCCTCCGGAGCGACCCGGGGGGCGGACAAGCGGTGGGACCTACGCTCAGGCTACGGCCGCCAGGTTGGTCTCGTCGTCCACTCCCGCCGCGTCCCCTCCGGACAGGGCCGGAGCAAGGACGTCAGCGATCGTGGTGGCCAGATGGAACGTCATGACGTCTCGGACCTCTTCTGGCACATCTTCGAGGTCCGGTCCGTTGCGCACAGGAAGGACGACTTCCTTGAGCCCGGCCCGGTGTGCGGCCAGCACCTTCTGCTTGACCCCACCGATGGGGAGCACCCGACCCTGCAGCGTGACCTCTCCGGTCATCCCCACAATGGAGCGAACCGGAACGTCACGGAGCAGGCTGACCAGCGCCGTCGTCATGGTGACGCCGGCTGATGGCCCGTCCTTGGGCACTGCGCCTGCGGGGACATGGACGTGGAACCGCTTGCCCGAGAAGATCTTCGGATCGATGCCGAGCTCCTCGGCGTGTGAGCGCACGTAGGACAACGCGATCTCAGCCGATTCCTTCATCACGTCCCCGAGTTGACCAGTCAGCGTCAACCCTTCCGGACCATCGGACATGCTCGCCTCGACGAAGAGGACATCGCCTCCGGCACCGGTGACAGCCAGGCCGGTGACCACACCGGGCANNAGTCGGCCACGATGCTCCGGAGAGCGTCGTCGCTGATCTCCACCTCGTCGTCACGCAGTGCGGCCCGGCCGAGCTGACGGCCCACCAGGTGGTGGCGGGCGATCGACACCTTCTCGGACTCTGTGTACCCGTCCAGACGGATGATTTCCATCCGGTCGAG
>PMLV01000081.1:5537-6723 GCA_003160635.1 Acidimicrobiaceae bacterium | reverse complement strand
GTCACCACATCCCTTCGTACCGTCCATAAACAGCGCCGGAACCCTCCCCGCTCAGGACGAAGGAGCCCAGACATGACCATCACGACCATTTCCGCAGGACCGAGGGAAGGCATCGTCATGAAGGCAAAGCGGATCTACAACCCCAGTCGGATCGTTGCCCTGGTGGTCATCGGGGTGATGTTGTTCGGCCTGGTGTACATCCGGTTCGCACCCGGCGACGCCGCGGTCTCGGTCCCGCAGGGGGCGCACGCCGGCCAGCTGACCATGCACCCGTGCACTTACGCGACCGAGCAGGGTGCGATGCCCGCGGACTGCGGCACGTTGGTCGTGCCGGAGAACCGAGCGAGCTCGAAGTCGCGGCTGATTGCGCTGCCGGTGACCCGGATCCTGGCTCGCTCATCCCACCCGCTGGCGCCAATCTTCCACCTCAACGGCGGCCCGGGCGAGACCAACATGACGTTTCCCCAAGCGAACCGCTTGGCCGCCCAGCACGATGTCGTCATGGTCGGCTACCGCGGCGTCGACGGTTCTTCGGTGCTGAACTGTCCCGAGGTGACGGCGGCGCTCGAGAACTCAGACTACCTCGGCAAAGCGTCGCTGAGTGCGTACTCCCAGGCCTTCGCCTCGTGCGCGAAGCGGCTTGAGCGAAGCGGCGTTGACCTCGCCGGCTACACGCTGGCGGAGCAGGCCGACGACATCGAAGCCGCTCGCGTCGCGCTCGGCTACAAGCGCATCGACCTGCTCAGCGAGAGCGCCGGGACCCGTCTGGCGATGATCTACTCGTGGCGACACCCGAACAGTGTCGACCGCTCGGTGATGATCGGGGTCAACCCGCCCGGGAACTTCATTTACAGCGGAGCCGAGATCGATCAGGGGATCGAGCGTTACTCGGCGCTGTGCGCGAAGCAGCCTGCCTGCCGCGCCCGCACCGGCAACCTCGCCGCGAGCATGAAGCACACGGCGGCAGACATGCCGAGCAGTTGGTTATCCCTGCCGATCAAGCCGGGCAACGCCCTGGTCGGGACGTTCCTCGGGCTCACGGAGGCGACCTCGGTGGATTCGCCACTGTCCGGGCCGATGACCCTCGACTCGTGGATCTCCGCCGCGCAGGGCGACCCGAGCGGCCTGTGGCTGCTATCGACGATGGCCAATCTCACCCTTCCCCAGTCGTTCACCTGGGGCGAGT
>PMLV01000081.1:0-5526 GCA_003160635.1 Acidimicrobiaceae bacterium | reverse complement strand
ACGAAGGAGCTGTTGCCGCACCTTTCCAACGGGCATCAGGTCATCCTGTCCGGGCTCGGGCACGTGGACGACTTCGAGTCCTACGAGCCGAGCGCCAGCACGCAGCTGCTGACCACGTTCTACGCCACCGGCCGGGTCGACACGTCCCGCTACACCCCGAACGTGGTCAGCTTCGCCACATCGTCCACGCAGACAGCGATTGCCAAGGACATTCTTGGGTTTATGATCGGCTTCGCCTTGTTGGCAGTGATCTGGCTCGTGGTGTTGGCGATCCGGATCCGCCGCCGAGGCGGTACCGGCCGCAAGACGGGCGCATGGATCCGTTCGGCCGGTCCGATCGTGTTCGGACTCGGCGGATGGTTCCTCGGCGCACTGTTGGTACTGCGGTTCTGGCCGAGTCGGCCGCTCGACGACCAGCTGCTGGCAGTGGTCTCGATCGCGGTGCCAATCTGGCTCGGGGTCTACGCCGGCTGGGTCCGCTCCGACACGCCGAAGGCGATGCGGGCCAAGGGCATCGCTGCCGCGGGTGTCGGTGCGGTGGTCGGAGCCGCACTCGGTTTCCACGTGACCAGCGGGCTCATGGCGTTGATCACGACGATCATCGGTGCCGCGGTCGTGTCGAACCTGAGCCTACTCGTGCTCGACATCTGGACCGAGCGGGCCGCCTCCCGGGGAACGGCCGCTCCGGCGGTGGATCTGTCCGAGACGGAGCCCCTTGAGACGAAGCACCTGGAGCCGGCACTTCACTGATCGCCCGAACCGTGTCGGGGAATCCTTGGAGGATTCCCCGACACGCGCGCGTGCGATGGCGAGTGAACGGATCGAGTCCGGCGGCCCCGTGATTCCCCCATCCGAGCGGAGCGACGCGTCCCAATAACGCGCCGAACACGCCGGTTTGCCTGTCCCAGTTGCCGGAGTGGGCGCATGCAACTATCGCGAGCATCGAGGCCTCGTGACCAGTTGAGGATCCCCTGCGGGATGGCACGGGTCTCAGAGCGCACTGGCCGAGAGCGTGTCAGTGGCCGTTCGGCTTTCGGCCAGCCGGCTGAGGCTGGTTTCCAGCGTCTGGGCCGCGGCCAGCAGGTAATCCCGGCGCATCGGCTCGGACCTGGGGATCGCGCTGCGCTGGATCTCCCATGGCAGTCTGGAACGATGAGTTCCGGTTTACGACCGCCTCGTTGACCCGATGGAGCCTCGTGACACCCGGGGCGTCGGATACGAGCTGGTATACGGTCCCTGGAGCCCGTCGGGCTCGCTCAGCCAAGCTGAGGTTCGAATCCGAGTCGACGAGCTGGTGCGCCACACAAAGGAAGGCAGGGAGGCCGGAAGCGGCCGGAAGCCGGACACGAGGGAGGGCGACCCGCAAGGGAGGCCGACGAAGCGGCGGAGCAACTTGAGAAGGGAAACTACGGCGAAGTAGCTGAGGTGGGGGGGCCAACCGGCATCCGGCCAGGCCCACCCCCAGTCGGCATGGGGGACCTATGGCTCTATGGCCGCCGTCTCGTACCGAGTTGGATAGGACATGTGCAGGTCGTCGGAGGAACTGATGGCTAAAGAGACGGCAGAACCAGACCGCGCGGGACCACACCGCCGGGTGGTGGTCGGTGTGGACGGCTCGGAGGGAAGTACCAGGGCACTCGAGTGGGCCGCTGCCGAGGCCGACCGGAACGGAGCGGTCCTCGAGGTTCTTGCCGCCTACGACGCTGGCGAACTGCTCTCCATTCCCAGAAAAGGCCAGCGAGCCATGGAACTTGTGATCGAAAAAGCGCTCGCCCACGTCGCCATGGTGGCACCGGGGGTCGAAGTAAAAGGGGTGGCTCAGGAGGGGTTTCCGGCGAGGGCTCTCATCGAAGCAAGCCGAGGAGCGGACCTTCTCGTTGTGGGCGCAAGGGGACTTGGTGGGTTCACCGGACTGTTGCTCGGCTCCGTCAGCCAACAGTGCTCGCACCACGCCCACTGCGCCGTCGCGGTCGTTCCAGCTCTCGAAGAACCTCCCGAGAGCTTGAAGCGATCGGCCGATGCGTTGAAGCGATTGGCCGATGCCTACGACGTGTCGACCCCCACGCTCGACGCCATCGCGGGCGCCATCATCGCTGGAACACGGCTCACCGACGGCAAGTATGCACGAGACGTTGTGATGAATCTCGTTGCGTTCATCGTCGAGGACGTCGGCACGTTGGCCGCCCTTGAGAAGGGTGGGAAGCTGACAAACGATGTGCTAGAGCGGATGGACAACCTGATTGCGAGTGACCCTCCGGCCACATGGTCCGAATGGGACGTTCTGCAGATCGTGCTCGATAACGTGCGCTTCGCGCTTAGACCCCCTTCGACCGCAGGGTGAACGTTGAATAGTGAGACCCGGACTGATCGCCGGACTCCAAGATTCCTCAAAATGTAGCGATGCCATCTGGCGTCACCTCTTCACCTATCACTTCCGCGATATGCGAGCACATTGGGTCTGCCATCGCAGGGACTTCTGATAGGCGCACCGGAAGTGAAGTCGAGCTAAAGCCAAGCTGATCTTGGATGATGCCACCCACTATTGAACCGATCGGCTGTGCTTGAGCGGCGAGCGGCGAGCGGCGGCCACCTTGCGAAAAGTGACACATCTGGCGCGGCCAAGGCCCACCCGAAAGTTCTCCTTGGTTGCCTGTCCGATGTAGATGACCAGCGCTCTTTCCGCCACTTCAATAGTCAGACACACTGCGAATGCCTTCCGGTGGGTGACGGACCTAGGCTCGTTGAAGCACTGAGGCGAAACGGAGCCAGCCGGTGAGCGGATCAGAAGGTTCACAGATTGAGGTACTCCAGGAGTCCCTCCGGGCCTTCGCCTCAGACCGGGATTGGGAACAGTTCCACAATCCCAAGAATCTCGTGATGGCCCTCACGGCGGAAGTTGGCGAACTAGTTGAGTTATTCCAATGGCTCACATTGGACTCAGCCGCATCCATCATGAACCATGATGAGTCTGCAGTTCACGTTCGGGAAGAAATGGCAGACGTTTTCATCTATCTGTTGCGGTTGGCTGATGAACTGGGCGTCGATCTGGAGCAAGCTGTCCATCACAAGCTGGAACTGAATCACCAGAAGTATCCCATTGAGTTAGCAAGAGGGACAGCGAAGAAATACACCACTCCCTCTTCTCCCGGTCTAGGGTTCGATCTCAGTGCCTTTGGGCCGTTGACGGCCCCAACGCACCTCGTCAGCAGAGACGAGTTCTACACCAAGCCGTGCCCAGTTCCAGCCTTGGCTGGCATTTACGGATGGTGGTTTGACCAAGTTCCCGGTGGGTTCGAGGTTGGTCGTTGCGAGACGATGGACGATAGCTATCTGTTGTATATCGGGATTTGTCCCAAGCAGCCTCCGAAGAACGGCAAGGTGAAAAATCAACGGACATTGCGCGACAGGATCAGAGAACACTTTGGCCTCAACGCTGAGGGTTCTACTCTCCGACTCACTCTCGGATGCCTCTTGGCAGGCGAACTCGATTTGCAGCTGCGCAGAGTGGGAAGCGGGAAGAGGCTCACATTCACCCGTGATGGAGAGAACCGACTTTCGGACTGGATGCGTCAGCATGCTCGTGTGTCGTGGTTGGAGATCCAACAGCCCTGGACGGTTGAATCTGAACTTCTCCACGCCCTGGACCTACCCCTGAATCTCGACCAGAACAAGCACAACGCCTTTCACGCGTATCTAACCCAGCTCAGAAATGAAGCGAAGCAATCTGCATGGAGCTTGCCTGTCGTGAGCTAATAGAGCGACTTAGCCCGATTGAGTTCCAGCGATCACCAACCCACATCCAGCGGCGCACAAAACGCCGCCAGAGGCGATCCAGCGACCCGAATGCTCGTCGTCCGATCGAAAGATCCGCGAGCCTCGCCAGAGCGTCCAAGCACCAATCCCGGCGATTACCGCTCCAAGGACGACAAGGCCGTTAGGAACCACGTGAGCCTCGCTGACCGCACTCGGCGGAGACAGTATGGGTCTGCTATGTGAAGCCCGCTGCCGAGCGCGGACGAGCCGCGTGGCCTCCCTGCATTCGTCGCACCGACATCCGCCGTTGTATCCACTTCGCGTGCCGTGAGTGGTCATGGCCCACGCTCTACGGATTTCGCTGACTGGCGTATCGCACCGCCGACGGTCGCTACCTTGAACCTCGTGGGGCGAGCCACCGGTCGCACGATGACCTCCCCCCAAGAGATCAGCGTCCCGTTCTCATGGATCCACACGTCTCTATCGAGACCGAGCACGTCAGAGATTTCCCGGAGACACCCGGCGCCGATGCTGCTGTCCGTATCGGGCACAACAATGAGGCCTGTGATGGACCTCAAGAGTCGGGGCCACTCTCGAAGCCATTCAACTGTAGAGCTGAAGAGCGTGGCCGGACCCCATAGAGGCTCATCGACGAGCTCCCTTATCTGTCTCACCCGAAGGGGCCAGTTCGCACGGCGGAGAACTGAGATGGGTGCAGCTAGATAGGGACGAGCGGTGGGTCTCATGTCGCATCCCGTTCTGACATCCGTGAGAGGGCCTTACGATGTCGTTCAGAGCAGGTGCGCGATCTACGTCGAGCGGCGGCTCCACAGCCGGGGACTGCACAGGGCCCGAAGCCGTCGGCCTCGTCGGAGAAGAAACGCGAGGGGGTCATGGTCGTCCCTCTCCCTCAGGGCCCTGAGAGGTTGAATTCTGCCGGGCTGATTCTTGATCAGTTGAGGATCGCCAATCGGACACGCCGAAACCCACCTGAGGGACGAGCTGGTCAGTGTTCCAACGTCGTCCCCTCTTAGCGCTGTAGGTTTCGCTCCAATCGGTCGTAAGTACCGTGGCCACGGTTGGGCTCGTGGGTACGAGCAGTACCGTCATCCGTCGACGCGCAAATTGTTCATCTCCACATCTCCACATCTCCACATCTCTGCCGAAGCTGCGACGCCCTAGTGGTCCACCAGGGACACACCTCGCCGCTTCGGATCAGACCTTTTCGATCGGTAACTGGTGTTCGGTGACAAAGTCGCTGCCCCCCTCTTCGAGCGGACCGATCATCAAGACGCGTCCTGGCCCTAGGACCGAGTAGCCGTGATCTTCGGCCCATCGGGCGAGTTGGGCGTAGAGGGGCCCGATTACATCGTGTCCTGGTCTGCCACGGTGGACCGTGGTTGCTGCAATGATGGCTGGAAGCGTGACCTCGGTGACAAGATCGTCGACCGGCACCGGCTGGTCTCCGACGTCAACCGCAACATTGGGGATCAGCTTGTCCTCGTAACCGGGCTCGTAGAACAGGAAGAGCGGCCCGACGGTGCGGACATCGGCATCGAGCAGACGTTTGTGGAGTTCGACGAAAGTAGGCTGTACTACGGGCACCATGGTGTAGAAGTCCAGGTCCGGCTGCGCGCACCGGATCACGGCGGCACGGAATTCAGGGATCTCCTTCAAGACGACGTCAATTGGCATGTGGTCCTCGCTTTCGATATGTCGGAGGCGACCCTCGACTCGGTCGAGCCGGGCTAGGTCTTCGGTGAGCTGCTCTCG
>PMLV01000176.1 GCA_003160635.1 Acidimicrobiaceae bacterium | reverse complement strand
GGCAACGATCATGCGGACACCTAGATGTCTCATCCAAACCCCCCTCGATATGCCGAAACCGGGCCTTGAGATTCGGCCCGACAATCGGAGTCGCCCCAGGATTATATGACGGTTCCATGTCAACGGCGCAAAACCGCGGCTCAGATCCGATGAATCCAAGGCGACGGCACGGCCTTACCGTAGGGTTCCAGCGGGCGCCAGAAGCGAAGACCGGGAAGAACCGGGCACTTCCCGAGAACTTGAAGGCTTTCGCTGGCGTTGCATGGCAGACCCGGAAGGTAACGAGTTCGATATCGATGTTCTTCCCGCTGACTCCTAGGCGACCGGCCATGCCGCCATCACGTGGAGCGATCGTGCCCGCCGTCTGGGCGGATTCTTACGAAGAGACTCACATTTTTGCCGCCGTGCGAGTCGGCAACACTCTGCGTCTGACCCGGGCATACGGGAGAGACAACCGACGGCGTGTTCTCTGACGACGTCGAGGAGCAGATCCGACAGGTGGTTCGCAATATCACGCACAGAAGCACGGACGACTCCTCGTTATCGCTCCACGAATACTCTGCGTTCTGTCATTGTCACGATCCTCCACGGTGCTCGGTCAACGATCGGCTTGCGGAACTGAGCAACCCACGACAGCACCTTTGTCCAAACCAGGGCCAACGATACCCCGGGGGGAAGTAGCTGGGACGCAAGATCCACTCCCTTGTCCGGTTCGACCCAGTCGCCATGCGTTGAACGCTGCTATCAGATCGGTGGTCTCCGTGGGGAGACAGTCCTCAAACCGACCTTCTACAAAACGAGCATTGGTGCCGAACTTTTCGCGAGCGATGGACAACATTGCCGGTGAGGTGTCGATAGCGACCACCCTCAGACCATGGCTGATCAGAGAGCCCGTGGCGATGCCGGTTCCGGCCCCGATTTCTATCGCTATTGCCCCGGGCTTCAGTTCACCCAGGTTGATGATGTCGTCGAATAGTTCGATGGGGTAACGAGGTCGATAGCGGTCATAGGCGCCGGCCGCAGCATCGAACTCCTGAGACCTTTGAGCTGAGAGGCGCCAGAGCCATGACATCCGGGCAGTTTTTCATGAGGCGCATTGCGAGACAACCAGTTAATGAGTCGACGGCGTGAGCAGTGAGCGTCGTAATTGCGCCGTTGAATAGCGGCCTGGTATGCCGTCATAGCGACCAACGAAGACATTGTGGAGTCAGTGCGACCTATTAGTTCAGAGCGGATCACTGATCCCATTTGACTTGAATCTGGTGTCGAACGGCCCCGAGAGCCGCGGCCACCGCCCTCTTGTATCTGATCTCGACCTCCTGCCTATTTCCGTATCGCGGGATACCGGAGCGCAGCGTGACGAAGATTGTCTCGCCCCAGCCCGTGCGCATGTCGACACCTGTGAGAACGTTGTGACCTTCCAGAGGCAGGGCCTCGGACAACTCCAATAGGACACGCCTCGTCTGATCTGGGATCATGTCCCCTCCATTTTTCGATAGCTTCACAGACTCAGCTGTGCTCCACCAGGGCCATTGGTCCCACAGGCCGAACCTCTGCGACGATGATCCACGGTCCGAATAGGTACCGCTGAATCCGTTTGAGCGACTGCCCACGGTTCGGTAGATTTCCCCCGGCCTTTCGGGGACGGAGCGGGAAACTACGGATTGACGGTGTACACAATGGGGTGTGATCAGAACCGCCCGAGCTGACGACCTCTCGCACCTGCGCGATGTGGAGCAGGCGGCGGGTGCACTATTTCGAGAACTGGGCATGACGGCCGTGGCCGAGGGCGAACCACCCTCCCTCGATGAACTGGCGTGCTTCCAGAACGATGGCCGAGCCTGGGTTGTGACGGATGCCGCGGACAACCCCGTGGCATTCATGCTCGTAGGGGTCGTCGACGGCAATGCTCACATAGAACAGGTGTCCGTGGACCCCAGCCACGCCCGCCAAGGCCTGGGCAGGTCGCTTCTCGATACCGCCTCCGCCTGGGCGGAAGAACGGGGTTTGGCGGCACTGACGCTCACGACGTACGCGGAGGTCCCCTGGAACGCTCCGTACTACAGACGGCTGGGCTTCCAAGAACTGACCGTTGACCAGATGAGCAGTGGGCTCCGTCATATCCGCGACCAAGAGAGCGCCAGAGGGTTAGACGAGTGGCCCCGGGTAGCAATGCGGCGCCAACTCGATCCTCCAAGCCTTTCATCGTGAGGATTATTCGTGCATCCGCCACGACTCCCGAGATTGTGTCAATCGGGGAACGGCTTACGGCGCCGATCGGTTCATCATTCCGATGTGCCCACAAGACATCCCCTGGCGACAATCCGGCGACGCCAAATCGAGGACCCCGGTGCGACCTACCCCGACGTAACCGGCGGAATCGAAGTTGTGGCAACGAGGTGGGCCATACGTGCGTGAGATGATCATGCAAACGCGTCTCTTACCGCTGCGGCTCTCGCAGCAATCCCCGTCTTCTTGATGGCGGGCTGCGGAAGTGATTGACCGAAACGTGCCGCCTCCGAGATGAGGCTCCGAGCGTCCTCGACCGTCCATGCCGTGACACCCCACCATGGCGTTGCCTTGACCGATGAGGAGTTGGAAGGATCGAACTCAAACCAGTACCGGATCAGTGGAACTGACACTCGGACTTGATGGCACAGTCCAGGTGTACCGACCGTCAGCACCGTGACACACCTTCGCGGCCCCACTGCCCGAGTTGCTGGATCTCGCGAGCACAACCATCGCGCCCCACGCCGTCAACCAGCCAACACACGGTTCCGTAGGGCGATGGTCCAGAGCAGAGCGTCCGTTAGTCGAGGGCACGAAGTTCGTGGAACGCCTGAGTCGCTTGGAGCACTGCCTGGTCGAGCGCGTCTGAGCCGAGGTGCTCGGCGATCCAACCCAAGACTTGGACCGGGTTCTGAAGGGCGGCCCACTTGCATCCTCGCTCGACGGTCGTCGGATCGAGAGGTGTTCCCACGAGCTGTTCCCAAGATTGACTATAGGCACTGAACTGACCGGTTCCCGGTCTCGCCACATTGGAGAGATCGAGCATCGCCGGTCCGATTCGAGCACTTCCCCAGTCGACGAGGACCGCAGCTGGTGAGTTGACCAGAATGTTCTCGGTTCGGACATCGCCATGTAGCAGCGTCCGTGGCAGTCCATCTAACACCCGGACGGCGACATCGTCTCGGGCGACCACATTTAGAAACTCTCGGGCCCGATCAAACGCTGGATGCGGCACATGAGAGCAAGTTGATCGAGTTGGGGCAACGAGTAATCCAGGCACACCCCCGTCCACCAGGTTGAGTCGATAACAGGGATCCCCTGCAATGTCTCGCAGCGAGCCAACCAGTGGGCATGGAGGTGGGCGAGAGCATCCATGATCGCTTCTGACACTTCCGTCTCACTTGGATTGCTCCCCTCGAAGAACGGGGTGACGAGCCAGGACTCAGGGCCCTCCTTCCCGCTACAGATCAGCTCGGGGATCACGTTTGTCTCAGCCCGGATTGCCTGGGCGGCATGGAGGCCAAGGACTTCGTGAGCCCAGGTTCTCTTGACGACTAGTGCCGTCGTCTGAATGGATCCGTCGGAATGGCGAACGTCCACATCAAGACGTTCGATTGCGAACGCAGCCGCTCCCACCGCCATGGGCGTTGTGCGCATTGCTGTCACCTCTCGTGCACCGGTCGCTCCGAGAACCCACCGGGTAACCGCTTCGGACCAAGCACGATCGCTCACGTGATTGGTCTCGCCACTGGTGTGGTGCTCACCAGAGACGATCCTGGATCGGAAGAACTCGAAACGACCGACGACTCAGTGTGCCCAGATGCCGATCGGGAGCCGTGTCGACCATGTCTAAGGATATTCTCACTCCGCGAACAGCGCATTGGCTCTGGGGGAATGAGTCTCAGGAAGTGCTGGGTTCAGGAACCGGGGTCCGGCATCGAACCCTTTTGGTTAGCTCCGGGCGACCGGTCAACGATCCGCTACCGGAACAGGCTGCGGAAGGGGAGCGATGGTCGGGCGGCCCGAGAGCACCGGTGTCACATTCTCCGAGAAATCTGAGAAACCGCATGTGTCGCAACCGAATTCTCTGCTGTTCTCGCGTCGGCATCCCCCCATTGCACGCAACCCTGGGCTACACTGCGAACACCTTCTACAGTGAGGGTCGATGTAGAGGCAAGAGCCACATGTCGACCGTTCAATTGGTGGTTCAGGAGTATGACTCCCATCCTGGGCGAACCACGCTGTCCGTTTCGGATCGCCGATCGACATGACTGCAACCGAACGGCAGCTTTCTGACATCTTGAGCGAGTTCGCTCGCACGATGCTGACCGATTTCCCGATCCAAGGCATCTTGGATCAGCTGGTGCGCCGGATGGTCAAGATCATGCCCATCACCGGAGCGGGTGTCACCTTGATCTCCGAATCTACGAGTCCGCACTACGTTGCTGCGTCCGACAGCGCGGCATTGAAGTTTGAAGAGCTACAAACCGTCCTTGACGAGGGACCATGCATCATCGCGTATCAGACAGGCGAGGCGGTAGCCATTGCCGTCCTCAGAGACGAGGAACGGTTCCCGCGCTTCGTGTCGCAAGCCATTGAGGCTGGACTCGAGGCAGTGTTTACTTTTCCCCTGCACCACGGTGACTCCCAGCTTGGGGCACTCGATCTCTATCGGGATTCGCCGGGCGCATTGACAAACGATTCAATGGTCATGGCGCAGACATTGGCCGACGTGACGTCGGCGTATCTCGTCAATGCGAAAGCCCGCTCCGAACTGCTCCACACGGCGGCGCACGCCCAAGCATTGGCATTGCATGACGCACTGACGGGGTTACCCAACCGCCTCCTACTGCTTGAACGCATTAAGCACGCCCTTCTCAGTCGGCGCCGTTCAGGCAAGCTGGTGGCGGTCCTTTTTATCGACCTTGACGGCTTCAAGCGGGTCAACGACAGATCGGGACATCAGGCCGGTGATGATCTTTTGGTTGCCGTGAGCGCTCGGCTCACGAACACCCTCCGTCCGGGCGACACCGTGTCTCGCCTTTCGGGCGACGAGTTCGTCATCTTGTGCGAGGACCTGAGCGAGGAAGGACAGGTCGAAGGTCTCGCTGCTCGTCTCGATGATTCGATCGCCATGCCCTACGATCTGGCGGGAATCGCGGTGGAGCTGTCGGCCAGTATCGGCATTGCCTTTGCCGGTGAGGGTAACGATCCCGAAGAGCTCCTGCACAACGCCGATGTGGCCATGTACCAAGTGAAGCGCAAAGGTGGTGGGAGTCATCAGGTCATCGACGTCCACGAGCAGAGTCGTAGCGATTCAAGCGATTCTCTCTTGAGAGATTTGGGCCATGCCGTCGAGTTGCAAGAACTTCGGCTCGATTACCAACCGGTGATCCGCACCACCGATGGGCGAGTCGTCTCCGTCGAGGCATTGCTCCGATGGGATCATCCCGGTCGAGGTCTCATTTCACCGGCCGTTGTAATTCCTATGGCGGAGCAGTCTGGTGACATCATTGAGATCGGACAATGGGTGCTCGAACACGCCTGCGTTGATCGACACCGATGGGAAGCAACGACGGGAGACGAGACATTGGTGATGTCCGTCAACGTGTCGGCGCATCAGCTCATGGCACCTGGGTTCCTGTTCGCCGTGAGAAACATACTTTTGCTCACCGATACCGTTCCCAAGGAGATATGTCTGGAGATCACGGAAAGTGCATTCCTCCAAGATGCCAAGCGTGCTCTCGCGGTCCTTTCTCAACTCAAGGCGCTCGGGATACGACTCGCCCTTGATGACTTCGGTACTGGCTACTCGTCACTGAGTTATTTGATGGAGTATCCCGTCGACACCGTCAAGATCGATCAAAGCTTCATTGCCAAACTCATGGAGAACAAGGCGAGCCATGCCATCGTGTCCAAGACAATCGAGTTGGCCCACCTCCTTGATCTGACGGTCGTCTGTGAGGGAGTGGAGACCGCCGAGCAGGACCGCGAAGTCTCAGCGCTCACCAGCGATTTCTGCCAGGGCTTTTATTTGTCGAGGCCGATGACGGCAGAGAAACTTGACGACATGGCCGGTGATGCGAAAACGGCCTGGACGATCTCCGTATGAATGTGATCACAGTCAATCCTTAGCGGTCGCTCGCTCCGTGATTGTGGTGACAAAGCTCCTCGGGGCTCGGGCGTCGCGAAGGTGTGCCCAGAGGTCGGCGGGCGTCAGGTGCCCGACACCTCGAAACGGTAGGAGCCGCTGCCGACGGTCAGCACCACCCGCCCCCCGCCCACCTGGGCAACGGACACTCCCGAGGCGCGGTCGACGGGCAGTCCACCCTCGCGCACCTGCGTCGCCCCGGCCGCCGGGACCGACACCCGCGCGGTGGCGTTGGGTGGGATGGCGGCCGAAAGGGCGAGGCCACTCGGGCGCCGCTGCCACGACACGGCGATCGGCCCCGCGATGGAGTGCACCGAGCCACGGGCGGCGGGGAGGCCGCTGGTCGGCGGGCTGATCAGGGCCTGCACCACGCCGTCGCGATCGGGCTCTTGCAGCGTGATGCCGAGGAGCGCCTCCCGCATGGCCACCTCGGCCGAGGATCCCCAGCCGTGGGAGAGGGAGTCGCCGATGAGATCGCTCGGCATCCACTCCTCCCAGCAGAAGCTGCCCCCCACTGCCACGATGTGGGCCCATCCGGGAATGGAGGTGTCGGTAAGGATGCGCACCATGTCGCCGTAGAGCCCGGCGTTGGCCAGTCCGCGCATGAGCTCGAGACCGTGGTTGGGCCCGAGGCTGACCCCGAGACTGGCCACGTAGTCCCCTACCACCCGCACGTACTCGGGCGGGACGACCCCATAGGCCAAGGCCAGCGCATTGGCCTCCTGTGAGGCCGAGGTGCTCTGGCTCCCGTCGGGCTTGATCCCGTCGACGTAGATCCCGTCCGGGCGAGTGAAGCGGGCGTTGATGGCTTCGGTCAGCTGGGCCGCCCGGGTCAGTTGCACCAGCGACCCCGCGCGGTCACCGGCCAGCTCGGCCACCTGGGCGATCCGCTTGAAGGCGTTGACGCCCAGCACATTGCTGGGCGTGTCGGCCAAGACGCTGAGGTCGTAGCCGTAGACGGGATCGCCGTCGCTCTGATCGCCGAACCCAGTCAGCAGCCCGGTTGCGGCGACTCGCCCGCTCCACAGGAAGTCGGCCACCTTCTGCATGCTGGGGTAGAACAGCACGGCGGTATCGATGTCCCCGGTGGCCACGTAGTAGCGCCAGAGCCATTCGGGGTAGCGCTCGGTGAAGGTGGGGTAGCTGTGGGCGCCGTTGCCGTTGGGGTAACACTCGTTGGCCTGCCCGTCGGGCCAGTAACGAGCCTGCCCTCGTGCCACATCGCGCAGGCCCTGCCAGCTAAGGTTCTGATCGCCGTAGGTGCCCATGATGACCTCGGACACATTGGCGGCATCCCAGACGAACTGGCCCTTCTCACGTGTCGGTGTGTCGATGAAATGCTCCTGGGTGCAGTAGAAGCTGGAGCGGGCGTTGAGCTTCCACACCGCGTTGAGCATGCGATCGCCGGTGGCGAACGTCCCCGCCGGCACGTCCGCCTTGGCGGTGTGGCTGGCGATGGCCTCTACCTGGTCGGCGCCGATCGGATGGCCCGGGTTGTCCATCTGCAGGTACCTGAACCCCAGGTAGCTCAGGGCCTCGAAGACCTGGGCACCGGAGCGGGTGATGTAGGAGAACGAGAGGTTGGTGGTCTGTGTCCCGTGGGTGGTGGACACCGCTCCGTCGGGGTCGAGCAGGTACCCGACGTGCATCGGGATCGTCCGGCCGTCCTCGCCCTCGGGGAAGCGCACGCGTATGCGGGCGGGATAGATGGCCCCGAAGTCGAAGACCAGCGAACCGTTGGGCAGCTGGCGTCGGCTGACCGGCCCGACCACATGCTCCTCAACGCTGGTGCGCTGGGCGAAGAGCTTTGTGAAGGGTGCGGTGCCCACCGGTCCGCGCACCGTGGCCGGTGTCCATCCCGTGTCGTCGAAGCCCGTCGTGGCCCAGCCCTGTGGGTGGGCGCGCCCGTCCACCCATTCGACGAAGTCGTACCCCTCGGTGTTGCGCAGGGGTGAGGGGAGCCACTCGGCCGGGTGCTCCTTCCACGAACCGTCGGTCCCATGGGTGAACGTACGCCCGTCGGCGTAGTGGACATCGAGTTGGAGGAGGAGCCCGGGCTCCGACACCGGCCGGCCCTTGCCGCCGCCGTACCAACGCTGGAGCACGCCCAAGCAGTTCGGCCTGCCGGGCTGCAGGTGGGCGGTCACGTCGACGGTACGGAAGTACTGCTCGTCGGGGAAGCAGAAGCTGGGACCGAAGTCGATCAGCTGGCCGTCCAGGAAGAGGCGGTAGGTGTGGGCGGCGGCCACGTATACCTTGGCCCACGCGACGGTGCCCGCCGGAGGGGTGCACACTGAGCGGAGATAGGTGATCTGGTCGGGCCGCTGCGAGCGGGCCGCCGGGTGGAGCCACAGCGCCATCCAATCCTCCTGGCGCAACGTGGTGCCGAACCGCCCGTTCGGCGCCGGTCGGCTCCAGCGACCGGCGGCGTCCCGCACTGAGGCGGTCCAGCGGTAGGTGGCGCCGGCCGAGAGCTGCCGGCCGCCGTAACGGACGAAGGCCTGTCGCCCCGATGTCACGGCGCCGCTGTCCCATACCTGCCCGGTGCGCAGCGGGTCCGTCCGGTGCACCGTGATGCGGTACGCCACCTGGCGCGCCCCACGTCCTGGCGAGCCCAGCAGCCAGGCGAAGTTGCAGTCATCAGGATCGACCCCGACCGGGTTGGTCAACCCGTTCACGGTAAGGCTCTTGACCTCCAGTGGCGCTGCTGGCGAGGTGGCGGACGCCGCGTGGGCGGGGAGTGGTGGGGGTGAGGCCGCGGCCTCCCGGGCGCCGAGGGCGCCGAGGGCGCCGGCGGCCACCACGGCACCGGATGTGAGCGTGCCGTTGACCAGGAAGGTGCGCCGATCGATGGGATTCATCCGGTCTCCCGTACCTGGTCAGTGCCCTCGTCACTGAAGACGACCGCTCCCGAGTCCGTCACCGCGATGCCGTACGGGATCCCCATTCTGGTGAGTATCCACTTTGTCCCGTCGCCGATGCCAAGCGAGTTGCTGATCGGGAGGGCGCCGGCCAGCGTATACATGTCGCCCCCGTCCATCACGCGGCCGAAGATGTCACCGGTGATGTTCGGCACCACCCTGATGCAGTGCATGGTGCCGTCGGTGACGAACAGGACACCGCTCGGGCTGACGGCGAGCCCCTCGGGGTCGTTCAGCTCCGAGACGATGCTGGTGGCCGACAGTCCATCACCGAGGTAGGGGGTGTTGCCGTCGCCGACCAGGCCGATGATGACCTGGGCATCTCCCGCCCCGATGGACGTCCCGTAGTAGTCCCCGCTGCGCACCGGTACCTCGACCACCGTCTGATCGCCGTTGCCCGCGATATAGACGTCACCGGATTGGTCGACGGCTACGGCCACCGGATTCCAGATCTGCGAGGACAGCGCCGGGTGGCCGAGGGCGGAACCGCAGATCCCGGTGCCGACCAGGTTGTAGAGGTGGCCGGCCATCATCGGCTGGCCGTAGTGCACGCCCGAGTGGGCGGGGACCATGCGCACCCGGCAGTTGGCGGTGTCGGCGATGAAGAGGTCACCGGCGGCGTCGACGGTCACCCCGGTCGGCTCGTTGAGCGCGCTCTTGGTGGCCGGTAGCCCGTTCCCGCTGTACCCGGGTGCCCCGGTACCGGCAACCGCCACCGGGGCGTGCGGCCCGGCTCGGCCGCCAGGCGGCACCATCACGACACGGTCATTGGTGGCTTCGGCGATGAACACGTCACCGTGGCGGTCCACCGCCACGCCGGTGGGAAACCCGAGCCCTTGCGGTGCCCCGCAGTGGCTGCCGGCCAACGTGTAGGCGTGCCCGCTCTTAACGTGCAGCCCGTACGTCGCTGCGGTGCGATCGGGGACGAGCATCACCCGGCAATGATCGGTGTCGGCCACGAAGAGGTCACCGGCGGCGTCCAGGGCGATCCCGCTGGGCGAGCTCAGGATTCCCGGGTGCTGCAGTCCGGCCACGGTACGGAAGACCGGGGTGGCGCTCAGCGCGCCGGCGCCCGCGGTCAACCCGACCGCGCTTACCAGGAACAGCCCTGCCAGGGCCGAAATGCACCACCGCACGGCACCATCATGCCGGATGTGATGGGAGGAGCCAGGGAGCGGAGCAGGCCCGGCCGGTCCGCTGGTCCATTCTCAGGCTGGCGCGACATAGTGGGTCCGACAACCACACTGCTGAGGGGACCGGATGCGCCTGGGCATTGGGCCGGGCCCGTCATCGGCCGTGTTCCGCTACCCCAGTGCCGAGCGGACCGCCGCGAGGTGGTGTTCAGCGTGGCTCCGCATATCGGGGCCACGCTCTAGACCGGCCCAGCACCACGTCGAAGTCGTCGCGCTAACCATGAGTCGGCAAACAGCCAAAGTGTCAACGTCAAGAGGAGCCGGGTAGTGGTCTGCGACCTCGGGTTCCAAGTGGGCAAGATCCCATTCGAGAGGTCCGACTTGTACGGTCTCGAAGTCTATGAATCGAGGCTCTCCGGCGACGACGAGAATGTTCATGCCGTGCGGTGACCCATGAATAATCCGGTGCGTGTCGTGGATCTGCGCAAGGGTCTCTCTGCCCGAGTTCAGGGCCTGGCGCAAAAAGTAACGGTCTTCAACCTGGAGTTCGGGAGCAAAGTCCTGATTGTCAAGGAAGTGAATTGCATCGATGATCTGGATGTCGAAGGTAGGCGGCGAAAGCATTGACGCAAGCGTGGAAAGAGCTCCGTGAAGGTCGAACAGGGCCATCGCAATCGACATAGAGCTGGCCGAAGAGGTCTGGTCCTGGGGTTCGTATCTCCAAAAGGTCACGTCTCGCTCTGCAACACGATGCAGGCGATCCCCAACATCACTTGCCGGGGGTACGACTGGTGCACCGACGGATGAAAGTGCTTTAGCGATGGCTAGCTCATTGGCCGCCATGCCTGCTCGACTTGAGATCTTTGCCACAACCATGCTTGGACGTAACCAGGCCAGCACGTTGTTCGTCGATCGCAGGGCGACCGGTTCTTCCACCACAAGACCAAGCTTCCGCGCAAGAACGACTACTGAAGCAATGACATCCACCCACACATCATGGCGCCTCGTTCGGCTGATTTCTGGTGCATCCCCACCAGGGTCCCGACGCGCAATGGCCGCTCTCGGCGGAGAGCGTGCTTCCGCTCCTGAGCGCGATCAATCCGTTCTCCTTGCAATCCTGACCGGGCATCCTCACGGCGAGGCGGCCCGTTTCGGTAGCCGAACGATTACCGCCGCCAGTACGACCTGCTTTGGCCAGCCTGGCGTCACCGTAAGCGCATCGTCCTCCGCTATTGCCGACCTGGCCTTCTCTCAATGACAAGGAGGGCGATTCCGTTCCAGGTGGCGGGGAGAACGCCGAGCGTGGGAGTGGCCGTCCGACCCTGGTCGTGAATTCGTGCGACCATCTTCCCGCACCCGGCGCTCTACCCGTCGTCCATCGCTGGGCCGTGTGCCAAGGGACAACGAGATCGGCGCGAACCAGTCGGCTTCCCGGTGCGACGAGCCGTCGCAGGATGGCGGTAGTGATGGCAAATGGTGGGTTTGCGACCACCCGGAACGGCCGCTTGGGCAGGCGGAGGTCGATTGTGTCGGTCACGACCACGGTGACCGGGCGCCCGACGAAGGACTTCTCAGGGTGGCTGCTCGCCTGAGCGTGGAGCTCCACTGCAATGACTTGGGCACCGCATTTGAGGAGCGACCCGGTGAGCGCGCCATTGCCGGCGCCGATATCGAGTACGAGATCACCCCGGCTAATTCGGTCGTGCGATGACGTTCTTCACGATGGGACGGTCCCTGATTGATGGGCGGCCTACGAATACGCAGCCGTCCGGATATTCCTCCGGACGCGAGCCACGAGCGGGTCGTTCGCCGGCTCGAGGACCGGAAGTGCCGTCCCCCCGCCGAAGTTGGTGCCTTCCGCATCCCGAAAGCCGAATCGATTGCCTGTTGTCGCAAAGCTCGCACACCTCCGACGCGCCGGCGTGATTTTGGTGGGCTACGGTGACGCCCCGTGGTCGCCCTCGCCAACTCCCTGGTCAGAGTGACCTAGACCTGCGAGATGGCGCCCCCGGACGAAGGAAGTCCCCTCGTCGGAGCTGGGTCAGCTCCAGCCCGAGGCGGAGAGCAGACACCACCGCCAGCAATACCACGGACTCCAAGGTCGCCTACCGAGGATCCCTTCGTTGTCGGACCGGTGAGTCGTGTCCGTATTGCCGTTGGCTCCGTAGTCGTGGGCAACGGGGAAGCCTTGGAGCAGCTGTTGGTCGCGTTGCTGTGCCAAAGCCACGCCCTCGTCGAGGACGTCCCGGGGGTCGGCAAGACATTACTGGCGCGTTCATTGGCGGCCGTAATGGGCTGTAGCTTCCGGAGGATCCAGTTCACGCCTGATGTTCTTCCCTCCGATATCACCGGCTCGAGCGTGTACAACCAGCGCACGGCGGACTTCGAGTTCCGCCCGGGTCCGGTTTTCACCCAGGTGCTGCTGGCCGATGAGATCAACCGGGCCACGCCGCGTACACAGTCGGCCCTCCTCGAAGCAATGGAAGAACACCAGGTCACCGTCGATGGCCATACGACTGTGCTCCCGAAGCCTTTCCTCGTCCTGGCCACGCAGAACCCGATCGAGCTTGAAGGCACCTTTCCACTTCCCGAAGCCCAACTCGACCGTTTCTTGATTCGCGTCACGCTCGGATATCCGAGCGTGGACGACGAGCACGCCATCCTCCTACGGTTCGAGGACGACGATCCCTTCAGCCGGCTTTCCCCGGTCATTACCGCCGACGACCTCATCCGACTTCAACACCAACGAGGGCAGGTGACCGTCAGCGACCCAGTCCGCAGCTACCTGGTCGACCTCGTCCGCGCCACCCGTCAAGACGAGCGGGTGGCCCTCGGAGTAAGCCCTCGCGGCGCCCTCTCCCTTCACCGCGCCATCCAAGCCCGAGCCCTGCTAGAGGGCCGGTCGTTCACCATCCCCGACGATGTCAAAGCACTGGCGATCCCGGTTCTCGCCCACCGCCTGATCGTGACTGCCCATGCCCGCCTGCGGGGCGACTCGGCCGGCGCCGTCCTCTCCCGGATCCTCGACGCCACGCCCGTACCGGTGGAGGACGACGCCGGGTGAACCGCCGGGTGACCGCCTATTGGTGGGCGGCATCCCTCCTCGCCGCCCTCGCCGCTGTTGGATGGGCGATCCGCTCGGTGCCCTTGGCGCTGTCTGGCACCCTTGGAGCGATCACCGTCCTCGCCGGATGGGTATGGCAAAGAGAGTGCCTCACCAACCTCAGCTATACACGCGCGGTCAGCCAAGGCCGGGCTACCTTCGGAGAGGAGATCACCCTGGGGATCGAAATCGTCAACGACAAGCTCTTGCCACTCACCTGGCTGCACGTCGAGGACATCGTCCCCACGTCACTGACGATCCGGGGTGGGACCATTGACGATGCGGTTTCGCGTCGCGATGCCGTCCTCCACCTCTTGCTCCCGATACTGCCATTTGGACGTGTGCGGCGCCGTCTGACCGTCGTGTGCGACCGGCGGGGTGCCTACATTTTCGGTCCTGTGCGCCTTGAGTCCGGGGACCCCATCGGATATGGCCGGCGCACGGCGAGGCTCGGTGAGGTCGACCGTCTGCTGGTTTACCCCAAGGTGTTCGCGCTGGAGCCTCCGAACATGGCCTCACGCATGCTCCTCGGAGATCAACGCTCGTCATCGATTCTCCTCGGCGATCCGAGTCGCGTGGCGGGGGTCCGCGAGTACCGGGCCGGTGATCCACTCCGCCACGTCGACTGGCGGGCGAGTGCCCGTTCGCCGTCCCTGTTGGTTCGTGTCTACGAACCAACGACCAGCCTGCGCGTGGCCACCTTCGTTGACCTCCATGGGCCGCGGGGTCGAGGGAAGATACCCTCCGTCGATCTCACCGAGTTCACCGTCGCGGTGGCGGCGTCGGTCGTCTCCGATCTCAGCGTCCGAGGAATCGGGGTCGGCCTCTATTCGACCGGGACGATGGACGGACACCCCTTGGCTTACGCCCCGAACATGTCGCCCTCCGCGCTGGCCGACATGATGGAACTGCTGGCCCGGGTGTCACCGTATGGAACCATGTCGATGGCCGAAGTACTCGCCTCCGAGTGCGGGCGGTTTCGCGGTGGGATCAGCGTTGTCGTCATTGCCGCGGACTTTCCCGAACGGACCCTTGCCGCCATGGCCGATCTTCGTCGTCGGCTGCCGGTGACGTCCGTCTGGGTGGGCAACGACGTAGGGACGCCACCGCCGTCCGGGACAGTCGATACCCGCGAGGAGGTGGCCTACGTCGAGGACTGGAAGCAGCGCACCACGGTGGAATTGGCTCGCTGACGTCGTCGTGCCTGCCGGCCTGGCGGTCGGCGAGGCAACATGGGTGAGCCTGCTCGCAACCTCGTCCTGGAATAGCGGGCATGGGCCGCAGGTCCATTTGCCCTTCCTGGGCTTCGCTGTCCCGGCCGTCGCGGCCGTAGCCATGACGGCCGCCACGGCGCGTCTTCGCTGGCGCGGGTGGCAGCGAGCCCTGGTCATAGCCGCCATAGTGGTGGTTGGCGCGGCAGTCACAGCTGGTTGCCTCAGCGAGCTGAGCGTCGGAGGGTCGGTGTGGCGGGTGGCGGTCCGCCCATGGGACAGCCAGGGACATCGGGCGGCCGTGGTGGCCGGAGCTGCCTGGTTCGTCGCCATCATGGTGTGGACGCGAGGAACGTGGCTGGGCACGGTCCGTCCCTCGTTTCGGCACGCAGCTTGGTCGGCCGGTCTCTCCGCGATCGCCTTCATCGGGATCTTCGCCGGACGGGCGCCTCGCCGCGACGTCAGCTTCCGGGCCACGACGAGTGACGCTGGTGCGCTATTGCTCGTCTTCTTCTTATTGACAGGTACCGTCTTGGCCCTCATCCGTCAGCGAGAGATCGAGCGGGAGGTTCTGCACGGCTCGTCAGCGGGGCCGGGGTTCGGATGGTTGGGCGTCCTCGCCGTACCGCTGGCGCTCATCGCCGGACTCTCACTGCTGGTCGCTGTGGGCGGCGGCCCGCTGGTCCGGTTGGCCGGACGCGCCGCTCTGGTGGTCGTAAGGGCGATCGGCTGGGTCCTTGCCAAGCTGTGGCACCTCGTGCCCGGCAGCGGTCACGGGCGAACGGCTCAGCAGCCCCTCCGCTCTATCCGCGCACCGTCGCCCGTCGTCCACCCGCCCCTCAGGCACGCGGCCGACGTGCCGATGGTGGTGTGGGAGGTTGTCGGCGCGCTGAGCGTCGCTGCGGTGATCTGGCTCGCGCTGCGTTACCTCCGTCCGCACTGGTTGCGACGGTCGCGCGACGGCAGCTCCGAGGTTGACGAGGAACGCGACTCGGTCTTTACGTGGTCGCACCTCTTCGGACAGCTCCAACTCGCGCTGCTTCGGCTTCTGGGCCGCCTCCGACAGATGTGGCGCCGGAAACAAGCCGCGCCGGACACGACACCCCGGTTTGGGTCTGGAGGGGTCTGGCTTGACTCCTTCGAGGACATCCGGGCTGCATATCGTCGGGTCCTGATCGTGGCTCGTCAAAGCGAATCGCCCCGCGCTGCTGCGGAAACAGCCCGTGAGTTCGAGAGGCGGCTTTCCCATGCCTTCGACTCCAGCTCTGACGAAGACTCGTCCGCATCCCTCCATGTCCTCACCCTCCTCTATCAGCGCGTCCGCTACGGCCATGCCCGTCTCAGCAATCATGAGTTCGAGAGCGGGCAAACCGCGGCGGATGTGGTCATCGCGCAATTGGAGGGCCTCTCTTCAACCGAACCGAATCGAGAGCCCTGAAACCTTCCGGCGTCGGCGACGACGAGCGAGGGTTCACGCAGACTGGCGACGAGATGCGTTGTTGCGCATGTGGGACGTCTCATGGGTCCCCCGCGACGGATCCGGACCCACGCGATGACCGTCGATCCGTGTGCCCAGGTCCCGTAATCGATCAATGATTTCAGATTGCGACGGGTCCGCAGTCGTGCTGTACCAGACCAGTCCAGACGCTGCGACTGGCGGTTCATAGAGACGGAGGACTGAACCAACCTCCGAAGCGATGACGGTTACCGCGAAACTTGGCTGACCGATGTTCCGCACGAAGCGCAACTGGCAGCTCCTGCCTCAAAGGGGGTCCCGCAATTCATGCAATAGAGGGCAGGCCGATCCATTGAGCCGCAATGGTGGATCGCCGCAGCATCAGCTGCCCTTGCTTTCCCACACCAACTGCAATAGATAGTCCTCTTTTCATCCGATTGAACGGGGGAGGCGGTGGGCGGCGGCGGAAATGGGCCTGGCGTTATTCCCCCTGGGGCGATCGTCGGGCCGGTCCCCCCTGCACAAACTGCGGAGGCGCAAAGCCGCGACACCCGCTACGTTCGGCATTTTCGAGACGTGTTTGGATCGGCCATTTCCCGAAGACAAACACCACAAACATCACGATGTTGAGGATTGGGACAAAGGCGGTCAACACATACCACCCGGAATATCCGGCCTTCGTAATGATCTTTATCTGGCAGACGAGGCTGAAGACGAACACCAAGAGAAAGAACACGCCGAAGACGGCAAAGAACACTGAGACATTGTGGGGCAATGAAAGACAACTATTGACCTGCCCCGACACGTTGGTGCATTGCACAACTGAGAGTTCGTGTAGGGGAGCCATCGCAATAAGGTCCATTGATTCCGTCGCTCCATCCCCGTCGTGGGAGCAAGGGAGAAAGGCGTCTCAAGACCTTCGGCTTTCTGATCCGCTTTCGCACCAAGCCGACAGGGACTCAACGCCCTGATCTGCGTCTTTGATGAGAGCGGCCGACCGGGATCGAACCGGCATGATCAGCTTGGAAGGCTGAGGTTCTACCATTGAACTACGGCCGCGAAACGGTGAGCAGTCTAGAGCGTCTACCGTCCTCCCTGTGGATGCGCTCTTCGACCGGGTGAACGGTGAGCAGTTTTTCGTCGACTTGGTCGACCACTTCTACCTGGGTGTCGCCGGCGATCCCTTGCTGCGACCGCTCTATCCGGACGATCTGACCGAATCAAAGCGCCATCTCGCCCTGTTCCTGATGCAGTACTGGGGAGGCCCGGCGACCTACAACGACCAACGGGGCCACCCCAGGCTGCGAATGCGGCATGTTCCCTTCGTGATCGGCCCAGCGGAACGGGATGCCTGGTTGCGCCATATGCGCAGTGCGGTCGAGCAGATGGTCGGCCGTGGCCTCTCGCCCGCCGACGCCGAGGAGTTGCGGGCCTATTTCGACATGGCGGCCCACTCCTTGGTCAACGCGCCCTAGGGATCGCAGACAGCAGCGCCACGACTTTCGAGACGGCCCCGGACCAACCTCTCGCGGTGCGCCAACCGTGAAGGCCGTGCTGCTGAGCAGCGGAGGCACCATCGGCTCCCATGGGATACCGTCGGCTACAAGCCGGGGATTGACACCAGGAGGGAATGGCATGGAGGTTCAACGTTACGAGGACGGGGTCCCGTCATGGGTCGACATGGGAAGCGCCGACCAGGACCGGGCCAAGGAGTTCTATAGCGGGCTCTTCGGATGGAATGCCCCGGAAGGCCCCCCCAGAAGCCGGCGGTTACACGGTGTGCGACATGGACGGAAAGACCGTGGCCGGGTTGGGCCCGAACATGAACCCGGCGGCACCGCCGCACTGGTCGACGTACGTCAACGTGACAAGCGCTGACGACACGATCGCCAAGGTTGCGGCCAACGGGGGTACGGTCTATATGGCGCCGATGGATGTGATGGACGCGGGGAGAATGGCGGTGTTCGCCGACCCGGGAGGTGCCGCGCTCGGCCTCTGGCAACCCGGTCAGCACATGGGCGCACAACTGGTCAATGAGCCGGGGACCTACTGCTGGAGCGAGCTCATGACCGATGACCTGGAGGGTGCCGAGGCGTTCTACAAGGCGGTATTTGGATGGGACGCTGAGACGCAGGGACCAGAGGGGCCCGGTCGTTACACGGAGTGGCAGGTCGGCGGGAGGTCCGTCGGCGGGATGATGGCCAAGCCACCCACGATGCCCCCCAATACATCCTTCTGGGGCGTCTATTTCGCGGTGGAGGACACCGATGCGGCGCTCGCCAAAGCGCAGGACCTCGGAGCCTCGGTGCTCATGGCGGCGACCGATATCGAACCCGTTCGTACGGTGCGCGCTCATGCGCCTCCACGACCAGAAATCCTGCATCCTCTGTCAGCTTGGCGAGCTCAGAGAGCGAGAACAACGTGACATCCAGATCGGCGCTCTGGCCCGCCATCTCATCGGCGTGCAGGGATCCTTCCCCGCCATGCACGGCGATGAGCAATGGTCCCTTGTCGACGAGGACCCGCCGCATCTCTCCGAGGGCGAGTGGCACGCGCGGGCGGGGAATATGAATCAGGGCGTAGAAGCACACGATGGCTGCCAGCGCCTGGTCGGGAACGATCAACGATGTCATGTCACCCTGGGAAAACGTCATCGCGGGGAAATGTTGGCGTGCCTGTTCGACCATGCCGAGCGAGAGGTCAATCCCGATCACGTCGAGACCCCCCGAGGCCAAGAATGCACCTACATGGCCAGGGCCGCAGCCGAGGTCGCAGACTGGTCGCGTCGCGCGAGAAACGGGCTTCGCCATGACAGTGAACCGGGTCAGGATCTCCCGATCAAACGCCTTGTGGTCCAACTCGTCAACGAATCTGTCGGCGTAATCCGCCGCCACCTTGTCGTACGTGGGCGCAGGATCCGTCCACTGCGCCGGCTTTCGCTCCTCTGCCGGACCACTCATCCGAATAGCCCCCTTCGGCGATCAGGCGGTTCGCGGCGCCGCCGGGGCGGACCGTCGCGCGTGCGACGTCGGACTGAGATGGATCCCAGGGCGACAATGAGGACGACGACCACGATGACCCCGAGGACCGAGAAGGCAACCGCGAGGGGGCCCTCCTTATGGCCATGGACAACGTCGTTCGCATGTCCGGTCGGGACCCCCGGTGATGCGCTCGTTCGTTGCCCGTGGTCCGCCGTGGCGTGCCCCGTGGCTGCATGGGCTGGAACTTCGCCGAGTCCGACGAGGATCCAAAGAAATGACGCGCAGAGGGCCATGGTGGCCCGCAATGCGAAGTGGCGCGATCGCTTCCGAGCGGCTTGCCTATCGCCCGACAAGTGGCGGTTAATCCATGACATCGGTGCGCCCGGTATCCCCGCGGGTCAGCCACCGTTCACGCACGAGAGCATAGGCATAGACGTCACGCTGGACGTCGTTGATCCTCTCCCATTCGTGGAGGAGTGCCTCCTGCATGAACCCTGCGAACTCGGCTGTCCGTCGCGACGCGATGTTCCAAGGCTCTATGAACAGATGGAGACGAGGGATCGCGAGTACCTCAAAGGCGAAGGCGACGACGCCCCGTAGAGCCCACCCCGCCATCTTCTTTCCCCGAGCGGTAGGGACGACCCAATAACCTATGGACGCGCGACCACTCTCGATCTCGTGCAGCCATAACCCCAGACCACCGAGTCCCTGTCGCGGGTCTGCCGAGTCGGCGATCACGAAAGGGTATCCATGGCCCTCGAGGGCCAGGCCTTGCTGCCGCTCGATGAAGGCGCGTCCACCGTCGTCGCTGTAGGCCGAAGGGACCGACGTGACCGCGGGAATGTAAGGGTCCGTTGCCGCCTGGCGCACCAAAGGGAGGTCGGACGGCAAGAAAGGGCGCAAGAGCACCGGTCCCAGTCGTAGTTCGGGGACGCGCAACGGCGCCTCGAACACGGAGAGATCGAAGCACCTCATTGGAGGGGGAAGTAACCCGGTACCTTGTGGTGGCTCGTGTCGAGGTATCCCTTCGCCTCAGGCAGTCCTCCGAACCGACCATGACTCCATCGCACCTCGACGTGACCAGACACCTCTCGGAGCTGACCCGAAGCTCGTTCCCGCACGGTGGCCATCCAGCCAACACGTGGCTGGCCGCCGTGTTGGGGAAAAATCTCGAGCCGAACCAATCGGAAGAGTTGCTTCCAGTCCCATGGGGTGGCGATGCGAAGCCGCAACGATCGTGCGGCACTTGAACCCAGGACGAAATAGGGCGCGCTCCCCATCCGCAAGAGCCGCCACAGCATCGCTTCCCCTGTATTCGTGCCCGCCGAAAGCGCAGTATGCCAGCGGGATACTGAGACCCGAGCGACCTCGTCGGAGAGCTCGCGGTATGCCGCTTTGGCTTCTCCGGGCCAGCCGGATTTCAGCCGCTCTCCCAGGGCGGCTCGATCCGCCGCCGTCAGGTCGACCGCGCGAGCGGGTAGGTCTCGCAGGGTGGATGCAGAGTGCCGCGCCACGACGCCGTTCGTCTCGCTGCGGGCAGTCGACTCGAGTCCAGGTAGGGCCGGGGACCCTACCGTGCCGTGAGGACCCTCTTCCGCCAGCGGCGTCATCATTCCGTCGTGCAGAGCCGTGCGGACGACATCAAAAAGCTCCTGGTACTGGATTGGTGCGACTTCGGCATACCAATCACCTCCCACGCCCCGCCGGCGCTTCGCCAGGCCCCCGACCAACAAGGAGTCGAAGATATGAGACGGAGAGACATTGAACAATATGTCCGACATGTACTTGCAGCTGACAAGGTAGACGTGGTCTATACGCAGATCCACCGGGGCCACTTCGTCACCGCTGGCCCGCACGGCCCCCTTCCATTCCACGAGTTCGGGCCGTCGTCCTCTGAGTCCCTCCCGAGCCTCGAGGAACGTCCTCCCGTTCAGCCATGCCGCGTGAAACTCGGTGTCGAAGGCACCACCGCTCCGGATCGAGCGGAGCAGATCCCAGTTGTCGGGCGACAGGCTACGCATCACGGGTGAACGAGTGGCCAGGACCTCATCGAGGTCCTGGCCACCGAGCATGCCGAGTCCCGTGCCGAGCTCGGTCACCATGGTGCGCAGATTGGGCACGCCCGCATCCTTCCACGTTGGCCTCTGGCGGTAGCTGACTCACATTTCGTAGACGATGAACGAAGTTGGACGAGCCACCTGGTCATAGAGCGACCGTGCCCTCCCGTTGTACTCCTGGGTATGCCAGTAGAGGCGTTCGGCTCCCCGTTCGACGGACGCCCGCTTCGCCTCGTGAAGGAGACGTCGGCCGAGGTCCGTGCCTCGTGCGGCCGGTGTCACGAAGAGGTCCTCCAGGTAGCAAGAAGGGCGTCCGGACCACGTCGTCGGATGTACCACACAGTGCACCACCCCGGCCCCCTCACCCTGTTCGCTCACGGCAAGCAGGGCGAACATGTCGCCGTCGCCACGTGTGAGGCGCTCAAATGTGTTCAGCGAGGTCTCCTCCGACAGCGTGGCTCTGTAGAAGTCGAGGTACGAGGCCCACAAGGGCTTCCATTGGTCCCAATCTTCTTCTACCAACTGCCGAATGACGTGCACGCGCTCCAGCCTCTCACGGCGGGCGGGCGACGGCCCGAAGGCCGTCAGCGTGCAGGGACTGGAGTCGTCAGTTCGGGGTCCGGCCCCGTCGGGCACGACGCCGGCTGCCTTTGCGCCGTCCATCGAACTTCTCGCGTACCTGGGCGCGCCTGGCTTGAAGTTGACGATGGGTCAGACGCTCGGTCGACTCGTCCACCCCGAAGCCCGCTTTCATACTGCTCAGGTCGGGCTTCCAATCATCCTGGCGTTGCAGGCCGAGCTGGCGCATGATCCGCTCGCCATGTTTTTCGGCGAACATCAAGGAGATGGTTTCGATCTCGCCGAAGAGATCGAGGTCGGGAGCCAAAGTTGCGATGGCACCGTCCAAAAAGACCAAGTTCTTGACGAACAACATGAGTTCCTTGGGCATGCGGGCGCCCAATGCGAGCAGCGACTTGATCGACCGCTGCAGCTCTCCGACCAACTCGTCGGCCGTGAGTGTGGTGGGATCGATCGGGGGTCTGTCAAGACCCAGCTGGGCGATGACGGTGTCCACGTCTGTGTTCGGGGGGAGCGCACCGAGGTCTCGCAACGCGGCCACCTGTGACGGAATATGCCCATTCGACGCACCGACGATCAGTGAGAGAAGCGCCAAGCGCTTGGGTTCGGAGAGGCGGGCGGTGATGCCGAAGTCGAGCAGTGCGATCTTTCCCGAGGGAAGGATGAACAGGTTCCCGGCGTGAAGATCACCGTGAAAGACGCCGTACATCATGGCGCCCTCGAGGAACCCGATCATGCCGCTCCGTACGACTGCATCGGTGTCTATCCCCGCTGCGCGCATCCCTTCTACGTCAGAGAAGTTGAAGCCGCTCAATCGTTCCATGACGAGCATTCGTCGGGTGACGAGAGTGGGGTGCGGCCGAGGGACGACGAAGTTACGTTGACCGAGGTCGGCGAAGGTCACGGCGATGTCGAGCATGTTCTCCGCCTCCAGACGGAAATCAAGTTCCTCTACGATTGTCTCGGCGAAGAGCTCCACCAGCGCTGGGGGATTGGCCAGTGCGGCGATCGGGATCCGGCCCACCAGGTGGGGAGCCAGCCACGACATGACGGCGAGGTCTTGGCGCACCCGTTGGGCGACCGACGGTCGTTGGACTTTCACCACCACGTCGGTCCCATCGACCAACCGTGCGGCGTGCACCTGGGCTATGGACGCGGCAGCCAGGGGAACATGGTCGAGAGAACCGAAGACCTCCGATAGTGGCCGGCCCAGCTCTTCGGTCAGCACTCGTTCGACGACGGGCCAAGGTTCCGGAGGCACCCGGTCCCGGCACCATTTGAACTCCGCTACGAGTTCGGGGGGGAAGATACCGTCGCCCGATGCGACAATTTGGCCGAGCTTGATGTACGTCGGTCCCAGCCGCTCCGCGGCAATGCGCAGCCGTCGTGAGATCCCCGCAACCTTCTCCGAACCGCCCCGTCGCCGCTCGGTGAGGTACCACAGGCCGAGCGCACCACCGAGATTGCGCACCGTTGTCCCGACACGCGCCCCCGGGGGTAGCTTCCGGGGCCGGATCAGTTCGGGCAACGTCGACTGCAGCTCGGCCCGCACCCGGCTCAGACCGGTCTTCCAGGCCAAATTCTCCAAGTCCAGTACCCAAGGACCCTCATCGGTGAACACGCCGAACTCGGTATCGGCAGAGGTCACGAATCGGAGTGTACTGACGGTCCGGCGCGGCTACGACGGCCGCACGAGACCCGTCTGGAACGCGAGTACGACCGCCTGCACGCGGTTCCTGAGTCCAAGCTTGGCCAAAATCCTGCCCACGTGCGACTTCACCGTCGCCTCTGAGACGAAAAGGCGTTCCCCAATTTCCACATTGGAAAGTCCTTCCGCCACTGCGACGAGAACTTCACGCTCTCGCCCTGTGAGACCGCTGAGCACAGCTGGGACGGTGTCATCATCGTTCGCACCGCCTGACAGATCTGGCAATTGCTGGGAGTACTCCTCGAGTAACCGCCTGGTAATGCGCGGCGATACGACCGCGTCCCCGCGAGCCACAGTGCGGATGGCCTGCCCCAGTTCGTGGGGGGGTACGTCTTTGAGGAGGAATCCGCTCGCTCCGGCCCGTAGCGCCCCGAAGGCGTACTCGTCCAGGTCGAACGTGGTCAGAATGAGCACGTGGCTCGGGGAGCCTGATGCGGTGATGGCACGGGTAGCCCCTATGCCGTCGAGCGTGGGCATACGTACATCCATAAGGACCACATCGGGCTGGTAGAGCTCGACCAATCGAACCGCCGCCTCTCCGTCCGCCGCCTCACCGATGACCGTAATATCGTCCTCGGCCTCAAGGATCATCCGGAACCCCTTGCGCAGAAGCGATTGGTCATCGGCCAGGACGACACGAATCGTCATGCGATGATGGGCGCCTTGCAGCTGCGGAGCGTTGCCACAACCTCCCAACCGCCAGCATCATTCGGACCGGCGGTAAGGTTGCCTTCGAACGCAGCCGCCCGTTCCTTCATGCCAAGTACGCCGTGTCCTCCCGGATGTACGCGCGGTCCGAGCGATGGCGTGCCGCGTGATAGGACGGGCATAGGCGACCGTCCGTCATCGATGATGCGCACGGTCACATGGGGATCATCAAAGGTGAGTGAGATATTCACGGAACGCGCAGACGCAGCGTGCTTCAGTACATTGGTCAATGCCTCCTGCACGATGCGGTACACCGTGAGCTCGGCTGCGCCGGAAAGGCCGAATGGTTCGCCGGAGCTCTCAAGACTGACCATCAGGCCTATGGATCGAACCCGTTCCGCCAAGGCACCGAGCTCGCTCAGACCCGGTTGCGGGGCCGGCACGACGCGGTCCAATTGCTCATGAAGATTGACACCGGTTCTGGTCTCTTCGGCCCCGTCTCGCAGGAGGCCCAGCAGCCGACGCATGTCGTGCAACGCCTGACGGCCTGCACCCGACACTTCGGTAATTGCTTCGCTTGCGCGTTGGGGATCGGTGCGCTGCGCGATGGCAGCCGCATCGGCCAACGTCACCATGACCTGAATGTTGTGCGACACCACGTCATGCATCTCTCGTGCGATGCGTGCTCTTTCGCTCGCCGCGGCCAGAAAGCTTTGCTGATCGCGCTCGAACTCAAGACGCTGTGCTCGCTCAACCAGCCAGCCCATCTGGTGGCGTAGCGTACGCACGACCACACCGGCCAACAGTGCAGCTGCGGCCATTCCGGTGAGGAAGATCAGTGACTTGAAATAGTTGCCGATGGGTGTCCAGCGCTCTGTGGCCATGATCACACCGATTTCGACAATCAACCCGGCCACGACGACCGCGAGCCAATCGCACTCTGTGGTCACTGTGAAGAGGGCAGCCAAGAGCGCTGCATCTGCCACGAGCGGAACTGCGACCACCCACTGTACGAACGCCACGACAGCGATCACCAAGAAGACTGGGATCGGAGCCCGCCGGCGCAGCACCAGNNGCAAGAGCGAAGCGCCGGTCCCAGCCGCGCAATTTCTCCCAGACCCGCCACGCGCCATCGACGGGCGGCCCGTCCTCGCCGAGCTCTGGTACCGCTGTTTTCCCTGTCCACCCGTGATACGTGTCGTTGACAGCTGGGAACATTGGGTCTTCCCTCACTTCAAGCTCCGACCCCAATGGTACCGGCAGCGCCACGTCCCTTGTCGAAACGGGCGGGTAGTGGCGATGACCTGACCACGCCGGACGTCCCGGATTGCTCCTTTCAGCGCGTCGGGCGCTGCTTTCGCCATTTCGCGTCCTCTCGTGCCGGCGGATCAGCGACCCTGCGGAACCGTGGGCGTGAATGCCACCGGAAGGTGCTTCACCCGAAGGCGATATGGGGATTCGGATCACGGTCGATATCGAAGTCATCGGGATCCTCGAAGACCTCTTCACCCCGATTGCCCGACGCGTGGCAAAAGGTCGCCTTCTCGGATCTTTGTCCCACTGAGTTCGACGTCACGCATGGCGGTTCTCCGAAAGTTCATCACCGGGGTGACGTAACGCAGCATCTCCTCGACGGCGCGGGGCAGTAACGTGCGATCGAGACGCTGCCGCTCCCATTTGTCGGTGTGTTGAAAGAACGCGTGCATCGCTCCTGAGATCAGATTGCGCGTCGTCTCGTTCCCGGCCACGGTCAAGAGAAAGAACGGCTCGAGCTCCATGGCGTTGAGCCGCTCACCGTCCACTTCGACGGTGGTGAGTGCGCTCATCAGATCTGCCTGCGGATCGATCCGCTTCTTGCCGAAGAGCTCGGGGGCGTAGGCGTACAGGTCCATTGCTCAAAAGGCCGGGCAACGGCCATGAGCGGGCTACGACTCCGCTCCGCCGGCCTTGTGAGGCAGGATCGCCACCGACTTGGAGGGATCGTCAGGGTCGAGTATCACCCGGAGCCTGTTCTCGGCATCAGGGGGTTCGCCCGGAGCCTCGGCAGTGATCACCGGCTCGTTCGTGGTGGGTTCAAAGATCTCCTTGAGGCCCAACGCCACGCCAGTGGCGATTGCGCCAATGGCAGAGCGCCGCCGCCACGCATCAAACCGCCTGGGCGGTAGCTCTTCAGGCCGCTCCATTGATGATCCTTCGTTGTCCCGTCCTGTTTCGATGAGCCCATGATCGCAGCCCGTCCGGGGGGGTCGGGCGGCGCGAAATGTCATGGCCATTGCCCGAGAGGGCCGCTGGCCTACCGTTCGCGTGCTCCAGCATTCCCCAGGTGCCAAGAAGAGCACACGTCACAGGCATAGGCGTGCAAGACCGTTCCCGATTGGATCTGGCGCACGTTTGCGGCCCGAAGTGCGTCTTGCTGCGAACGAAATGCCGCTTTTGGCGCGCCGTCTGCTCGCCAATGCGATCCGAGCCGCAAAGGCCGGGCTTCGCGCCGCCGGCGACCGGAGCCTCTCGTCGCGTCGTTCCGTCGGCTCATGCTTCCATTTTGCCGGAGCCGGTCACCTCTCGTGTCAGGGTGGGGGTCCAGGCGCGTCAGCGCCGGGTTGAGACACCAATAGGTGCCCCGACGCGCCATGATCCGACGGAGGGGGAAAAGGGGTCGAATCTGGCGCGCCGAGGCGCCTGAAGCCTACGAGGCTTGGCCTCAACTGACGAACGATGCACAGAACCTGCACTTCGTGCCGGTTGGCCGGGCGGCGTTGCGGCACGGGAGGGCGCTCCAGCGGATTGTCCTTTTGCAAGCCGCAAGCGCCTTCGACGTTATTTTCGCTAACGGACTAGCAAATGGTGGTAGTAGATCTTGCCAAATATTGGGATTGGACGTAATCGTTTGCCTGGTTGCAATCGAATTCGCTTATACCGTTGCACTCTGTCAATATGGTTTCATGGCAAAAACGGTAATAGTCAAGCTGACCGACGATATCGATGGGGGAGACGCTGACGAGACGGTGTACTTCTCTCTCGACGGAAAATCCTATGAGATCGACGTCAATAGCCAAAACGCGAGCCGAGTGCGGGCGGCATTCGAGCCGTTCATTGCAAAAGGGAGGGCGAGCGGTAGTAGCGCGGCCCGCGCCCGGTCGGCACGTCCAAATGGTGCCTCCAGCGAGAAAACCCTATTCTCCCAACTGAGCAGCGACGAGAAGACGCGCTTTCGGACGTGGGCCAATATGGCTACGGCGCGCCGGATCAGTGATAGTCGCGTAAACAGCTGGGTGGCTGCCGGTAAGCCATAGATTTTGATGGCTGGTCGTCTAGGAACAATCTCGTCGGTGCTCAGGCTTTATAGTGCGTTCCAGCCACGAGAAGCCACATTCACCGCTCTGCTCCGGGGCTCAACCGCAAGATCGATGATGGCGGGCTAGGCCAAGGTCAGCTGGCCAAATGTGTTGCACAGACCCAGCGCCTCAATGAGCAGGAAGGCAGCGATGATGGCCACGACGATGGGCGTCCGCCAACGCCTCCCGCTGCGAGCCATCGCGGGAGGCATGTACCACTCCGGAAGCGCCAAGCCCGCGAACTGAGCCAGGTGCAGGCTGAGTGGAATCGCGTCGCTGCTGAGCGGGGCATCGGGGTCCGCGTCCATGGCCAGCCGAGTCAGCTCCTCATCACTGAGCGGGCCGTTCACGAAGGAAGCCTCCGCCGTCTCGGACTCTCCTTCAATCGGAGTTGGTGCGTCGAAGCACTGGTCAACGATCACGCAAGCTCCTCTTGCCGGTAGCGCTACGCCTCAGGGTACAGACGTCCACGCCCCGCCGTGGGTCGGCCCGGTGGCGCCTCGAACGTCACGTTGCCTGACCTGCGGGAAAACAGGCCAGACATCGATCCGATCCTCACGTGCGCGCTTCTGCTCTCCACCCCCGAGGCATCGGGACATCGATCGAGAGGGCTCTCGTTCGTGCACGGGAGGCATCGGGGGAGCGACAACGTTCCTACTGGGGCGGTCCCGACGACAACTGTGCGGAGGCGGAGTGCGACTGACCCGAGGAGTCCGTCCACCCGATCGTGACCTTGTCCCCCGGATGGAACGGCAGCAGCAAGTTCGTGAGCCCACTCGGAGAGGCGACGGTTTGCCCGTTGAGGGAGGTGATGGTGTCGCCCTGGGCCAGCCCACTTTCCTGCGCGGGCGAGCTGGTCACGACGGAGCACACCAACGCTCCCGAAGAAGAGGCGTTGCCGGAGCCGGTCCCATTGCCGAAGTTGCCGCCGAAGCCCCCGCCAAAGCCCCCGCCCCCGTTACACGAGGTCTGTGCCACCTCGACGCCGAGGAAGGCCGTTGCACCAATGTGGACGTTCGAGGATGTCGATCCTGCCTCGATCTGCTTGGCGATCGAGATCGCTTCGTTGATCGGGATGGCGTAGCCCTGGTTGCCGGCGGACTGACCCGAGGATTGGAACGAGAATCCGGCGGAGGCTGCGGTGTCGACCCCAATGACCTCTCCGGCGCTGTTCACCAGCGATCCGCCCGAGTCGCCTGCCTGAATGTCCGCGTTCGTCTCGATGAGACCGGTGAGTTGCTCGGAGGATCCGTCGCCAGAATCGCTGGCAGTGATCGACTGATTCAAGGCCGTCACCGTCCCGCCGGCAGCGCTCGGAGTGCCACCGGTCCCGCCGGCGTTGCCAATACCCACAACGTTCTCACCTACCGACACCTTGGAGGAGTCGCCGATGGTCGCCGTCTGGAGTCCCGAAGCGCCGTGCAGTTGGAGGACCGCAATATCCTTCGACCTGCTGTAGCCGACCACACTGGCCGAGTAGGTCTTGCCGTTTCCGACGTCGGTCACACTGATGGTGGTTGCTCCATCAATGACGTGGTTATTGGTCAGGATCTCGCCGGAAGAGGTCAGCACGATACCGGTACCTGCGGCCTCCTCCTGCTGGAATCCCAGTGTCGTGTTGATGTCGACCAATCCGGGGTCCACCTTGTTCGCAATGGCAGAGACGTCGCCGGGGCCCGATGAACCGGACGAACCCGACGAACCCGATGAACCGGACGAACCCGACGAACCCGACGAACCGGATCCGGAGAAGCCGGATCCGAACGGCGGGTTCGTCGAGCCTGAACCGTTGCCGGCGGATGACGAAGGGGGGACGGAGTTCGAGTTGGTCGTCCAGGCCACGTGGCCGAGGCCGACGCCTGCGGCGAGGGCAATGACTGCCGCGGCACCGATCAGGGCAGCGAGACGTTTGTGGTTGCCCGCCGGCCGCGGGGTATCCGGAGGAGGCACGGGAGCCCAACTGGAGTATCCCGGAATGTGGGGAGGCCCTCCGTAGCCAGATTCCGAGGGCGACCCCAGCTGGGGGTTGCCGGCCAGCGCACCGAGGGCGTAGGAGCCGTAGGGGAGCCCGGCGGGTGGGATGGAGGTCGGGTCCGTAGTCGGAGAGGCGCCCGATGGAGTTTCGTACGTGGCGTTGGGTGCGCTCTCGGGAAGCTGCACCGGAATCGGGGCGCCTACGGGTGGGAGCGGGATGGCCGCCCCCGCCGTCGGCACGCCCGCCGTCGGAATGGGAGGCGTGTCCTGCTCCGCAGCACCCGTTTCACCAGGCTGATCGAATTCTTGGTCCGTCATCGTGTCTCCTTCGGCCCCGGCCTCCGTATTGAGGACCCTGCCATGAAGGCATTGAAACCTACTGTTCTGTATGCCAGGTCAAGGAAAGGTATGAGAAGGATAAATGTTCACTGTGGCGGGTCGATCCCGGCACGCCGGGGACATTCCCTCACTCGGGACGGAACACCACCTTTATAGCGTGTGAGTTCTCACGATCGATCGCCGTTTCGATCGCCTCGCGGTAGTCCTCCAGGGGGAACTCATGAGTGACCACCACACTTTCGGGGAGCAGCCCTGCGGCGAGGACATCGAGCGCACGGTCTACCGAATGACGGTCGGGGCCACCCGCCAACCCGGGCGCCGAGCCGGAATCGACGGAGTGGTCGATGGAGCCGATCAGGGCTGCCTCCTTGTACCAGACCGGAGTCAAGTCGACCTCGCTCACCCCGGCGGCACCCAGCAGCAGCACCGTTCCCCGGTGGGCCACGGCTCGTAGGGCCTCGGTGACCGACCTTGGGGCGCCGACCGCCTCCACGACATAGGGAAAGCCGCCCATCAACATGGTGTCCGTGCCCATCCCCACCTGGCGTACACCCATGATCTGCGCCAACTCTTCAAAGTGGCCGTTGCTGGCGTCGGTCAGCACCACGTGGTCAGCCCCACAGGCTTTCGCAGCATCCGCCTGGTGTTTGTGGCGAGCGAGAACGGTTACCGGGCAGCTGGGGAAAAGGCCTTTGACCGCCGCGACGGTGGCGAGGCCAATGATGCCGGCCCCAACCACGAGAACCGGGTCACCGTCATGTGGTGCCGCGCGAAGCAGGCCGTGAGAGGCAATCGAGACGGGCTCGTGCAGGCTGGCGCCGCGGTCGGTGACCGCATCGGGCAGGGGGTGCAGCATGGACGCGTGTGCAAGCACCTGTTCGCTCCACCCACCGCCAAGGTGTTCGGTGAATCCGAGGGTGCGACCTGAGCTCACGACTCCACTGTCGAGATTGAGACACGAGGAGGTCCAGCCTCGGGCGCAGGTCGCGCAGAGAGGATCAATCCCGCGCGCCGCGCAGGGAATGCAGGGATCGACGGCCACTCGCGTGCCCACCGGGTGCGGGCAGTCCGCTCCCGCCTCGATGATTCGGCCGGCGATCTCGTGCCCGAAAACGAAGGCGTGCCCTCCCAGCGAGTACAGCGTGGGTGACGGTCCAGTGTTGTGGGAGAAGAGATGGAGGTCGCTACCGCAAATGCCGCCAGTCGCCACTGCGACGCGGGCCCACGCCTCGTTCGGCAGATCGGGTTCAGGCAGCTCGACAAGCAAGGCAGGGAAGGAAAGGTCGGACATGTCGAATTGGACGGCGCGCATGGCGGCAGCGTACGCGGTTTTTTGCCGCCGTTCACTCCAAGGCCTGCCGCCGAGGATCGGGGGCGAAGCGGAGGAGCGTGGGGGGGAAGGGGTCAGGACACCGCCGCATGTCGGCGGTCACCACGGCAGCGGGCCTTCATCGAGCGCGATGTAGGCAAGCTGGGTCTCCGTGTCCGCCTGCACGAGCGTTACCAGCCGTTCGGCTGCTTCGGCCGGGTCTCCGTCTGCATCGGCGACGGCCATGGCCGTCCGGAGGCGCCCGGGGTGGACCGCCCAGACGCGGACGGAGGCCCCCAACTCCGCGGCCATGCACACGGTCAGCATGTTCTGCGCCGCTTTGGTGATCCGGTAGGCGTAACTGCTGGAGAGATGCCGATACTCTCCCGAAGCTTGGCGGTTGAGTGAGGCCAGTCGGGAAGTGATATTTACGACCAGCGGGTGTGCGCCCAGCCTCAGGTTCGGCAGGAGAGCCCCCGACACGCGGGCGGGTCCCCACACGTTGACAGAAAAGCAATGCTCGAGTTCGTCTGCCGAGAGTGACGCCAAATTCGTCCCCGTGCCACCTACCCCCGCGTTGTTGACGAGCAAATCGACTGGACGATCACCAACCGTGGCCACCAGTCCGGCCAGGTCCGCAGAGGCCACGTCGCCCTGCACCTGGGTGAGGAAGGGAACCTGGTCGAGCTCAACAGAGCGGGAGCGGGAGAGTGTGACCACGTCCCAGCCTCCTGCTGCGAGCGCCCGGGCGACCTCAAGCCCGAATCCCTTCGAGGCGCCGGTCACGACCGCCAGAGGTCTCGTGTCTGCAGGGGCGTCGCTCACGATGCTCGACATCCAGGAGCATTGAGCCTGAGGCGACGTTGCTCGACGATCAGGCAGCGATCCTCGACGTAGAGCAGGCCAGCGCGTACGGCGATGGAACGGGCTTCTTCCGACATGATCCCCAGTTGGAGCCACAGCGCGGTTGCGCCGACGTCGACCGCGTGACGTGCGATCTCCGGCGTGTCGGCCGAGGGGCGAAACACATCGACCAGCCCGATCTGCTCGGGTACCTCGGCCAGGGTGCGGTACACGGGTTCTCCCAGGATCGTTGCAGCGTGCGGGTTGACTGGGACGATGCGCCAACCGTGCATTTGCATGTGGGCCGGCACATAGTGCGCCGCCTTCGCCGGATCGTCGCTTGCACCTACGACGGTGATGGTGTCGTAGTTTCGCAGGATGTACTCGACGGTGGCGTCCGTGTCGTTCATCGCATCAGTCTAATTTCCCGGAGCGTATGTCCCAGCGGCTTGCATGGCAGAGTTGCGAATGACCGACGAATCGAGTTTCCGACTAGAAGTCACGCCGGTGCATCTCGGGCGAATGCCTGGTGACACTGCATCCCTTCACCGACCCTTGGGACACCTGGGAGGTGCACCCCTGCGGCGAGGAGCTCGTCCTGTGCCTCGAGTGGTCCATAACGCTCCATCAGGAGATGGATGGCCGTGTACGCAAAGTCGCCATCGAGAAGGGTGAGGGCGTCGTCAACTCGGCGGGTGTGTGGCACACCGCTGACGTCGCTGGTCCTGCGACGGCGCTGTTCATCACTGCGGGATTGGGCACCGAATTGCGTCCCCGCTGAGATCGTTCATCACGCCGTCCGCCAGATCGACGTCACGTACCTGTCGCAGCGACTCCCGGTCGGCAACGTCGTGCTTCACCATCTGCGGCATGGCGGACTCCGTCAGGCCGCAGATGGCGGTGTGCCCCTGATCAGAGGAACTTGGCCGGTAGAGTTCGCGTCATTCCCCTGACGCAAAGGACACGCAATGGTCGCTCTTGTTCTCGTCTTGACGTTCGTCGTCCTCCTCCTCGGAATACTGGTTGCGGGCCTGCTCAGAAGTCATGCCGATATCTTGAAAGCACTGCACGACCTCGGGGCGGGAGTGGGAGACCCTTCTGGGTCGGGACGCGACGCGCATGGACATCATGGGGGGGTTGATCCTTCTCCGCGCGCCGTCCACGTGCCGTTCACCTTGGGCCAGCCGCTCCCCGGAGAACGTGACTCCGCGTCGGCTCCCACTATCGCCGGCGTGACGCCCGGTGGCGACGCCCTGGCTATCACGGTCTCGGGCCATGACACTTTGACGCTCATTGCGTTCCTGTCGTCGGGCTGCTCCACCTGTGCAGGTTTTTGGGACGCGTTGCAGAGGCCGCAGGAGCTCGGCCTCCCTGAGGGAATTCGCCTGCTCGTCGTGACCAAAGGCCCCGAGCTCGAAAGCGCAGCGGAGGTGCGATCGAAGGCGCACGAGCGCCTGGAGATCATCATGTCGACGGACGCCTGGGGCGACTACGAGGTCCCGGGTTCCCCGTTCTTCGTCCTGGTCGACGGCGCATCGGCCCGGCGCATCGGCGAGGGGGTGGCAAACCACTTCAACCAAGTGGCTGAGTTGGTGCGGCGCGCCGTGGTCGACGTGCGACCATTCGGATTGGGCAGCCGGAGCAAGGGGTTTGCCGACGGCCTTGACGGCCCCGAGCGCGAGACAGCGAATGACGAAGAGCTGCTGGCAGCGGGGATCCATCCCGGCCATCGCAGCCTCTACCCCCGATCCCTTGCGGATGTCTTTCCGTCGGAGTCACCCGCTCCGCAGGAGGACGACAGCGAGCCCTGGACCGCCGGTTCCATCGGGAAGGTCGGCTAGCAATGGCGATGCTGCGCGCCCACGGCCTCGCCGCAACGTTGCCCGAAGGTTTCGAGGGTCGCATCTTCGTGCGGCCTCATCTCGAAGGCGAGATCGCCCACCCGGTCGCGCACTTTGCCACGTTCCCGCTGCCGCAGGAGGTGGCTGATTTCGGCGGGGGCGCCGTCACATTGATGGGCCCGAATGACATCTTTGCCGTCCTCTTCGAGTACGGGCCCGAGAGTGTGGGGAAGGAGCTCTTCGCCCGGCAGGGGATGCAACGATCTCTGTCCGCCGGAGACTTCCGGCCCACGTTGCTCCGCCGCGGTCTCGGAGGGCAGTCGGGTACGCAATGGTTCTTCACCGAAGCGGGCCGCCCCTTCACGTTCTACGCGGTACTGGGTAGTCATGCTCGGCGGGGCGTTTTGGTGCCCCGAGTCAATTCCCTCCTTGCCGCGCTGTCGGTAAGCCCCCCACCACTGTCGCCGAACTCGGGAGCTGCACCGTGGAACTGATGGGGCCCTACCTGATCGGATGCACCCTTTTGGTCCTCGCCGGCGTGATGAAGGCGGCGCGACCCGATGACACCGCCCGGGCCCTCGTACAGTTGATGCCAACCCGATTTAGCGCTCTCTCCCAAGTTCGGCGCATGCGAACGACCGTCCGTATCGCTGCAACTCTCGAGGCCGGTCTCGGCGTGGTCGCCGCGGCCGTGCCGCGTTCGGCGTCGGCTGCGCTCGTTGCTGCCTCCTATGTCGTCTTTGCAGGCGTGGTGGCGTACGCCCGATCTCGGGACGGTGCACTCGCGAGTTGCGGCTGCTTCGGTACTCCCGACACACCGGCAACGCTCGTCCACGTGGTGGTCGACCTCGCGCTGGCGATCGCGGCGACTCTTGTGGCGACGGCTGCGCCGACGGATGGCACGATCATCACCGCTCTTGCTCACCAACCGTTTGATGGCGTACCCCTGTTGGTGGTCTCAGCCGTCGGCGCCTGGTTGACCTACCTGACCCTCACGATGCTCGCCGCTCTGGAGGCCGTCCGCAGGACGGTTGGCGTGGCCGGAGGGGCGGTGACGCACCGATGACCCTCTCGACGACGCTCGTCGAGCGAACATCGAGCTTTCTCGGCACGCGTCTCTCCCGTCGAGGCTTCATCAATCGGTCCGCCTTCGCCGGAAGTGCGGTCGTCATCGGCGCAGGGGTCGACCTTGCCCTGAGACCGGGGACGGCCTACGGAGCGATCTGTTCATGCGGCGATTCGGCGTGTGGGTGCGGCACCACGTGCTGCTCGGGCTTCACGGATTTCTGCTGTTCCGTGAATGGGGGGTACAACTATTGTCCGAGCAACACGGTGATGGGGGGTTGGTGGAAGGCAGACAATTCCTCGTTCTGCGGCGGCCCTCGTTATTACATGGACTGCAACGCAACCTGCAACTGCACCACCGGTTGTGGGAACGGTTTCAATTTCTGTGACACTCAGTGCGATGGGGTCAACTGTGGCTGTGGCCCCAATGGCTGCAGCTCGTACATGACCGGCTGCTTGCAGTTTCGCTACGGCCAATGCAATCAGGATGTCAGTTGTATGGGCCGGATCGTGTGCCGCGTGGTGGCGTGCGTCCCGCCTTGGGAGATCGACCCTACGTGCACGGCAGCAGTGGCGGTCGACAACAGCACGGCTGAGCAAAATGTCGCCTGTTGGACCACCGCTGTTCCTTCGCCCCCGTGCGGGTCTCCGGCTACGAACTGTCAGGTGATCGGCATTGTCCCGAGTACAGATGGTGCGGGATACGCCGTCCTCACGTCGTTCGGAAAGCTCTTTGCGTATGGCGACTTTGCCGACGCTGGTGATCAGTCGACAACGGAGCTCGAGATGCCGATTGTGGGTATCTCCGCTCGCGTCGGTGGGGGCTATTACTTTGTCGCGGCCGACGGCGGCATCTTCACCTTCGGTGACGCCCAGTTCTACGGCTCTGCCGCCTGAGAGAGGAGTCCCACCTATGACCGCTTGGATCATCGTGGCCACCGTTGTGGTCACCGTTGCCGCGGCCGTCCGTTCGACCTGGTCCCCCTGCGGTCTTTCGATGTTGGCCTCCATCACGCCTCTCAGCGAGGCGGGGCGTGGCCACCGATTCCGCGCAACTGCCGCGTGGTACGTCGTAGGCAGCATCCTCGGGGGTGCCAGCCTGGGGCTCTGCGTGGCGGCTGTGACCGTCGCGGTGGATGCAATCTCACTCACCTCGCGTGAGGCAATCCTCGTCGCGCTAGGAGCCAGTGCCGTGGCCGTGACGTCAGATGCGGGGTTGGGGGGCTTCCACCTTCCGGTTCATCACCGGCAGGTAAACGAGCGGTGGCTCGATCGCTTCCGTCCTTGGGTCTATGGGGCTGGGTTCGGATGGCAAATCGGCACGGGCCTTGCGACCTACATCATGACCGCAGCCGTCTATCTGATGATCGTGTTGGCCGCTCTTGTGAGAGAACCGGGGCTCGGAGTCGCCTTCGGCGTGCTCTTCGGTCTTGTGCGAGGACTGTCGGTGTGTCTCGGCCGCCATATCACGAGCGCAGAAGCGTTGAGGGAATTCCACCGGCGTTTCTTCGAATGGGGACCCAGGGTTGGTCGCATCACCGTTGCCGTCGAAGTCATGGCGATCGGACTTTTCGCCGTTCTGTTGTCACCATGGGCCGTTGTCGTTCTGGGGGCCGGCGCAATCCTCTGGGTCGTCGCCCGGACCCCACGGCGTGGATCGGTAGTGGCGAATGGATCCCGGCTGCGCAGGAGCGAGACAACCCCGAGCGGATCCATACTGCGCTCACACGGCCAACACGATGCCATGGGCGACACACCCTAGGAGGTCGACGCACGGTCAGGGCGCGAGGGCGTTCCAGACGATGGAAGATACAGAGTTGACCGTATCGATGCCGTAGTCCTCGGTTGCGTTGCTATCGGTGAGTACGGCGACGTAGTAGTCGCGTCCGTCCCCGACCACCCATCCAGCCGTGTTGATCTGCCAGCCGTTGATCACGGCGAACCCGTTCTTGAGTGCCACCGTGACGCGGGGTGGCACCCCACCGGTAGCTCCCCAGTCCTGCGCCGGGTTGATGTGTTCCATCAGATTGAGTACGTAATCCCGGGATGCATCAGTGAGCAGGCCATTGGGCTGGGCCAGGGTGCGGATCATCGCGAGGCGGTCGAGAGCCGTCGTCGTGGTGGTGCCCCAGATGCCATCGGTGGCCGGGGTCGTGGCGGTCATTCCTGCTGATCGTTCGAATGCTCCGACGGCCGCCGGGCCGAGCTGGCCCCAGAGAGCATCCGCCGCACTGTCGAGACTGTCCTCGATCATTGGCACGGCGAGGGCTTGCTCGGCTGGGGTGAGTGAGCGGCCGGCTGCCTGTGTCTGACCGAGGAGTGTGGCCAAAATGTCCACTTTCAGAGTGCTCGCAGTGTGCTCGATGACACCGGGTCGGAACTGCAGTACCTGCCCGGTGCGGATGTTCTGTACGGCCACCGTGACGTTGTCGTTGCGGGTGGCGACGTAGTGTGCGATGGCGGGAATCATCTCAGCGTCCGCATCGGGTCCATAGGCGATCCAGTAGCCGCCGGCACGAGCAGCCAGACCAACGGCCGATGCTCCCTGGGTCGTCGTCCCGCCATCGGACCCCTCGAATGTGGCATCGCCGAAGGTGAAGACCCCGCCGTCCGCGGCCACCAACCAGTAGCCGCCCCCGTCGGGTGTGGCCGCGATCGCGACGATGGGTGCATTGAGCGTGAGGTTGCCCAAGGACCCCTCGAAGGTGGCATCGCCGAAGGTGAAGACCCCGCCGTCCGCGGCCACCAACCAGTAGCCGCCCCCGTCGGGTGTGGCCGCGATCCCGACGATGGGTGCATTGAGCGTGAGGAGGGACGTGCCCGGTACCGCCGAAGAAGCCGCTCCAAAGGCCGTCACCGCATCTGGCCCAGCCGAGCCCGACTCAAGGTGTTTGGCGGGCGCGATCGTGGCGTGGGGCATGGCTGCGGCAACACCGGGGAGTTGCCATGACCCAGTGATGAGTGCACACAAGAGGATCCCGAGAGCAACGACCGCTGCTCCGGGTCGCAGGGAGAGAGTCGGCGATCGGTGCATTGTCAGACCATATCTGCGGCCATCGCCAAGGCCGAACCCGGGAACGCAGGGTCCCGCCACGGGCGATCTTGCACATGATCAACGTGATTAGGCTCACAGGCCAACGGATGCATACGACTTGCCGACTGATGAGGTACCAATGACGAGCAGCGACCTCCTGATGGACGCCTTCGAGCGGATCCGCGACGCCGTGCACCCTGCGGTGAACGGCCTCACTCCAGAGGAACTGGCCTTCCGTCTCGACGCCGAGTCGAATTCCATCGCTTGGCTGATATGGCATCTGACCCGCATTCAAGACGACCACGTGGCGGATCTCGCAGGGGGCGAGCAGGTCTGGAGGGAAAGCGGGTGGGTCGAGCGGTTCGGTCTTCCTCTCGACATCGCCGATACCGGGTATGGGCACGGTCCCGATGAGTCGGGCAAGGTGGTCGCCGATGGCCCGCTCCTTCTTGGCTATTTCGAAGATGTGCACGATACGACGATGCGGTACGTCCGATCACTCGAGGAAACGGAACTCGCCCGGGTTATCGATGACAGCTGGGATCCGCCCGTCACGGTGAGCATCCGGTTGGTGAGTGTGATCGCCGATGATCTGCAGCACGTCGGTCAAGCCGCATATCTCCGCGGCATCCTTCAGCGACGCTGAGCGCCGGGGCGAATGATCGTTCCTGACGACAAGGATTGGACATGGGTCCTCCGTCGACCTTGTCCGGAATGTGGTTTCGATGCCAGCAGCTGCATCGCTCAGACCGTTCCGGGTCTGCTGCGCGCCAACGCCGAGTCGTGGCGACAACTTCTCGAACGTGGGGCGATACGGCCCGGCCGTCGGGTTGACACGGCCTGGTCATCCCTTGAGTACGCCTGCCATGTCCGAGACGTCTACGCGCGGTACGCCGATCGAATCGAGGCGATGCTGAACGAGGAGGACCCTCTCTATCCGAATTGGGATCAAGACGCCTCGGCCGTTGCCGAGCGTTATGAGGAGCAGGATCCAGAGACCGTTGTGGGCAAACTCACTGTAAACGCCGAAGCGCTGGCAGGGCGGCTGGAACGCATTTCGGCTGCTGAGTGGGAGCGTCCTGGGCGTCGCAGCGATGGTGCCTCATTCACCGTCAATTCGATCTCCCGGTACATGATCCACGACCCGATCCACCACGTGTGGGACGTGGATCACCTCCCTCTCTGAGCGGACCACGCCTGGTGTGACGCAGACTATGCAGATTCTGTTGCGGACTGTTCCATGAGGGCGGCCAGGTTCAATTTCCCGGTCGTAGACGTGTCCCGAACGCGCCATGCTCCGCGCTGCCGACGTTCCATTCGAGAAGGGCGTCAGGCGCGATCCTCGTCACGGTGTTCATTCCTTCTGCTGGCTCGTTCGCCGAGAGGAAATGGTGCCAGGCAGCCGGATGCCCCGCCCCCTACCTTCAGCCCAGGTCGCCGCTGAACGCG
>PMLV01000055.1 GCA_003160635.1 Acidimicrobiaceae bacterium | reverse complement strand
GATCCTCCTGGTATCGGGACCAGCCGATGTCCGCTCATCCCGCTGTCGATCACCGCGCTGGCAGAGATCGCGGTCGGCGTCCTCGATACGGTGGAGGTCCCGGTCGCCGACGTGCTGGGCTACTCGCACGGTGGAGCCGTCGCACAGCAGCTCGGCTTCGAGTGGCCCGAACGGATCGGCTCGCTGGTACTCGCCTCGACGACGTGCGGCATCGGCTCGGCGATGGGTGGCCTCGAGACGCTGGCCGTCATGCTCCGCCCAGAGCGCACTCCAGACGGAGGGGCAGCCAAGACCGTCCCGCTCGCCGTCCTCTACCGGTCGCTGGCCATCTCGTGCTGGACGAGCATTCCATTCCTCGGGTCGATTGCAAAGCCGACGTTGATCGTGAACGGCGATCGAGATCGGCTGGTTCCCCCGGTCAATGGCCGCATCCTCGCCGATCGGATCCGGGGGCAACAGCGGTCACAGTCCGATCCGGCCACGACCTGCAGCATCCCGAGCGTGCAGCGGAGCTCGCGTCGCTGGTTGGGGCCTTCTTGGACGCACAGAACTAATGTCCTGACCCGAAGATTCTTGCTGAAATAGGAATTTCTGCACCCAGTCGCGCGATTCTCCCGTCATCAGCGACGATGGGAGGCAGCGACGGTGAGACGTGGACGGCCAACAGCCGAGGTGGTGCTGACCGACGAGGAGCGAGAAATGCTGCGGAGCCCGGGTGCCGTCTGAAGGGTCCAAAAACTCCGACGCAGGGTTGGCTTCGGGAGAATCGATCGGAATACGTGGCCAGCGGTGCCTGGGGAGGCGCACTTGACCCAGAGGAGCCACGCAGTAGTTGCCAGGCGAAGCACTTACCTACCTGATCGTCGAGCTCCGCGTTGTGTAGGTGCCTACGCACATGTCGAAGCCGTCACTGGGGCGACGTGTGATCAGGCGACCCGCCCGTACTCGTGGATGATGCCGCCGAGGATGTCCAGGCGGGTGACGGTGCCATCGTCGATTGGCGGGAGTGAGAAGGGACGAAGGATCGGCTGTCCGAGCTGCAGTCCACGATGTGGTCTCGCCTCGTTGTAGTGGCGGACGTAGTCGGAAAGCACCGATTCGAGATGTCGTCGTGAGACGACGAGGAGATGGTCGAGGCAGTCCTCGCGTACAGTACGCACGAAGCGCTCGGCGTACGCGTTCGCACGAGGCGAACGGATCGGAGTGCGGATGGTTTCGACGCCGATCGACGCGAACACCTCATCGAAGCTGGTGGTGAACTTGGTGTCCCGGTCGCGGATCGGCTTGCGGCACTGCCAGGGGTTGGCATAACGCGTTGTCGCAGCGCCGGACGCCGATCCTCTTCCGTCAAACCGCTGCGCGAAGTGGGTAAACCCCCACACCAACGTGAGTCAGGACGGAGGCGTCCACGCGCACGGCAGCGTCTTGATGCCGTTGACGAAGGGGTTCAGAACATACTCGGGCGAATCCGTGGCATGGATGTCCGGCACCTGCCGGCGCAACTCGCTGAACGCCGCCATGATTTCCCGGCGCGCCAGATTTGCACCAAGACAGAAGTGTGTGCCACCGGCACCGAACCCAACCTGAGCGTTGGGGTTACGGGTCAGATCGAACCGGAAGGGATCGGGGAACACGGACTCATCACGGTTCGCGGAGTTGTACCACAGCACTACCTTGTCGTCGGCTTGGATCCGCTGGCCCTCAATCTCCGTGTCCTCGGTGGCGCGTCGTCGCATGTAAATGACGGGGGTGGCCCACCGCACGATCTCCTCGACGGCGGTCTTGGCGTGGCCTTCGAAATCCGACCACCAAAGAGCCCTCTGGTCGGGGTGCCGAGTCAGCTCGTACAGGCCATGGCTGATTGAGTTGCGAGTGGTCTCGTTGCCTCCACTCAGCAAGAGGACGAAGAACCCGACGATCTCCTCTGGGCTGAGGCGGTCACCGTCGACCTCGGCCTGGACCAGGGCGGTGGCGAGGTCCTCCGCCGGCCTGGACCGTCGCTCTTCGGCTAGTTCGAGCGCATAGGTGCTGATCTCCTGCGCCACGCGGACGAACTCCTCCTTCGTCTGCACCTCGCTCATGATGGCATTGGTCCACGAGAACACCCGGGACTCGTCCTCCTCGGGCACCCCCATCATGTCGCAGATCACCTGCAGCGGCAGCGGGCCGGCGAAGGCACTCACGAACTCGGCCGAGCCGTCGGGATGGTCGGCGATCATCTGCGTCACCAAACGCTTGGTCCGCGCCCGCACGGACTCCTCGGCCCGGGCCAGCACTCTCGGGCGGAAAGACCGCTCGACGATCCTCCGTAGACGGCCGTGATGGGGGTCATCGAGGCAAATCATCGACGTACCGAGATACTCCGCCGCCTCTGGCGACGAGTCCTGAATCGCCATGCTCGGATACGAGCTGAACAATTGGGGATTGCGGCTGGCATGCAGGATGTCGCCGTGACGGGTCAGTGCCCAGAACCCCTTGCCGGACGCCGATCCGGGAAACTCCATCTCGGGAAAGAACGCGACCGGCGACTCACGGCGGAGGGTGGCAAATGCTGCGTCCCGCCAGTCGTGTGGGCGCCCCCAGAAGTCCCAGTCGCCAAGCCTGACGTCCTCCAGCGGCACACGTTCCGACGTAATCCCCATGTCGTGCATGGGCAAAATCTAGCTCTGGAAGCACCGTCGTGCCCTGGTGGGTGGTCGCCGCGATTTCCCGCACCGATTTGGACCCGTAGTGTCCGAAAACTCGATCCGCTACCGGTGGTGAACCAAGAGGGTACGCTGGGAGTCTCGATGTCGCCGTAACCGGTTCGGCTTACGAGTGCTTTTGATGGTCCCATCGCCGGCAAGCTGAGTGGTGGTGGTGCTCGCGAGAGGCAGCACCAAGTCGACTCGAACCGGAAAGGAGCGTCGCGATGCCGGCGTTTCGGGACACATTGGCGGCGGGTCTATTCCCAGTCCATGTCCTTGGAAACGAGATGTCGAGCACGGTCAATGTCCTCGGTCGTTGAACTCTGCACGTCGGCGTCGAGGTTCCCTTCCATATTCGACATGAGGTCGGCAAGAGCCTGCTTGGCCGCTTTGTGCTCGACAGGAATCGTCGACAAATCGACGCTCGACAGCCAGTCGTACAGCACCACCCAGTCAGCCGACCACATCTTTAGATTCCATCGCTCCTCATGCGGAAACTCTCGGCTCATTCGTTCATCTTGACCGATCCAGGGGTCGCCCGAAAGTGCCTGCTTGAGAATGTAGGCAGACGTTGTGGTTAGTCCGTAGCGTTCAGAGGTCCTTGCGGGGTAGCTCACGAAGTGCCTGCCGTCGG
>PMLV01000032.1 GCA_003160635.1 Acidimicrobiaceae bacterium | reverse complement strand
GGCCGAAGATCTCCACCGCATTCTTGCCGGCCAGAACCGTCCCGACGACCCAGGGTGCGCAGAGCACGACGGCAACGCCCACCGCCTTGACCGCCTCCCACACGATGCGCCCCGCGTTCTTGTGGTGTCCGGCCATCACCGAGCCCAGGGCCACGGCGACGGCCACGGCAAGGGTCATCGGAATGACGGCCGGGGCGAACGAGGTGGCGAGGGCGATGATGGCGCCGAGGGCCATCGTCTGACCGAGCGGGGTCGCCCTCCACCCTCGGCCGGCGACGTGGTCAAAGGGTGCAATGGAGGCACGGCGGCCCAGGCGCGCCACGATGAACGGCAGGGCGGCGTAGGCCACCAGCCCGTCCCAGCGACCTGCCCCGAGGGCCTCATACGGCAGAGGAAGGCCGACATAGCAAACCGCCGCCACCACCCGGGCCCGTGGTGACACCAGGGGACGCATGAGCCGGGACAGGCCCCAGGCGCCGAGCGGGAGGCACCCCAAGAGCAGGACCTTCTGCGTGAGGCCCATGGCGCCGAAGAGCACTGTTCCCGCCAGGCCCAGGATCCCGAAGGCGGGCGAGGCGGGGGCGGTGGTCCCCACACCGGCCGGCTGCCACCCGGCGAAAAAATGATGCCAACTGGCCGACCAGGGCAACAATGGCGCCATCTGGCCCAAAGTGGGAAAGGCTCCGAAGAGGATCCCGCGGGTGCCCACCAGGACGACGAGGGCAGCGACGATCCCGGCCACGGCGCGCTGGCGGCCCGTGCTGAGGAACGAGCGGCGCACAGGGCGACCGAACCGGTCGCGCCCGGAGCGGTGGCCGAGGTCGTCGAGCTCGTCGAAGTCGGAATCCTCGCTGAACGCCGTGCCCACGCTGCCGGTGAGAAGGGGCCGGAACGTTCGCTCATGGCGCGGCATGGCGCCGTGCGAGGAAGCCACCGCGTTGGCCGCATCAAACCCCTGATGGGATAGGCGCGAGAAATAGCTGGTGAGCCGCGCACTGCCGCGGAGCTGCAACCGCCGCACCTCGGCGTCGGGGAAGAGACGGTGCGCGGCCAGCTGTCGCCGTGGCGCCCGCAATTCGCGCAGATGCCCGGCGTTCCAGAGCCAGGCGCCCGCCACCGCCCGGGCCCGCTGGCGGTCCCGGGCCAGCAACGCCACGACGACTTCACCAAGAGCCAGGAGCGCAGCCTGCGGCAGGACGCGCACCAGGTGGAACCAGGTGTAGCACTTCAAGACGACCCGCAACTCATGGCGCCGTTGCAAGGCCTGCAAGGTGACTCGGCGCCCGTCGACCTCCACCCCGGCCACCGCGAGCGGCAAGGCCCCGCTGGCGACCGCCTCCCGGTGGCGCACCAGCGCATCGGGTGCCACCACGACGCGGGATCCGGCGACCTGGCTCCGCCACGAAAGGTCGAGATCCTCCCCCATGGCCAGGATGCCCGGGTCGAAGCCGTCGAGCTCCCGCCACAGGTCGGCCCGTATGAGAATGCAGCCGCCCGGCGCCACGAAGACGTCCCGGACGGCGTCATGCTGACCGTGGTCAACCTCGCCGTCCCCGATGCGATCGACCACCGCTCCGGTCTTGTCACAGTTCTGGCCCACGTGCTCGAGTATCGAGGGGTCGTCCCAGTTGACGAACTTGGGCGACACGACACCCGCATTGGAGCGGAAGGACTCCTCGACCAGGTTGTGCACGGCCTCGGCGTCGAGCGCGCAATCGTCGTGGCAGAGGAGGAAGAACGCGGCTCCCTCGACCATGCCGAGGGCCTCGTTGCTGGCCGCGGCATAGCCCGGCCGGCCGGGCAGGAACCGCACAAAGGCCTCGGGCAGGATCCGCCCGACTCGCACCGTCACTGCCGGCTCGTCGCCCGTTACCAGGACCAGGACCGAGAGCTCCTCGTAGTGCTGGGCGGCCAGGGAGACAAGCGTCTCCTCCAGCCATGGACTCGCCCCAGTGGTCACCACGACCGCCACGACTGCCGGAACCTGGGCGTCCATCAGGTGTTTGAGGCTAACCGTTCCAAGGTCCGCGATCCGGTTCTGCTCTCACCCCCCGAGACTGCTTGCAACTGTTTAACAAAAGTGATACTCTTGTAGCCGAAGGCACGCAACGACCGCTGCAGACGGGTATCCCCCGGCACTCCGTCCAGCGTGGCCATTGACCGTAACAACCGAAGAATCAGGAGGAAACATGCCTGAAGTGACCAACATCAGCTCGATCTCGAAAGGCGTCACCGACCTGGCCCGCGACGCGGCCTACGTTGCCGTGGGACTTGGAGTGCTGGGCTACCAGCGCGCACAGGTGCAGCGTGTGGAGCTGCAGAACCTTCTCTCGAAGGACGTCTCCCTGGACCAGCGTCTCGGGGGCGTCCGCAACGAGTTGACGAAGGGCATCGCGCAACTCGACGAGCTGTTGGAGAACGCGACCCAATTCATCGAGACCAGCCTGCAGCCGCTCGAAGCACAGCTCCCTGCCTCGGTCACCCAGCTGACCACGAAGGCGTTCGAGCAGACCCGAGAGGTACGAAGCCAGATCCGCCAGCGGGTCGCCTCTTCCTGAGCAGCTCTGCGTCGCTCGCGACAACGCGCGCCGCTAGTCCGACTCCCAGGAGGCCAGGACATCGGCGAGCGTTGTCGCGAGCGGGATGGAAGGAGACCACCCCGTCGCCGCGTGCAACAGGCCGGCGTCGCCGCGCAACACGGGCACGTCGACCGGACGCACCAATTCCGGATCTATCACAAGCTCGAGCTCGGCATGGGCCAGGGCGAGAAGCTGGTCCGCCACGTCGGAGATCGCCACATCCCGACCCGAACAGACGTTGTAGGTGGTCCCCGCCACCCCCTTGACGATGAGTGACCGGTAGGCCACCACGACGTCGCGCACGTCGGTGAAGTCCCGCCGGGTGGTCAGCGTGCCGACCCGGAGCGAACGGGTCCCGGCCTTGCGTGCCTCCACGATTCGCTTGGCCAGAGCCGGTACGGCGAAGTTCGGTGACTGTCCGGGCCCGATGTGATTGAACGGCCGCACGACGATCACGGGCTGGTGATAGCCGCGCCACGCCTGCAAGGCAACCGCCTCGGCCGCCAACTTGCTGGCCGCGTACGGTGTGGCCGGGGCAGTCGGCGTGTCCTCTCGCAGGGGGAGCTGCGCCGGACTCACGACGCCGTACACCTCGGCGGAGCTCACGACCAGGACGACGGGCGGGGTTTTCAGGGCACGGGCGGCGGCCAGTAATTCGGCCGTCCCCAACACGTTGACCCTGAGCACCTGGCTCGGGTTCTCCCAGCTCTCGCCCACATGGGTCATGGCGGCCAGGTGGTAGATCGCCTCGGGCGACGCCTTCGCGACGACCTTGCGCAAGGCCGGGCCGTCGGAGATGTCCGTCTCGATGTCGATCGCCACGACGTCGTCGCCGCAGTCCTTGAGGTGCGCGGCCAGCCAGTGGCCCACGAATCCCTTGCCCCCTGTAATCAACGCGCGCACCGCTGAACCCTACTGCGAGGTGCCGATGGCCACCCGAAAGGCCGAGACATGCCTGGCCACGCTCGCCGACCAGGTGAAATGCGAGGCACGGGTGAGCCCGAGCTCCCTTCGCCGCGTGACGTCGGGAGCCGCCTTCCCCCCTTCGAGGGCCAGCCCCAGGGCATCGGCCAGCATGGCGTCGTCACCGGGCCGGACCAGGCACGCGGCGTCCTGCGCCATTTCGGCCATGGCCGTGCCCTCCGTCGTGATCAGCGGTGCACCACAGGCCAACGCCTCGAGGGCGGGCAATCCGAACCCCTCCTCCAACGCCGGATAGGCCACCACGGTGGCGTGACGCAGGAGTGCCGGCACGGCTGGGTCCGGCAGGTAGCCCAGGCGCACGATCCGGTCGCCGTGGCGGGCCCTGGCCAAGGCCTGCTCGGTCTCGGCCAGGCCCCATCCCGTCTGCCCACAGAGGACGAGGAGGGCGTCGCCCTGCGTGCCGGCGACGCGGTCGAAGGCGGCGATCAGCGATGCCACGCCCTTGCGGGGCTCCAGGGTGCCCACGAACACGACCAACGGCCGTTCCGGTGAAATCCCGTTCCGCTCGAGGACGGCCCGATCGGATCCCGGAGAGGGTTCGAGCGGCGTGAAGCGCGCGTGGTCCACCCCGTGGGGTGCGACGACGATCGGCGCCCGCACCTCGCAGCAGGCCCGCAGGCGAGTCGCCGTCACCTCGCTCACGCATATGAGTGCCCCGGCATGCACGGCCGCCTGGCGGATGGCCCGGCGGAAGAAGAGCGCCTTCGATCGCACATGCCACTCGGGATGATCGAAAAAGGTGCAGTCGTGAATGGTGACGACGCAGGGCACGGGAGCTCGCGCGGGCATGGTGTAGTGCGGCCCGTGGTGGACCTGCACGCCGAGCACATCGAGCAGGCGCGGAAAGCGAACCTGTTCGAAGGCCAGGCGGGCCGGACGCGACGCGGGCACGGCGCCCACGACGTGCGCCACCCCGGGTCCCTGCGCGTTCCAGCGTTCCTCGTCACCGCGCCGCGCCACCATCGTCAGTGCGATGTCATCCCGGGCCCGCAGGCCGCGGGCGATCGCCATGGTGTAATAGCCCGCACCGCCTGGACGCGTCGGGACGGCTGAGACGTCAAGGGACACGGCCAACGGGGCGGTCACGCCAACGACTTCCAGAGTCCGATGTGCTGGTATGCCGCTATCTTCCACGTGCGTGAGCGCGCGTGCGCCTCGCCGCGCACCGCCAGGTCAGCCCGCACGACATCGTCGGTCAAGATGGACATCAGCCCGGCCGCGATGTCGTCGACATCGAAGGGATTGATCACGCGCGCCGGCGGTGGGCCGGGCTCGTCGAGGTCGACGACGCTCGGCACCTCATTGGCGATGACCGACGGTGTTCCCGTGCGCATCGCCTCGAGCGGGGGAAGCCCGTAGCCTTCAGTCAAGGGGATGTAGGCAAAGGCCCGGGCGCGGCGGTACAGCCCGGTGAGCGCAGCGTCGGTGACCGCTCCGGCGAATACCACCCCCTCCTGGTCCGGCGGGCCCGAGAGGCCCGGCCCCCACCCGGTCGGCCCCACGATCACGAGCGGCCAGGGCTCCGGAAGCCCGGCCCGGATGTGACCGTACGCCTGGACCAACCGGTCGACGTTCTTGCGGGGCTCCAACGTGCTCACGGTGAGAAGGAACTCGCCGCGCACGCCCAGTCGACGGAGCAAGGCCTCCGTCTGGGCCGGATCCTCCGCAACGAGGTGATCACTTCCACCGTGCACGATGGTGATGCGGTCACTCTGCACGCCGTCGCCGAGCAAGTCGGCAGCCACGAACTTCGACGTCACGACCAACGCGGCGTCGGAGTCGCGGGCCCGGCACAGCGCCGCCTCGTGCCATTTCGCCCCCCGTCGTGTGGTGGCCCCGGGGTGGCGGCGCCATGCGAGGTCGTGCACCGTGACGACGTGCTGCACCGGGCGGGCGGGTGCCGAAGGGGGTGAGGCCAGCGAGACCGAGTGCACGACATCGAAGCCGGCCGGTGCGCGCAGCCAGCCGTGGTCCCAGGCCCGCGTCAGAAGCGGACCCGGGAGGCGGGACACGAGGACGGGCCGTCCAAAACGGGCCAGGGGATCAGCCCCTTGCGCCCCTCTCGGGAAGACCGGGCCGGGAATCCGGCTGGCCAGGAGCGAAAGGTCGATGTCATCGCCGTCGACTCCACATTGGGCGATGCCGCCCAACAATCCCCGAGCGTACGCACCGATGCCCCCCGGGACGGCTCGCCGCAACTGCTCGACCGCCATCAGTACCCTCGGACGTTGCGCGTCAGTCACGGCCGGCGTCCCTCACGTCGTAGTAGAGCCGGGCCAGGCCTTCGCCACAACGGTCCAAGCTGAACGACGCCGCTCTCTTTGCGCCGGCGATGACAAGGCGACGACGGAGCACGTCGTCAACGAGCACATTGTCCAATGCCTCCACCAACCCGTCGTGGTCGCCGACGTCGACCATCGATGCCCCGTCCCCCAGCACCTCGGGGAGCGATCCCGCACGCGTCGCCACCACCGGGACACCGACGGCCATTGCCTCGAGCGGCGGGAAGCCGAAGCCCTCGTACAGGGAAGGAAAGGCCAACACCGAGGCCTCCCTCAGGAGCGCGCCCAGCGCGTCGGGCTCGACCCAGCCCGTCCGCACCACCCTCGCCCTGGCCCGGGCACCAGCGACGGCGGCATCCAAGGCCTCCTCGCCCCACCCCGGAGGCCCCGCCAGGACGAGGGCGAGGTCGCTATGACGATCGGCCAACTGGTCGAAGGCGCGCACAAGACCGGGGAGGTCCTTGCGCGGTTCGGCGGTGCCGACGGCCAGGATGTGGCGACCCACCCCCGGGGGGAGGAAGGACGCGGCGAGCGCACGCGTCGTCACACTGTCCAATTCCGTCGGGGGCGGCACGCCCGGCGCCACGACGCGGACACGGGCCGGATCGACTCCAAAGGCTTCGATCACCTCGCCGGCCACGAACGCCGAATCCGTGTGCACCCAGGCGCCGCGGCGAAGCGCCTTTCGTATGAGCCCCGGGTAGGCCAATGTGGCCTGCGTGCAGAGGTCGGGATGGTGCAGCGGCGTGAGGTCGTGCACCGAGACGACGGCACCCGCTCGTGCGGTGGGCGGCACGACGAAATTCGTGCCGTGCACCACGTCGACGTGGCCGATGAACCACTCGACGGGAGGCGTCGCAGCTCGTCCCCACAACGCGTGCAACGGCCGGGCCGGCATCGGCCGCTGCACCGCCGACACGTTGGGAGGAAGCATCCCCTTGATCCCGGCACGCCTCCGCCAACTCACGACGTACGCGTGGACGTCGAGGTCAGCTCGTGGCCCGAGCGCCTGCAGGGCGCCGAGGCAGAACACGCCGACACCGGTCCGGTGGCCGAGGAGTGGTGTGGCATCGAGTGCCACCGTGAGTCGCGCCGATCCGATCACGCCGTCCATGTCGTGGTCGTCCTCGGCACCGATGGAGCCTTGCACATCGCTCAGGCGGTGATGGCTCCGTCGATCGAAAGTATGGATCCGGTGATGTAGGCCGCTTCGGACGATCCCAGGTAGGCGAAGGCCCCGGCGATCTCATGGGGATAGGCGTAACCGAGGGGTGTCATCAGGCGCCGGATGAGGGTGAAATCGACATCTTGGGGCAGNNGTACTCCACCGCCAACGACTTCGTCAGCATTTTGACCCCGCCCTTGGACGCGCAGTACGCGGCCGAATAGGGCTGTCCGATGATCCCCGCCGTCGACACCGTGTTCACGATCGCCCCGCCATGGTCGAGCATGCCGGGAAGCACGGCGCGGCACATGAGGAACGTCCCGGTCAGGTTGACTGCAAGGATCTTCTCCCAACCCGAGAGGGTCTCTTCGGTCGTATGGGAGAAGCCCCCGATCCCGGCGATGTTGCAGAGATTCGTGATGGCGCCGAGCTCTTCGGCTACCTGCGTGACCACAGTGGCGACCAGCTTCTCGTCGGTCACGTCGCACCGCAGCGCCATCGCCCGCCCTCCTCCGGCCGTGGCCTCAGCGTTGATCTCTCCGGCCACCAGATCGACGGCGTCCCCGGCCAGATCGAGGCAGGCCACCGCCGCGCCTTCGGCTGCCAGGCGCCGCGCCGTCGCCCGCCCTATGCCCGAGCCGGCACCGGTGACCACCGCCACCCGGCCCGCATAGCGGCCGGGAGTGAACGCCTCGACCGCCGTGCCTCGAAGCGGATCGGCCTCGCCGACTCGGGTGGTGGGGCTCATGGGGCCTCCTTTTCGTGGGCGATTGGCCTAGCACTCCAGGTCACCGGCAGATCTCACTGGCCTTCGGGCATCGGGTGGCGGATCGTAGCAAAGCACATTCGGGAACTCCCCCTGATTGCGGGCGGTGTGGTGCCTTCTATGCTCGCACCGTGCTTGTCACCCTCTGCGGCGGTGTTGGGGCCGCGCGCATGCTTGCCGGGCTGGTGCGCGTCGTTCCTCCGCCCTCGATCACCGCCATCGTCAACGTGGGCGATGACACCGTGCTGCACGGTCTTCACATCAGTCCCGACCTCGACACGATCATGTACACGCTGGCCGGCATGGACAACCGCGAGACGGGATGGGGCATCGCCGGGGAGACCTGGACGGTGATGGACGAGCTGGCGCATCTCGGAGGCGAGAGCTGGTTCCGCCTGGGTGACCGCGACCTCGCCACCCATCTCTTCCGTACCGAGCGCCTCCACGCCGGCGACACGCTCACCGGCGTGACGGCGTCCCTGGCGACGCGGCGCCAGATCGGCATACAGCTCCTCCCGGTGACCGATGACCCGCTGCGGACGATGCTCACCTTGACAGCGGCGACGGAGCTCGGGCCCGCCGGCACCGAGGTGGCCTTTCAGGACTACTTCGTCCGGCTGCACCACGACGTTGCCGTGGGCGCGGTCCGGTTCGCCGCTGCCGACGCGGCCCGGCCGACCCCCGAGGTTCAGCACGCACTGACGGAGGCGGATCAGATCGTGGTCTGCCCCTCGAACCCGATTGTCTCGATCGGACCCCTGCTCGCCGTTCCGGGGATTCTGGCCGCCCTCACGTCGCGACGAGAGGACATCACTGCCGTGTCGCCCATCGTCGCCGGCAAGGCGTTGAAAGGCCCCGCCGACAGGCTTCTGGAGGAATTGGGAACGGAACCTTCGGTCGTGGGTGTGGCCCGTCTCTACGCTCCCTGGGTCAGCACCCTTGTCATCGACGAAGCCGACCGGGACAAGGCGGGGGCGGTCGAATCCGAAGGGGTGCGGTGTGTCGTCGCTCCCACGGTCATGGATTCCCCAGAACGGGCAGCGGCCCTGGCTCGCCTGGTGATCGATACCGGTGTCTGACGGCATCACGCTCATTCCCCTACGCGGCATCGGTGAGATCGAGCCCGGCGCCGATCTGGCCCGGACGGTGGCGGATGCCCTGGCGCCGGCAGTCCCGGACGCTCCCGCGTTGCACCGGGGCGACGTGCTCGTCATCACCCAGAAGGTGGTTTCCAAGGCCGAGGGTCGCCTTGTCGCCATCGATCCGGACGATCCGGCGGCCAAGACCGCTCTGGTAGAGCAAGAGTCCGTGCGCATCGTCCGCCGGCGCGGTGATCTCATCATCAGCGAGACCCGGCACGGATTCATCTGCGCCAACGCGGGTATCGATCTCTCGAATGTCGCGTTGGGAACGGCCGCACTGCTGCCCGAGGATTCGGACCGCTCGGCCCGCCGCATCCGGGCCGGCCTGCGTGCCGTCCTCGGTGTCGACGTGGGCGTGATCATTTCGGACACGTTCGGTCGCACGTGGCGCCGCGGCGTCACCGATGTGGCGATCGGCTGCGCCGGCGTGGCCGCGGTGATCGACCTGCGCGGCACGCTGGACGCCAACGGCCGGGAGCTCATCGCCACCGAGGTCTGCGTGGCCGACGAGCTGGCTTCGGCCGCCGAGCTCGTCATGGGGAAGGATCGCGGCATCCCGGCCGCGATCGTCCGCGGCGTCCCTGTGGAGTGGTTGCGCCGGGCCTCGGTCCGGACGGAGATCGTACGGCCGCCGGACGAAGACCTGTTCCGATGAACGCCGCTCAGGACAACTGTTGCCGCACGAACTCCAGCACCGCTCGTGTGCCGTCAGCCAATTGCGTCCACGGACGCCACCCGAGCTGGATTGAGGCGCGGTCGATGTCGAGACTCGACCGCAGGAGCTCACCCGGCCGCAGCGGGGCCATCACGGTTGCGGGCTCCACGCCGGCCTGTGCGACCATGGTGGCGTAGAGCTCGTTCACCGAGGTCTCCCGGCCCGTCCCGATGTTGCAGATCAGCCCGCCCCCGCGCGTCGCGGCGCGGACGAAGGCGTCGACGACATCATCGACATAGACGAAGTCCCGCGTCTGACCTCCATCTCCGAAGATCGTGACCGGTTCGCCGCGCAAGAGGCGGTCGGCGAAGATGGCGACGACGCCGGCCTCCCCGTGTGGATTCTGGCGCGGCCCGTACACATTGGCCAGGGCGAGCGCCGAGAACTCCAGGGCGTGCAGCTCCCGGTATGCCACCAGGTAGTCGAGCACCGCCTTCTTCGCCACCCCGTAGGGGGAGAGCGGCTGGTGGGGATGCGCCTCGCGTACGGGCAGGTCTTCGGGCACCGGCTCCCCGTACAGGGTCCCGCCGCTGGCGGCAAAGATCACCCGCTCCGTCTCGGCCTGGCGCGCTCCTTCGAGGATGTGCAGCGAGCCGACGATGTTCACTTCGGCGTCGAATGCCGGTCGGGCCACCGACACACGCACATCGGCTTGCGCCGCCAGGTGAAAGACCAGTTCGGGGCGGCGGCGGGCCATGAGATCGATCACGGCCGGTGCGGTGATGTCGAGGTGGTGGATCGTCAGCGCCCGACCGGCGCTCCCTCGCGCATCGGCGAGGTTGGAGAGCGAGCCGGTCGAAAAGTCGTCGATGACGTCGACCTCGTGCCCCTCCACCAGCAGCCGGTCCACGAGCGTCGAGCCGATGAAACCAGCGCCTCCCGTCACCATCGTGCGCATCTGGAGACTCCTACCCTGTCACTCGTTCGCCGTCGACCAACGTGCCTGACGCGACGACGGCGCGTACTCCCAGCACGGAAATCGGACGGACGTCGGCCCGCTGGCCCACGGTGACGTGCGGCCCCAGCACGGAGCCGGCCACTTTGGCGTCGGCCGCCACATGGCTGCCCTCCATCAACACCGAGTCGATGACCATGGCCCCCGCCTCGATGACGGAGCCGGCGCCGAGCACCGAGCGCTCCACCCGTGCCCCTGCCGCGATCACGCAACCGGCAAAGATGACCGAGGGCCCGACGACCTCTCCCGTGATCGTGCTCTCACCACCGAGGAAGACCCGGTCGGGGCGCTCGTCGAGCCCGGGGGCGGGCACGCCCGGCCGTTGCCCTGACATGAGGTCGCGGTTGGCCTGCAGGTAGGTGGCCGGCGTACCCGTATCGAGCCAGTACCCGTCATCGGCCCGGGCAAAGAGCACGCGGCTGCGCACCATGGCAGGGAACGTCTCGCGTTCGATGGAGACGCGCCCGACGGCGGGGATCCGATCCAACACCGATGCTTCGAACACGTACGTGCCCGCGTTGATCTCGTTCGTCGGTGCCTCGTCACGAGGTGGTTTCTCCACGAACGCCGTGACCCTTCCCTCGGCATCAGTCGGTACGACCCCGAAGGCCGAAGGGTCGGGCACGGGATACAGGGCAATCGTTCCCTCGGCACCGCTCCTTCGATGGAATGCGACGAGAGAACCGAGATCGAGGTCGGTGAGCACGTCGCCGTTGACGACGACAAAGGTCTCATCGACACCCCCGCAGAGGGCAGCGAACCGGACCGCACCGGCCGTGTCGAGCGGTTCGGGCTCGACGGCATACGTCAGCCGGACCCCCGCCGCATTTCCATCGGGGTAGGCCTCCTTGAAGGCGTCCGGCAGGTAACCCAGCGAAAGAATTGCCTCGTCCACGCCGTGCGACGCCAGGTGCGCCAACACCCGCTCGATCATGGGCACCCCGACGATGGGCAACATCTGTTTGGGTATCGACAACGTGAGGGGACGCAGCCGCGTCCCCTCGCCGCCCACGAGAACAACCGCCTTCATTAGCCCGATGACTTGGTGGTGGTTGTGGTTGTCGTGGCGGACGACTTGCTCGTGGTGGTGGTGGTGGTGCCTGAGGCGGCAGTCGTGGTGGTGGTCGTCGGCGCGACGGTGGTCGTCGTGATCGGGGCCGACGTGCCTTCGATGGCTTGGACGAGAGCCAATTCGGTCGTCGCCGGCACCTTGGGCAGGGGCTTGGTCGCGGGTCCGAATCCGACCGTTATCAGTTGGGCGTTGCGAAGCTTCAGGCCGGCGGGCGCCGTGGTGTAGTTGCCACCCACCTGCTTGGTCTCGCTGCCGCTCTTTTGGCTGCTGGTCGACAGGGTCCACGAGCGTGCCCGCACCATGCCGACCTTGCCTGCGTCGGGGGTCCCGGCGGCACATTTCTGCCCGTTCTTGTACGGCACCCCTCCGGGATACTGCACCGATGTATTGGTCAGCTGCACCGTCGCGTATTCCTTGGCGAATTTGCCCAAGGTGGCATTGTTCCCAGCCTCGCTGCTCGACTTGGGCGCAATCAGCAAGACCCCGCTACCAGTCGTGGTCAGCCCGTTGGGCGAGCCCGAGGCAGTGGCGGTGAGCGCGGGCTCTGCCTTTCCGCAAATATCGAACGCCAGAGCGGCGTGCCAGGTCTGCCCGACGATCGGCGCTGTCGTCGGCGAACCCTTGGCGTAGTTGTAGCGCGCCAGGGCCACCGAACCGATGCCTATGAGCACGATCAGGACGAGCGCGGCATACCAGTTGACCGGCATTTGGCCGCGGTAGGAGGTGCCGCCTCCTGTGGCGGCGGCGCGTGCGACCGACTTTCCCGTAGAGCTTCTGGCCATGGCGGGACGCAACCCTACAGCCTCGACGGCTCCCCCCTGACTGCGGGCGACTCCCGTTGGATGAGCTCACCAAAGAGCGCCGTCGTCGTGGGATGGACGCACGACTGCCTCATGCGGCCCTCCGTGCCTGGACCGAGTCCCTCCGACCGAGTACCGCCGTCGGTGGCCAGGCAGCGCAATTCCGCCATGGTGGACCACATGCCCGCCCTATTCCCCATTTTCTCCATGGCCCACAGGAGTCCCCGGTAGAGGCGCTCGTCATAGGGGTTGGCCCGCAAACCCCGTCGAATCACCCATTCGGCCTCCTCGCCGGAGCCGCGGCGCAAGAAATGTTCGGCTGCCTTCAACGCCGTGCCGACCACCATCGCCTCCAGCTGGGCCTGTGTGCCGTCGAGCACCGCCCAATCGGCGAGGTTCAGGCCCTCGAAGGGCCGGCCGCGCACCAGCGCGAGCGCATCCTTCCAACGGTCCGGATCCGGACCTTCGGCCACCCGGGCGAACCGGTCCACATCGGTCCCCACTGAGTCGGCCAGCCGCAATCGCCCCCCGCCGCGCGGAAGATGCTCTCCACCGCTCCGCGATCGGCCAAGTGCTCGACGGGCCGCCGATGCCGTCGAGTGGAGCGTGGATGGTGCGATGCATCGATCCGTCCAAAGAGCGCTGGCCCAGACATCACTGCGCGCTCCTTGGCGGTGGAACGCCAGGTAGGCCACCAGCTCCCGGGACGAGGCGCGGCAGAAGGGCTGCGCCACACCGCGGATTTCCACCGGTCCCAGAACGGCGACCTCGACCTCTGGATCCGACACCGCCGACCGGGGCCGCCCGGACTCGAGACGCTGCATACCAGTGAACGGTCGTGGCCGGGTCCCGTAGGCGTCCCACGAAATATCGTCGGGTGGGGCTACCTTCGGAGCAGCTTGCGCAGCACGACGTCGAGAGAGAAACGCCCAGTGCCGAGAATGGCGACGACGAGGGCAAGGGCGGCGAGGGCGAGGTTGAGCTCGTAGCCGGAGCCGGCGCTGCCACCGATGACGCCGTTGGAGAACGTCACGGTGATCATGGCCATGACCATGTCGCCCACGAGCCCCAGCGCAGCCAGGCGACCCAGGATGCCGAGCCCCACCGCGGCGCCGCCGAAGCATTCGATGATGCCGCCGAGAACAGCGAAGAACGCTCCGGGATGGAGGTGGGCGACATGGACGAAATACACCGCTTGGGCGTGAATGCCCGATCCTCCGAACGCTCCGAAGAGGGTCCTCGCACCGTGGTAGACGAAGACCCACGCCAGGCCGATTCGTGCCCCCAGCAGTGCGAGGTCGCGCGAGACGCCGGCATCCCGGGTCGATCGGAACTGCTCGCAGACATGGTTCGCCCGCTGCGTCAAGGTCGTCATGCGAGCCCATCCGTGCATCGTGTCGACGAAGGGGTCGTGGCCACGACCACGATTCCTGCCGCGGCGGCCCGCCCGGCGAAACCACCATCGAGGTTCCGGCTCTGTGCTGTGATCGGCGTTGCGTGCATTTTCAACCGGGTCCCCCGGGGTCGTTCGAGATGCGACCCTGCCTCATAACTTATGAGGTGTACGGGCGAAGAGCCGCCGCGGATTGCCCGCAAGTCCAACTGCTTGACAGTCAACCTCATTGACTACCAACCGGCGAACGATTACCCTCCTCGTGTGCCGAACGCCCCCGTTGACGAAGAGGTCGTGATCCCCGCGCTGTTGCGGGCGGCCCGCGGCAGCTACTCGCAGGCCATCGGCCTGCGCCTGGCCGAGGCAGGGTTCGAGGACCTTCCCCGCAACGGTGGGTTCGTCCTGGGCGGCATGAGCCACCACGGTGGTTCGGCCGTCGACATGATCCGTGGGCTCGGGGTGACGAAACAGGCGGCCAGCCAGCTGATCGACACCCTTGTGCTCCGGGGCTACCTCACCCGGGAGTTGAATCCCGAGGACAGGCGCCGGATGACGATCGAGCTCACCGAGCGGGGACGGGCCGCCGCCGCCGCCGTCCGTTCCGGTATCCAGGCCATCGATGCTGAACTGGCGGAAATGCTGACGGAGTCCGAACTCGCCGGTCTGCGCGCAGGCTTGGCGGCGCTGGCCCGCATCAGGGAACGGGCACGGGAGGGCGCATGACCCAGCTGCCCACTTCGTTGGTGCTCCTCCACGGCTTTGCCTCCACGTTCGATCACGGCTGGCGGCAGACCGGCTGGGTGGACATCCTGGCCGACTTCGGGTGCGATGTTCCCGAGATCGACCTGCCAGGTCATGGCTCGTCTGCTCGCGAGACGGATCCCGAGGCATATGCCGATGTCGAGGCTCAGGTCTTCGGGCTCCTCCCGGCACCGGATCCGATCTCCGCCGCGGGATTCTCCGCCGGCGCCGACCTTCTCCTGCGGCTGGCGATCGCCCATCCCGAACGATTCGAAAGGATCGCCCTTCTCGGCATCGGGAACAACGTCTTCGAGGTCAGCGACACGCGGGCGCTCGTCGACATGCTGGAGCCCGAGGTGGAACCCGAGGACGTCCAGGCGCGCCTCTTCCACCGCCTGGCGCGCTCAACGGGAAACGACCCCAAAGCGCTTTCGGCCTTCATGCGCAGGGACCGGCGCCCGATCCGGGAAGAGGAGCTGGCAACGCTGACCTTTCCCGTACTGGTGGTGCTGGGCGACCGCGACATGGTCAAAAGCGCGGATCGGCTCGTTGCCGCACTTCCCTCGGCATCGCTCGTCACCTTGGCCGGAGTGGACCACTTCGCCACCCCGTCGGACTTCGGCGCGATCGACGCCACCATGAGGTTCTTCGGATTTGGATGAGCCGCTCCCGCGGGGAGGATGGCGGCGCTGCTCCTCTTCGTGGACGACCTGGAAGCATTCCGACCGACGGTTCACACGAACGTCACCAATACGAAGGGTTCGCCAAGGTTGGTGGCTCGGCGCGGCACAGGCAAATGGTCGACGACGAGTGGTTGGACTATGTTCCTCACCGAAGCCTTCCGGCGTCCGACGTGCGCCGCCTTTAGCCGGAGATTACGTCCCTCCAGCCCGAGCGGGCTTTGCAAGGTCTCCTCCCTTCCAGAAAGACGTGTGTTCGTGAGAAAGCTGGCCCTCAAGCTCGTCGCCAGGACAGGCATTGGCGTCGTTGCCATCGCCCTGATAGGCTCCTTCGTTGTGGTGCCCGCAGTGGCGGGCGCGTCGTCGGCGTCCAAGCCATCGACCAGCGTCCTCATTTCTGTCACCGCGGCCAAGAAGGCGGGGTTCCCGAAGGTTCTCAGCGCTCCCTCCGCCTCCACGGACACCACCGTCACAGGGTGCCCGTTCGGCGCACAAGAGGAGTTCGCAAGCGCGTCCGGCAAGGTCGGGTTGGCGTCTGAGGTGCTCTACTGCGAATCGGCGGCTGATGCGACAACGCTCGTGCAGAATTTTTCATCCACCGGTAAGGCGCAAGCTGGTCTGAGCCCCCCGAAGAGTCTCGGATCGACGGCCGTCGCGCGAGCCGGTTCGGACTCGAGTTACCTCATCGCCTGGCGGCGCGGCGCCGCATTCGAACTGACCGGCCTGTCCGAGGATCTCGCTGCGAGCTCGACGACAAGTACCACAACGGGTATCCAAGTTCCGCTCACCGCCCATGACAAGCAGGTGCTCACAAACGCAGCGACACAGCAAAACGCCAGATTCAAGAGCGTCGCAGTTTCCTCGGGGACTGGCGTGTCGGCGGCTCATGCGAAGGCGCAGGCAACCGCAAACGCAACCTCGGAGGCCGCTGGTTGTCCGAAGAATCCGGCTACCGGGCTGACCAAGCCGACCTGGAGCAGCGCACCGGCAATGACGGTCGATCCCACCAAGACCTACAGCGCCACCGTGAAGACCGACGTGGGCACATTTGTCATCGCGCTCGACGCGAAAGATGCCCCACATACAGTCAACAACTTCGTCTTCCTGGCTCAGCACCATTTCTTTGACTGCGTGACCTTCCATCGGGTCATCCCGGGATTCGTGGATCAGACGGGAGACCCGACGGGAACGGGAACCGGCGGCCCGGGCTACACCATCCCCGACGAGCTGCCTGCCAAGGCATCGAATCCCGCCAATCAGTACCCGCTCGGATCTGTAGCCATGGCCAATACGGGTCAACCGCACACCGGCGGCAGCCAATGGTTCATCACTGCCGGTACACAAGGCGAATCGCTACCCAACTCGTACACGCTATTCGGACGTGTCACCTCGGGTCTCAGCGTCGTCGAAAAGATCAACGCGCAAGGGAGCGCCTCAGGCGTCCCTCCCGACGTCATCCACCGGATACTCAAGGTCGCCATCGCCTCGTCCTAGCGGTCATGGCATCGGGTTCCTCCGAACCTATGCCTGATGTGAAGCGGGATCGGTTGACGAGGTAGCGCCACCTCTGCGCAGCTACGGCGGGCCGGTGAAGGGTAGAGCATGGAGGGGCCACGGCCCCACCATGCTCTACCCTGCCTGGGGCAACGCATCGAGGTCAGCGTCGAGTTGCGCTGTATCCAGTCCGAAGGTGTCGCCACCCTTCTCAGAGAGCTCCTGAGTGATGATGGCCCATCCCTCATCGCAGTATTTGGTCACAAACGCCCATGTGACGAGGACGACTCCGCCCCATGACACGCAGAAGAGACCTTGTGTCGTATACCCGACAGCAACGATGCAATGGCCCCCGGCGACCGGTGAGCCCGGCACGACGGTCCACGGCACAAGGGTTCCCGTCTGGGCCTGCTTGGCGAACTGCTGTTGGGCCGACTGCGGGCACGCTATGCCGAGATACGCGCTGCCGGTGAAGGCAATCACCTGAAGAAATTCATTCTTGCTCCGCTGGTCGAAGGGCGCGTACTGGGTGATCTTGTTTGTCCCGGTCGGCATCTGGAACAGCCCATTGCTCCGCCAGTTCTGAAGGACGGTGGCGATGACACATCCTTGGTCCTTCGGAGAGAGCGCTTTGTATTGAGCCTCGAGGACGTCGAGGGCGGGGCGGGCATCATCGGTGCCAAGAAGGGCATTCTCCGTGGCAATCACGTGATCTGCCCCGGCGATTGTGCAGTCACCCAGCGTGTCGTTCCCGTCCATGCCCCAGGGGATCTGTTGCAGATTCTCCAGGGTGCCGAAGGTGGCCGGGGGCTCCGGGAACCCGGCCGGCGCGTAGATCATGAGATCATGCAGTCCGACCGGGCGAACCGCATCGCCTTTCCCGAGCTTCAAGCCCGAGATGTCATAGGTGCCAAGATCTCGGTCCGCGTCAGTAATGGTGTCGGTCATCGCAATTCGTTGCCTTTCTGTCGTGGTGTCGTGATGGGACAACAGCCCGCCGTTCTGGTGAGGAAGGCGCTCAGGCCACGACCGTGGTCGTCGACGCCGGGTCAAAAGGCTCGAGGGTGCCCGCGGCCAAGAGCGCCTGCCGACGTTGGACTTCCAACGACATCAGCTGCACCTGCAAGCCGATCCTCTGTACTTCGGCCTGTTCACGCTCGAGCTTGATCAGCGCAGCCTGATCCAACTCGGGATCGAGGGCACAGCAATGGGCGAGTTCAGGGTCGTAGACCACACCATCGGTCGGAACCGACAGGAGGGTCGGGTGCTCGACCACCTCGCCTCCGGCGGGCAGACCCGAAATGATCGTCTCCACCGCCACCCTGTACTCCGTTTCGACCTGCCCGATCTCAGCGGGGGTCAAGACCGCCGACACATAATTTCCTGCTGTGACCTGGTAGGTCACCGAGGTCACCCTTGTCGTGCTCGCATAGACATCGAGCACCTTGCGGACGAAGTAGTTGACCGCGTAGCAGAGGTTGTTGTTGACCAGGGTTCTCTGCGTGGTCGAGACCGTCTCGGAGTCCTCGTAACTGCTGATCGTGATGGAGCGTTGGAGATCGGTATATTGCGAGGCCTGCTGCGCCAGGGACACGAACTGGTTCGCGCTCGATTGGGTCGACAAGTCGTGCGCGGAGCTAGAGCCAGACGATTGTTCGCTGCCCCCACTGCCGCCCAGGCTGAAGCCGAGCAGGTTGACACCACCACCCCCTGAGGCGCTGGAGCTCTGTGTCTGGCTGTTCAGCACTTGCACCAGTGCACTCGAGTCATTCGAGTTCTGCTGCTGGTGCAGCGCAGACAAGAACTGGGAGAAGGTCGTCTGCACTGAGTACCGTTCAGTGTCCGTGGTGGTTCGACGGTAGCGGTCGCTCTGGAACAGGGTCATCTTCTCGCCCGGCAGAAGCGTCAGCGTGTACGCCAACGGTCCATGTTGCTTACCGACGAGGCACAGCGTGTGGGTGTACGTCACGATGATGCGCACAAACCCACGGGCCAGGTCGACCGCTGCCGGTTTGCCAGCGAGACTCACCACGGTGGTCTTGGTCTCGGTGTAGGTAACGCAACTCGGTTTGGGTAGCCACGTCGGATCGCAAGGGCTTTGGCAACAGGCGTCCTGCGTGGGCAAAGTCACGGGCGTGGTCCCGTCCGTCGGGTCGAACGTTGGTGTGGTCCCATCAGACACGTTTTGACTCCTCTCGTTGTTGACTGCCGGCGTGCGGTCAGACAATGGCCACCGTGATCACGACGTCGGTGTACGGGGTTCCGGGCTCATCCCCGCACCACCCCGTGTGCACAGGGTCCGACGTCGTGCCGCCCGCTGAATTGAAGGCTCGGGTGTCGGCGTACAGCCCGAAGCTGTAGCACCCTGCCGGCGCCCCAGCCGGCAGGTAGTAGACGCCGCTGAAGCTGTACGACGTAGCAGATGGGTCGGTGCTCGCCGTGTACCACTGTGAGTCTGGAGGATTCGTCGCCGCCCGGACAGGCGCAGCGCCTCCGCACCCGGCGGCGCTCACTTCCGCTTGACGGAGATGCGGCGAGCTCACGCTCGCCGTGAACTGCAGTGCTATCGCGCTCCCCATCGTGTCGATGAGCGCGCAACCGGACGAGGGTGGATATGCCGTCGTCCACGCCAACGGGTCAATCGGTCCTCCCACGCCGGTCGTCGGTTGCCAGTTCAATGTGAACGGAGTCGCTGCCAGTGGGGCGGAACCGTCGACGACCAACAGCAACGTTTGGCTCGGGCTCAACGGTATCGGATTCATCGCTGCATCCGCGAGCTCGAGCGTCAACAAGTAGACGCCGTCGGCCTTGACATCGCTCCAGTCCATGAGCATGTCGGTGTACGGTCCCGACTCGGTTGCCAATGCGGAGATCGCATACCAGCCGCTGGGATTTGCCGGCTGAATCACCACGGGGAGCGAGGGAAATGGCTGCGGTACCGACCACGTGTCAAGGAGCGGCGCAGCGGGACCGAATGATCCTGGAGCGGGAATCCCGGATCCGGACGCGTACTGCGCCATGATCCGGTAGTACGCCGCCCCGGGATAGGAAACCCCACCATAGAGATACAGCTCACCGTAAAAGGGTGCTGTGGCCGGGCATGACGGCGGGTGGGTGAGATCGATGTGGTCGCAGGTGCACCCACCCGGCGGTGGAGTCACCGGGCGAGGCTGATTGACCCTGGTGGCGAACCCGGTAGATCCGTCGAACGTGCCGCCCGCCGCATAGGGCGGCGACACCGGCAACAATCCGACATATTGGAATCCGAGCTCGTCGGAGTTCACCTGAGGCGGGGGGCAGGGGACCTGCGACGCCAGAGCGAGCGGGGAAGCGTGCAGCGTCACCGTGGGAATCGGATTGGTTCCCCAGTCGATGTCGAAGGCGCCGTCGTAGATCGTCTGCACACCGCTGGTCAGCGCCTGCGTCACGGAGATGCTCACATCCGGTGTCTCGAGGATCTCGTACCACTCGGGGACAAACACATCGATGCAGCGAAGGAAGGGGCCGAAATAACGGTTGGGGTCGATCGCTCCGAGCGCGCCAGCGTCGACTTCCTGGTCGTCCCTTCCGGACAGGGACGGCAACGGTGGCGCCACCCGTTGCGTGAACGCCGGTGCCTGGAGGAGATCGGCCAGCCGCCGTACATCGTCGCCGAAACCGAGAGAGCTACGGGCCGCGTTGAGAACTGCACCGGCCCGGGCACCCAGCGTCGCCGCAAGATCTCCCCCGGCCCGAAGCCGGCCGACCAGCGTCGCCGGATCCGGCGGATTCGGCGACGGCACGTGCGGGGCAAAAAGGTCGGAGATCGACGGCTTGGTGAAGAGCTCCGCGAAGCACAGCCGCTCCTCCCGCCAGCGCAGGATCCATTCAATCTCGAAGCGCGGTATCCAAAAGCAGAAGTTGCCGCACGCATCGGTCGTGACGGTGGTGACAAGCTCACGTTCACACCGGACGGGAAACAGCCACCCCCATGGCCACGGTTCTGGGAAGTATCCCCAGTAGTCACAAACAGTGTCGAACACCTCCACCGTGGCATTGGCAACTGGGAGATCGGTGCCGGTCGTGGGGTCGGTCTTGACCACCTGCCCGCACACCCGCCGGAAGAGCCATAGCTCGGGGTCGATGACCCAACGCAGGCGCGCTGAGAGGGCAGCCGGCGTTTGCCCTTCGAAGTCCGAGGCGGGGAGTCCGGTCAGCCCCGAGAGCCGTGAGGATTGAAGGGGGCCGAGAAGGCGCTCGTCGGGGGTTGTCGTGCCGTTGTCCATCTTGCGCTCACCTTGCTTTCGTTGTCGTGTCGTGGGACTTCGTGCTCAGCTGTCAAAGGTCATCTCGAGGAGTTGCGCTTGGCGAGGGCGCGCCCGAGAGCGCGCCCGAGGCCAGTGGCCGGTGCGGCCGCCGTCGGGGCCGGTGCGGCGGCCTTCATCTGGGACGCGGGCGCAAGGGGGTGGGACGACGACCTCGCCTCCGTGGTATCGGCGCGCGCTGTAGGCCGAGACTGGGCAAGTGCCCTCCTGCCACGACCGCAGCAACTCACGCCACCGACTCCACGACCGAGCACCGCGGGTCCGCCGCGACATTCCACTCCGGATGCGGCACGATCGGCTCGTCGAACGCCGCACCGGAAACGCCCGATTCGTATACCCGCTCGAGCAAGCAGGCTGCTCCCGAGAGCGCGCACCATGTGGCGACGCTCTCCAGCAGGCGCATGCGACGAGACGTGCCCCCACTCCACGACGGGGCGTTCGGCGAAGGCTCGCGCGTGAGCTCGACCGCGAAAGGAAGCGCCACCCAGAGACTTGCGCAATAGAAACAGTCCATCGCCTGTCCGAGCGCGCTGGATCCGGCCCGACGACGCATTCGCAGCACCACGTCGGCCGGTCCATCCTCTTCGACCAGCAGGTGTGTGACGCGCCACGTCGCCACTGCGAAGAATGCGAACGCCACCATCCCCGTGCCGCCGTGGGCTCCGATGCCGACTCGAAGGCGACGCACAGCGGGATCCCCCAAGGGTGTCCTCCGCACTGGCTGAAGCCGACCCGCCTGCCGCATGTTGCCCTTTCACCGCCAAGAAAAACGGGCGCGGAAAGTCAGCGATGCGATGCGTGCGCTTTCGGCGGCCCGGCGAACTCAGTGAGTCCCGTAGCTTTGCGTCCCTCCCTCACGAGAGGTATGCCTTTTCGATTGCCTCCAAAAGCTGACACTGATCCCTTGCACCGCACAAGTCAAGACCTGTGTCAAGTCACCCCCAGTTCCAACCAATCCGCAACCACTTCGCAACCGAATGAGGATGGACGACACCTTCTGCTGTCGAATCATTCACAGAAGGCCGCCGACGAAACAGGCCCGACCATCGCGGCGGAGCTCAAATCGGCGATCGACGAACGACCGATGGCAACGGCGCCACAGACATCGCCGTCGCCAGAAAGGCCTTACAACGAGACAGAAGCATCGAGCTGCGCCATCGCCTCTTCGAGAGCGAACTTCAAGTCACCCGGGCTGCGACGACCGTACAACGGCCCCATGCCGTTGCTGAGAATGCAGCTCATCATCGCCATGCCGCGTGCCGGGAGCGGTTGCGGGGTCGAGAGGGTGAGTTGCACGTCTCGTATGTATCGTTCGCACGCGATGATGCCGCACCGGTTGAGGCGTGCTCGTGGGTCACGCATGGCGGGGGCCTTCTGCGCGTGCCGTAAGACGTTCTCCCAGCCTTGAACCAAGGCGCGACGGGTGACGGGTGAGACGAGCACTTGAGCTCGGGCCGCCAATACCCCGCTTGACTCGGGCGAGCATCCATCAGCGAGTCGGCGATCGAGGGAGGAGGACTGCATTCGCGCCATGAGGCGGACCCACCATCGATTGCACAGAGCCGTCAGATGCGGCGGGCCGTCCGGGACGACGAGGAGCAGCGTTGCGCCCCGTCTGCCAACCTCTCGCTCGTCAACGGTGCGGTGGGGCGCACCCACTCGAAAGAGCCCAGATTTCATCACAACTCCATGATGGGTGGCGACAACGGCCGGCGAAACCGGCATGATTGACATAGTGCGCGACAAACCTGCCAAATCACTGAGCAGCAAGCAGGGCGAGACGGCCAACGATCGGCCGAAACGTGGTTCCCACGATGTGGCGATCATCGTGTACGACGGATTCACCCCATTCGAGCTTGGGGTGGCCTGCGAGGTGTTCGGCGACGCCCGATGGGTAGCCCCGGGCGACCCATGGTACCGCCTCTTCATCTGTGGGGACACTTCGGCTCCGGTCACGGCTGACGGTGGCTTCCAGATCCTTGTGCCTCATGGACTCGAGAAACTCTCCAGTGTGGACACCATCATCGTGTCACCGACCTACAGACCCAGCGAGGTGCCCGAGAGCGTGTTCGAGTCGTTGCGGTCGGCCCACGCCCGGGGGTGCCGCATCCTTTCGTTGTGCGGCGGTGCATTCGTCTTGGCTGAGGCGGGCCTGCTCGATGGCCGCCGCGCCGCCACCCATTGGGCGGAATGTGACGCGCTGGCCCAGCGGTATCCCCTTTTGTCAGTCGACCCTGGGGTGCTCTATGTCGACGAGGGCGACATCTTGACCGGGGCTGGCAGTGCCGCCAGCATCGACCTGTGCTTGCATATCGTGCGCCAGGACTTCGGGAGCGACGTCGCGACCCAACTGGCCCGTCAACTCGTAGTCCCGCCCCAACGTGACGGAGGGCAGGCCCAATACATCGAGAATCCTTTGCCGGCGCTCGATAGCTCCGACTTGTTCGCGGACACAGTGACGTGGGTGCAGGAGCATCTCGGCGAACCGGTGACCGTCGAAGATCTGGCGGTCCGGGCCGCCATGAGCCCCCGAACGTTCGCCCGCCGGTTCCGGGCCGCCACCGGGACTACCCCGTACCAGTGGCTGGTCCGCCAGCGGGTCCAGCACGCTCAACGGCTCCTCGAGGTGAGCGACCTCTCGATCGAGGGTGTGGCTGAGCAGAGTGGCTTTTGCACGGCGGGCAACCTCCGCAAACATTTCAGTCGGATCGTTCACACCAGCCCTCAGGCGTATCGCCACACGTTTCAGGATCGGAACACCGCCTGACCGACCCAGTTGCGTCCGGCACAAGCCAACCTGCAGCAACGTTGCAATGCGCTCTCTTGGCGAGGAGGAGGAGGAGGAGGAGGAGGAGGGTGAGGAGGAGGGTCATTCACCTCTTTGCGTAGTCGGTGTATCCCTGCCAATCGATCACGACACAAGGTTCATCGCCAATAGTCCACGCGTCGTGCCCTGGTGCCATAACGGCAAAGTCACCCGGGCCATACTCCATCTCTTCGCCGTCGTCTGTGACGACTTTCATCCGGCCCGAGACAAAGTACCCCGTGTGAGCCGCCTGACAACTTTCGGTCTTGGCGATCGGCTTCACGTGCTCTGACCACTTCCATCCAGGCAGGAAAGTGGCCCGACCTACCGCACCACCGTCGACATTCACCACCTCGAGATGACCAGTGCCACCGTCGAACGGCCGGGTCTCGTCGGGTGTATTGAGGCTCCTGCGGACAAGTTTCGACATCGGACCTCCTGTTGGTTGTTTGTTTATAGCTCCCCTGTCGTGGCGCCGGCGCTCCCTGTAGGGCAGGGGCATTACAAGACGGGCGTCTCATCCTTCAAGTTCTGCCGCAACCACGCCCGCACTTCATCAGTGTCTTCGTGACCGTGGACGGCGACGGCATGTTGGGTCGCAGCCGCAATCACCTCGTCTTCTTCGCCGGAAATCGTGAGTGTGCAGCCACTCTCACTCGGAAAGTCGCGACAATCTGCAACTTTTCGGCTCATTGGTGATCTCCCTTCAGTCGGTAGTCCGTGAACTCACATCTCCTCGACACCTCGCACGTCGAGATTGCGGAACAACATTGGCCCATCGCACAGTTGCCCCAGACGTTCTGCAAGAACTGCAGTCTCGGGGAGGTCCGAGTTAGCCATTGCCTCCTCATACGATGGAAATTCCACGATCTGGAGGTAGGTGTCCGGTCGCTCCCTGTCCTTCGTGAACGTGCCTCGCTGGACAGTTCTGCGTCCCGCCGTCTGCGCTCGCCACTCAGCGACCAGCGCTTCGACCTGGTCGGGCCGACTGGTTGTGATCTCGATCAACTGAATGAACGCCATGACCACCTCTTCGGGGTTCACCCTCGGTGGTTGCATCGTACGGCTATGGAACGGCTATTTCAACCAGTGTTTCGCTGCAACGATCCATCGGCACCGCGAGAAGGGCACGCCGTCCGCCTGTATCGGGCGACGTCGGACATCGATTCCTCCTTTGACGCGGGCACCTACTCGGTGCGGGAAAGTCCCCGGACCGCCAGCACGAAGAACACCCCGGCGAAGACGACCACGATGGTCAGCTCCATCCAGATCGGCAAGGAGTAGCCAAAGAGGGTGACGTTGGTCGGGAAGCGGGCTCGGGCTGCCGCTGACATGTTCTGGGCGGAGAAGACGACCTGGCGGAA
>PMLV01000135.1 GCA_003160635.1 Acidimicrobiaceae bacterium | reverse complement strand
CTCAAGGGCAGTAACTTCGGCCTAGAGCATTCCCACTCGGCGCGTCCCTAACCCAGAACGACGACGGAACGCAGGACCTCGCCCCGCTGCATCCGGTCGAACGCCTTCTCCACCTCGTCGAGCGCGATGGTCTCGCTGACGAAGAGGTCCAGATCCAGGCGCCCGGCCAAATAGAGATCGACCAGCTTGGGGAAGTCCCGATCCGGCAGGCAGTCGCCGTACCAACTGGGCTTGAGCGCCCCGCCCCGCCCGAAGAAGTCGATCATCGGGAGGTCGATGCGCATCTCGGGCGTGGGCACGCCCACCTGGACAAGTGTCCCGGCCAGGTCCCGGGCGTAGAACGCCTGTTCCATCACCTTCGGATTACCCACCGCCTCGATACACACGTCCGCCCCGTTCCCATCCGTCAGCCCCTGCACCGCCGCCACCGGATCCGTCACGCTCGCGTCGACGACATGAGTCGCGCCAAACTGCCTCGCCAGCTCGAGCTTCCGGGCATCGAGATCGATGGCGATGATGGTGGTCGCCCCGGCCAGGCGGGCACCGGCAATGGCCGCGCACCCCACGCCGCCACACCCGAACACGGCCACCGAATCACCCAGCCCCACCGCGCCGGTGAACATGGCCGAACCGAGCCCGGCCATCACGCCGCATCCGAGGAGCCCCACTGCTTCTGGCTTCGCGTGCGGGTCGACCTTGGTGCACTGCCCGGCCGCCACCAACGTCTTTTCTGCAAACGCCCCTATGCCCAGTGCCGGCGACAGCGGCGTGCCGTCGGACAGGGTCATCTTCTGTGTTGCGTTATGGGTGGCGAAGCAGTACCACGGCCGTCCCCGGCGGCAGGCCCGGCACTCGCCGCACACCGCCCGCCAGTTCAGGACCACGAAATCCCCCGGAGCGACCGACGTCACCCCCGGCCCGACCGCCTCGACGATGCCCGCCGCCTCGTGCCCGAGGAGGAACGGGAACTCGTCGTTGATGCCGCCCTCCCGGTAGTGCAGGTCGGTATGGCACACCCCGCATGCCTTTACCCCGACCACGGCTTCCCCGGGCCCGGGATCTGGAACGACGATCTCTTCGAGGGTGACCGGCGCGCCCTTGGCCCGGGCCACCACCCCGCGCACGGTCGAGGCCATATGGGCTAGGCCGCCTTCTCCAAAATGTGAATCCCACAGGCGGATCCCAGTCCGATGACATGCGTCAAACCGACCTTGGCGCCGGCGATCTGGCGATCGCCGGCCTCCCCCCGCAGATGCGTGGCCACTTCCCAGACGTTGGCGATCCCGGTGGCTGCGATCGGGTGCCCCTTGGACTCGAGGCCACCCGACACGTTGACCGGCATGGTCCCGTCCCGCCATGTGGCGCCCGAGTTGAAGAAGTCCACCGCGCCCCCTTGCTCACAGAGCATGAGGTTGTCGTAGTGCACCAGTTCGGCCGTGGCGAAGCAATCGTGCAGCTCGACGAGATCGAGATCCGATGGGCCGACGCCGGCCTGCTCGTACGCCTGGTTGGCGGCATTGCGCGTCAGCGTGTTGACGTCGGGCAGGATCTGGCACGCCTCCTCCCACGGATCCGTGGTCAGGATCGACGCCGAGATCTTGACCGCCCGCTTCTGCTGCTCCAGCGACAGGGTCTTGAGCTTCGAACCACTCACCACCACAGCCGCCGCCGCGCCGTCGCAGTTGGCCGAGCACATCGGACGTGTGTTGGGGTAGGCGATCATCACGTCGCCCATGATCTCCTCCAGGCTCATCCGCTTGGTGTAGGCCGCCAGCGGGTTGAGGGTGGAGTGGGCATGGTTCTTCTCGCTGATCTTGGCGAAGAGCTCGAAGCTGGTGCCACCGTACCGGTGGCCGTACTCCATGCCGATCTGGGCGAAGACGCCGGGCATGATCTCGGTGCCGATGCGACCGTCGACGGCGGCCACCGCGCCGTAGCGACCGGACGGGCTCCAGGTCCCGTCGTCTTCCTTGCGGGTCCCTCCGGAGAGGAGCCCCGCCCCCGAGAGCTTCTCGACCCCGAAGGCCAGGCCCATGTCGGCCTCACCCGCCTTGACCGCCATGACGGCCACCCGCAACGCGGTGGCTCCGGTGGCGCAGGCGTTGGACACGTTGTAGACGGGAATCCCGGTCTGGCCGAGCTGCTTTTGCAACGCCTGCCCGGCGCCCCCGCCCCCGCCCAGGAGGTTGCCCGCCCCGATGACGCCCATGTCCTTCATGGTCACGCCGCCATCGCCGAGCGCACCGAGCACGGCCTCGGAGGACAGGTCGGTCAGGTCCTTGTCGGGATGCTTCCCGAACTTGGTCATGTGGATGCCCAGGATCCAGACGTCGTCAGTTGCCATGATGCTCAACCTCCCAAGGGTTCGAAGCCGAACCCGATCGCTTCGGTGCCGTTGTCGTCGGCGCCGATGGCCACCGTGGCCAGGCGCACCTTCATGCCGAGGGTGACGTGCTCAGGGTCCGGCTCCACGTTGATGAGGTTGGCCCTGACGCTGGTCCCTTCGCAATCCACCACAGCCGCCACGTAGGGGACCGGCACCCCCGGGGCGGCAAAGGTCACGATGGTGAAGGCCCGTACCTCGCCGTTGGTCGCGATGTCGGCCTTGGTGAACTCGGTCTTGCCACAATTCGCACAGGCATTGCGGCGATCGAAGTAGCGGGCGCCGCATGCGGTGCACTCGTTCGCCACAAGGTGTGGTGCGTCCCCCAGCACCAGATAATCGACCAGCGGAACTTGCGCAGCCATCTTCCCCCTCACGTCGGGCCAGGAGTTACTCCGTCACCGTAGCGGGCGGGGCAAAACGGACGCCAGCTCGGTCGTCCGGAGATTCTCGCTAGTTTGGCCTCCATGCACTTCACCCACCTTGGACGTACCGGTCTCCGGGTCAGTCGCCTGTGCCTCGGCACGATGAACTTCGGTCCGCAGACGGACGAACCGACCTCCTTCGACATCATGGACAAGGCACACGAGGTCGGTATCAACTTCTTCGACTCGGCCAACGCCTATGGCCGCCGCGGTGGCACCGAGCAGATCATCGGCCGCTGGTTCGCCCAGGGGGGCGACCGGCGCGAGCGCACCGTCCTGGCCACGAAGCTCTTCATCGGCATGGGGGACTGGCCGAACGAGGGTGGGCTCTCGGCCCTGAACATCAAGAAGGCCTGTGACGCGTCACTCAAGCGCCTGCAGACTGACTATATCGACCTCTACCAGATGCATCACGTCGACCGCGCGACGGGATGGGACGAAATCTGGGAGGCGATGGAGGTCCTGCGTTCCCAGGGGAAGATCCTCTACGTCGGATCGTCGAACTTCGCGGGCTGGCACATCGCCAAGGCGCAGGCTGCGGCGGCAGAGCGTCATTTCATGGGCTTGGTCAGCGAGCAGTCCATCTACAACCTCTTGGTGCGCGATGTCGAGCGCGAAGTGCTCCCTGCGGCCAAGGACTACGGACTGGGCGTCATCCCCTGGTCCCCGCTGCAAGGCGGGCTCCTGGGCGGCGTGGTGCGCAAGGAGCGTGAGGGGATCCGCCGCTACGAGGGCCGGGCCGCCCAGTCCATCGAGACGCACCGCCCCCAACTCGAGCGGTACGAAGACCTTTGCGCCGAAATCGGGCACGAGCCCTCGACCGTGGCCCTGGCGTGGCTGCTCACGCGGCCCGCCGTCACCGGTCCGATCATCGGCCCCCGCACCATCGACCAACTGGAGGGTGCCCTCACTGCTGTCGACATCACCCTCGACGAAAAGGTGCTGGACGAGCTCGACCAGCTCTTCCCCGGGCACAAGACCGCCCCCGAGGACTACGCCTGGTAGCCCCTCAGACGAGTTCGGGATCGGGTATTGGGGCCAGGGGCAGCGCGGCGAGGTCGTCGGACTCGACCGACACCCGGGGCAAGAGGCGGTCCAATCGCCGTGGGAACCACCAGTTCGCTTTGCCCAGCAGCGTCATCAGCGAGGGTACGACGGCCATACGGATGAACACGGCGTCGACGAAGATGCCGCCGGCCAGGCCGATCCCGAACTGCTTGATCACCAGCAGGCCGCCGAAGATGAACGAGCCGAAGACCAGGATCATGATGAGGGCGGCGGCGGTGATCGTCTTGCCCGTTGCGGCCAATCCATTGCGCACGGCGGTCCGGTTGTCCCCGCACTTCAGGTACTCCTCGTGCATGCGGGTCACGAGGAACACCTGGTAGTCCATGGAGAGGCCGAACAAGATGGCGAACAGCATGACCGGCAGGAACGATTCGACCGGGCCGGTGCGCGCGATGCCGAGGAGCGAGTCCCCGTAGCCCCACTGGAAGACGGCCACCAGCACCCCGAAGGCCGCCCCGATGGAGAGCAGGTTCATGCCGGCGCCGACCAGGGGGATGACGACACTCCTGAACACGATCGACAGGAGGATGAACGACAGCGCCACGACCAGTGCGATGAAGAGCGGAAGCTTCGCGGACAGGACGTGGGCGAAGTCCACGAAGATGGCCGTGCTCCCTCCCACGAGGACCTTGACCCCGCTGTTGCCCACCGCCGCAGGAATGGTGGTATCGCGCAGGTGGTAGATGAGGTCGGTGGTGGCGGCGGCTTGGGGAGAAGTGGTCGGGTAGACGTTCACCAGGACCACGTCGGCGTTGGGCTGGGTCTTGCTCGGGATATAGATCGGTGCCGCCACGCTGGACACGTCGGGCTGCGTCTTCACGTCGTTGACCACGGTGGTGATCACGCCTTTGTCGGCGGCCGAAGGTATGACGGTGACCAGCTGCAGCGGCCCGTTGAAGCCCGGGCCGAATCCCTTGGCCAGCAGGTCGTACGCGGTCCTGGTGGTGGTGCCGGCGGGATCGCTGCCCTGGTCGGCGGAACCGAGTCGCAGCGAGAAGAACGGGATGGCCAGGATGACGATGACCGCCAGTCCGATCATGGCGAACATGGTGGGCCGGGCCCTGATGCGGTCGGCCCACCCGGGCCAGAAGCCCTTGCTGTCTGCACCGACGACGCGCGGGCCGTTCTCCGCCAGATTCCTCTTCTGCTTCGGGCTCATGACCTTGGGGCCGATGAAGCCGAGCATCGCCGGCAACAGGGTGAGGGCCGAGATCATGGTCAGGAGGACGCCGATGGCGGCCGCCACGGCCAGCCCGTAGAGGAAGCTGACACCCAGGGCGAACATGCCGAGCAGGGCGATGCACACGATGATGCCGGCGAAGAGCACAGCCCGCCCCGACGTGTTGACGGCGTTGACGATGGATTTCTCGATCGGTTGGCCGGCAACGAGTCCCTGGCGGTGCCGGGTCACGATGAAAAGGGCATAGTCCACCCCCACCCCCAACCCGATGAGCAGTACGAGCTCGGGCGAGAACACGGGCATCTTGAGCACGTGGCTGAGCGCGCCGATGAGGCCGATGGCGGTGCCCAGGGCGAAGAGGGCCGAAAGAATCGGAAGAATGGCGGCGAAGAACGACCCGAAGATGAGGCCCAGGACGACGAAGGCGAGCACNNCACGAACCGCACACCCTCGGGCTGGGTCAGCTGGTTGTACTGCTGGTCCAGCGTGACCGAGATGAACCCGACGGTCTTGTCCGGATTGATGTCCCGTGCCCCCGCCGCCGAGTAGGGGCTGGTCACCGGGGCCACATGCGGCAGCTTCTCTATCCTGCCGATCATGGTGGTGATGCTCTTCTCGACCGACGGGTCGGTTACCTTGGCACCCCCCGATGTGGCGAAGACGATCTGCTCCGTGTCACCCGAAACCCTCGGTGCGGCGGCTTGCAACAGCTTGATGGCGTCGGACGATTCGGTGTTCGGAAAGTTGAACGAGTTCGAATATGCCGTGCCGACCGATTTCAGCAAGCCCAGCGAGACGATCAGCACGATGGCCCAGATGATGACCACGAGACGGCGGTGATTGACACACCACCCGGCCAGGGTGCGCATGGATGAGGTTCTCCTAGGGGATGGGAGGGGCGGGGGCGGCTGCAGGTCCAGCGCCGGACTCAACGCTAGTTGTACAAGTCACCAGCTCAGAGGCATCGAGTCGTCACCATGATAGTGACTGGCCAGGTGCCATCCGCGTCAGGGCCTCACCTTGCGCCGCCGTTGTCCGACCCGCTGCGCTGCCGGTTCAGTGGCGGTCGCGCCATTGCCGTCCCGCACGATGCCAGAGGAAGAAGCCGACCACGGCCACCAGAAGCCATGGGACCTGGAACGCGTGCCACAGGGAGATGGAGGAGCCGGCGACCACGGCGATGAACGCCAGCATCAACAGGAAGGGGACCAACCGGCGGAGCCGGGGCGGCTTGGGCGGTGGCTCCACGTCCAGCTGCGGAAGATCGTCGAACAGGCCGGCCAGGTCGCGCTGCGTCTTGGCCGACATGGCGGCATCCAGGCGCTCCTTGAATTCGACCTGGTCGAGACGGCCGTCGGAGAAGTGGCGTGACAGCTTGTCGGCCACCGCGTTGCGCTCGACGTCCGAGACGCGCAAGGAGGCGGTGGAGGAGGAGCCCGTCCAGCGGGTGGCATCGGGTCGAAGGCGCATCGTGTGTCCTCTCGGGTGGAAGTGGCTCAGCAGGTACTCGATATCAATGTCGAGCGATCGACGGGGCCGGTCAGCGGATTCGTTCACGGGCCAACAGCTCCTCGGCGACCGACTGCTCGGCGCCTTGTTCAGGGATGAGCAACCATCCGGCCAGGTACAACGGGACGGCGAGACCGCCAAGGAGCGAGAGGGCGACGAAGCCGACGCGGACCAGCGTCGGGTCGATGTCGAAGTAGTCGGCCAGGCCGACGGCGACACCGGCGAGCATCCGATCCGGTCCGCCCCGGCGCAGGCTCTCGGGATGGCCATTTGGGGGCGACGGGTCTGACGGCGTCCCCGAGGGTGGTGCCGTCATCGTGGGACCTTGTTCTTCAAACGATGCGGTAGTCATGCCACCAGCCTGAGCCACCGGTCGCCGCCGGACCATCCGGCATGACCCGGGTCCTACCCTGAGCCGGACCCGATGCCCGTCAGGGTTTTCCCTGATGGTCGCCGCCCAAGGTGGCGCGCGATCATCGTGGTATCCCAGAGTCCACCGATCCCGCCACGCGCCCGCCGGAGGGCGCCACAACTGAAGCACCGCAGGGCCGCGCGCCCAACGGGCATTGGGGCCCCTGGCCGCACGCCCCCTGGGCGCCGCCCGCGCCGTCCCAACCCTGGTGTCGAGGTCCCATGGCTGGCGGCCGCACGGCCGACACCCCCGTCATCATCTGCGCAACATGCGACGGTCGTCTGACGCACGCGTCCTGGCGGGCATCTGTGGCGGGATCTCCCAGGCCACAGGCATCGACGTCACCATCTTGAGGATCGGCTTCGTCCTCGTCGGACTGGCCAGCGGCGTCCCCGTCCTCGTCTACGCGTTGGCGTGGTTGGTCGTTCCCGTGGACGACGAGACCACGAACATCTTCTCGAGGGCGATCAACGATCGGCGTGGCATCCGCCTGGTCATCGCCGTCATCCCGGTCGTGGTGGTGACCCAGATCGTGGTCTCTGCGCTCCACATCGGGTTCGTCGGGATCATCAGCTGGCCGGTGTTTTTCGCCGTGGGGTTGACCATCTTGATCTGGCGCAATGCCAGCGAAGCCGAGCGGGTGTGGATGAACGACGACCTCGTCCCGATGCTCAGTATCGGGAGCGGGGGTGGCGGGCGCGGGAAACTGATCCTGCGCGTCAGTGCGGGAGCCCTGGTGGGCGCCGGCGGGATCGTGGTGCTGATCATCGGCCACCCGAGCACCGCCGCCCTGCGACCGCTCGGCGGCGCCCTGCTCGTCATCGCCGCCATCGTGATCATCTTTGGCCCCTGGTGGTTGAGCCTGGCCCGGGACCTGATGTCGGAGCGGGAAGCGCGGGCCTTGGCCGAGGAGCGGGCGCAGATGGCAGCGCACGTGCACGACTCGGTGCTGCAGACCCTTGCCCTGATCCAGCGGTCGGCCGATGACCCCCAGAACGTGGTGCGGCTGGCCCGGAGCCAAGAACGGGAGCTCCGGGCCTGGCTCTTCGAGGGACGGGCCCCCGGCGCGATCAGCGAGGATGCGACGATGCTGGCCGAGGGCGTCGGACTGCTCCAGCGTCACGTCGAGGCCGATCACGGGATCACGGTCCAGGTCGTGCTGGTGGGCGACTGCGACCTGACCGATGGCCTCCGGGCTCTCCTCGATGCGGCTCGAGAAGCCACGGTCAACGCCGCCAAGTGGTCCGGCGCCCCTCAGGCCTCGCTCTACGCCGAGGTCGAACCGCACGCCGTCATGCTGTACGTGCGCGACAGGGGCCGAGGCTTCGATCCCGACGACGTCCCCGACGACCGCCAGGGCATCGCGCAGTCCATCAAGGCGCGCATGGCTCGCTACGGTGGCGCGGTGGTGATCCGATCGTCTCCCGGCGAGGGGACCGAAGTCGAGCTGTCGATGCCCCGATGAGCGATAGCGCGGCAGGCGGTGGACGGCCCAGGATCTTCCTCGTCGAGGACCATACGGTCTTCCGGGCCGGTGTCCGGGCCGAACTGGGCGATGCCGTCGAGGTCATCGGCGAGGCGGACGAGGTGGCGGCCGCCATCGAGCTCATCAACGAGCGCCTCCCGGACGTCGTCCTCCTCGATGTCCATCTCCCTGGCGGCGGCGGTCAGGCCGTCCTTCGTGGCGTCCTTCCCCACCACCCTGAGGTGCAGTTTCTCGCTCTCTCGGTGTCCGACGCCCCCGAAGATGTCATCGCCGTCATCCGTGCCGGAGCCCGCGGCTACATCACGAAGACCATTTCCGGCGGCGAACTCCTGCAGGCGGTATACCGGGTCGCGGCGGGCGATGCCGTCTTCTCGCCGCGCTTGGCCGGTTTCGTCCTCGATGCCTTCTCTCAGATGACCATGACGGGCACGCTCAGCACCGGCCTGGACCCCGAGCTCGACCAGCTCTCTCCCCGTGAGCGGGAAGTCCTGCGCTTCATCGCACGCGGCTACACGTATAAAGAGGTCGCTCGCGACTTGACCATCGCCACCAAGACGGTCGAATCACACGTCTCGTCCGTCTTGCGAAAGCTCCAGCTCTCGACCCGGCACGAGCTGACCCGCTGGGCCACCGATCGTCGACTCGTCTAGACGACCCGACCCGTCGACCCGTCGACATCCCGCTCCGACTAGACATTGGACGTCCAAGAGCGGGAAAGGGAGTCGTGGCCGCAGCTGATCTGACCGCCGAGCACCACGATGCGGCCGCCCTGGCCACAATGGCTGGTCGGGCCTTGCTCGAGTTGAGGGAGGGGCCGTCCGCCGGAAGGGGTGTGGGTGCGGCCGGGGATCGGCTTGCCCATCACCTTCTGGTCAAGGAACTGAATCGGCTCTATCCGGGCGATGACGTGCGATCCGAGGAGGGGCTCGAGCACATCTCCGGGAATGGTCGGCTCTGGATCATCGACCCCCTCGACGGGACCCGTGAGTTTGGCCAGGCCGGCCGCCCCGACTGGGCTGTTCACGTCGCCATGGCCCTCAGCGGCGTCGCCGTCGTCGGGGCTGTCGCCTTGCCGGCGATCGACGTCACCTTGTCGACCGCTAACCCGCCGGAGCTGCCTGTCTTCGATTCCGGCTCTCCGCCCCGTGTCGTCGTGAGTCGGAGCCGGCCCCCCGAAGTGGCGTACGAGGTGGCCGACATGCTGGGCGGCGTCATGATCCCCATGGGATCAGCCGGCGCCAAGATCGGCGCCGTGATCATGGGGCTGGCCGACGTCTACATCCACGCTGGGGGGCAGTACGAATGGGACTCATGCGCTCCGGTGGCGGTGGCCGAGGCGAGCGGCTTGCACGCATCTCGGCTGAACGGTGACCCGCTGCGCTACGGCGCCCCAGATGCGTGGTTGCCCGATCTCATGGTCTGCCGACGCGAGCTGACCGAGGCTGTCCTGGGCATCACCACGCGTGACTACCGCCCGTACTACTGAGCCCTCCAGGCCCGCATCCCGGGGGAAGAGCCCGGTCCGGGGTCCCCGAAGACCAGACAGGGTCCCCGCTCCAATGGAGAGAGGACCCTGATGTCTGGCTGTTCTAGATAGCCGATCTTGTCGGCTCGTCGGGATCAGATGGCGCGCACGTTTGCGGCCTGCAGCCCCTTGGGGCCTTGGTTGGTCTCGAACTCAACCTTCTGTCCTTCTTCGAGGTTGCGGTACCCCGTACCGGAGATCGCGCTAAAATGCACGAATACGTCGGGGCCGCCACCGTCCTGAGTGATGAAGCCGAAGCCCTTCTCACCGTTAAACCACTTCACGGAACCAGTTGCCATTGAAAATCCACTCCTTCCCTGGCCAGATTTGACCCCTTATCGGTGGTCATGGCCGGTGACTCTCTCGAGCCAGAGGGATTTCCAAATCTGTAATGGTGGTGCCCTCAACTACAACAATAGCGCGCTGCGCTGCACAAACGGGGCTCGGAAGCGAAAAATCCAGATCAGGCCCCACATCGTGCCTGGCTAAGGCCTCCCGAGGCCACCGCGTCACCCTTCTCGCCCTCCCGACCGGCCTCCCATTGGCGCACCAGGCGGGCGGGCGCCGTGAGGCAGTAGCTCTCGTTGATCACCTCGGCCATCTCCTCCCAGTCCGGCGGGCTGCCCAGATCGAGCCGCACGCCGACCCACCCCTTGCTCCCGACGTACTTGGGTACGAAGAACCGTTCCGGGTCGGAATTCACCAAGATCCCCTGCACGCCCCTGGGGGCCTTCACCGTCATGGACGTCTGGTCCTCGGAGATGACCACGAACATCTTGTCGCGGACTCGAAATGCGGGCGACGTGTGGCCGCCAAACGGCTTCTCGGCGGCCTCTGGCAATTCGAGGCAGATCGCCCTGATCCGGGCGACCACGGTCTTGGCCTGAGGCCTTGCCATCACTGGATGCGATCTGGCCGGAGACTAGGCGGCGGATGCCGTCGCGACCCGGCGGTCCTCGTCCATCTCACGTCGCCCCGGAGAGGAGGCTGGACCTCCACGCCCGGGACCACCGGTCTGCCGCCTCCACCCACTTACGTCACTTCCTCTTCCCGCCCATGTTCGCGTTGGGAGCTGCCTTGGCGACCAGGTCGGGCACGATCTTGCCCAGCTCGGCCGGGTCCCAGCGGTCGCCCTTGTCGGCAGCGGGTCCTTCGGCCCACCCCTCGGCCACGCTGATGTGGTCGCCCTGCACGTTGAAGACGCGGGCGGTGATGGAAGCCGATTCCGGGCTGCCCAGCCACACCACCAACGGGGCAATGTTTCCCGGCGCCAGCGGGTCGAATTCCTCGGGCTTCTTGGCCGGATCGTCGCCCAGAATCATCCCGAGGTTCTCGGTCATTCGAGTCAACGCAGCGGGCGCGATCGCATTCACGGTGACGCCATAGCGACCGAGCTCCATGGCCGCAATGATGGTGAAGGAGGCAATGCCCGCCTTGGCGGCTCCATAGTTGGTCTGTCCCACGTTGCCGTAAATCCCCGAGGGCGAGGTGGTGTTGATGACGCGGGCGTCATTGGTGTCGCCCGCCTTCGTCCGGTTCCGCCAGTACTCCGCGGCGTGGCGTGTGGGAGCGAACGTGCCGCGGAGATGGACGCGGATCACGGCGTCCCATTCGTCGATCGTCATATTGACGAGCATCCGGTCACGCAGAATGCCGGCGTTGTTGACCAGGACATCGATCGTCCCGAAGTGGTCGATCGCCGTCTGGATCAGGCGACCGGCGCCGTCGTAGTCCGAGACGTCGTCACCGTTGGCCACGGCTTCCCCACCCATCCCGCGGATCTCCTCGACGACTTCGCCGGCTGGGCCCGCGGAGCTTCCGCTTCCGTCGACCTCGGCCCCCAGGTCGTTGACGACCACTTTGGCCCCCTGGCTGGCGAACTCGAGGGCATGCTCACGCCCGATGCCCCGGCCCGCTCCGGTGATGACGACGACGCGCCCGTCACAAATGCCCATGGTTGTTCTCTCTCCTTATATTTGCGATGTCACATGTCACGCCTGGCGTCGATACTGGTCACGTAACAGGGCGCCGATAGATCTTCCCCGTATCCTCGCGCGGCCGCCGGAGGGTGAAATCTCGGACGTCGACCGAGCCGTGCTGGCATCGATCTGAGCCGGCCGCTCCTACTCCGCCCGTTCCCCTGGCGGCTCGTCCCGAGCAATGGTGGCGTCGATCACGCGTTCTTCGGCAGTTCGGAAAACGGCGTCACCCGGTCGTTGTTGGGCTCCTTGGGCAATCCGAGGACGCGCTCACCGATGATGTTGCGCTGTACCTGGTCAGTGCCACCGTAGATAGGAGGAGCCTGTGCAAACAGCGCCATCTCCGAGATCCCCTCGAGGAACGGATTGTCGACGATCTTGGCCAAGCCGGCCTTTTCGTCGGCTTCGTAGGCGTGCAGCATCCCGGCCGGCCCGGCAATCCGCAGCCCGAGATCACGGGTGAGCCGCACGATCTGGCTCATGGAGAGCTTGGCCACGTTCGGCATTCCCGGGATGTCGCCACCCTTCTCCTTGACCGCCTTCACCCGCAATGCGTTGAATCGTCCCAACTCGCCCAAGGTGTACAGGCGGACCAGATCCTGCCTCACACCGGCATCCTTATTGGCTCCGTTTCTCTGGGCCATACGGACGAGGAGGCTCGCCCCGCCCCGCATCACCCCCATGAGTCCACCCTCGCCGCTCTCGCTCCCGGCGCCACTGCCACTGCCTCGGCTGCCGGTCCGCTCCTTGCCTTCGACGAAGTCGCCCACCCGCGTTCCCAGCGCGCCGACGACTGTTCCGGGCTGTGCCGAGTCGCCACCGGCGGCGTTACCCCCTCCCGAGCCCAATCCGGCCCGTTCGTTCATCAACGTGGTGTTGGCGACCGCCCACCCGTTGTTGACGCCTCCGATCAGCGCGGAGTCGGCGACCCTGGCGTCGGTGAGGAAAACCTCATTGAACAGTGCGTGACCGGTCATTTCCCTGAGCGGCCGCACATCGACGCCGTCTTGGAGCATCTCGAAGGCGAAGTAGGAAATGCCGACGTGTTTGGGCACGCTGGAGTCGGTACGGGCCAACAACATGCCGAGATCGGCGTACTGGCCGCCAGAGGTCCATACCTTCTGACCGTTGATGACCCACTCGTCGCCGTCCTTGACCGCCCTGGTCTGAAGACCGGCCAGGTCTGATCCGGCCTGCGGTTCGCTGAAGAGCTGGCACCAGGCTTTTCGCCCCGTCACGATGTCGCGTACGTAATGGTCAATCTGGCCCTGGGTGCCATGGGTAGCGATGGTGGGGGCGGCGAGCAGCAATCCCAACCCGGCTGGAGCACCCAGCGCCCCGAACTTCGCGATCTCCTGAGCGACCAGCACGGTGTCGGCGCGGGCCATGCTTTTCCCGTACGCGTTCGTGGGTAAGCCGGGTGCTGACCAGCCCTGCAGGCCGAGGCGCTCCCACCATTCGCCGACCGTGAGGTCCGGGTCCCAGTTCTTCGTCAGCCAGCTGCGCAGGTCGCTGAGCAGTTCGTCGGTCACGGAGTCCAGTGAGCCGATGCTGCTTGCGGCATCCTCATTGCCCGAGGTCCCAATCGATGTCGCGGTGTCCGTCACGTTCGGTCCTCCCAGATTGTGATGCGAAACTATCGGGTGCGCCCCCAATCGGGCGACTCGGCAAACTTCACCCGCGGTCGCCTCTCCGGTCGCCTCCCGAAGTGATCGGGGTCACCGGTCAGGTCATCGACCGTCGACCGTAGTGGGTCCTCGCGTCGGCGGGAGTGGAGAATGGCCCGGTGACCCTCAGGATTGATGACATCGAACGACTGTTGGCGTCGGGGGCGGCTCGAGCAGTCGATGATCCTCGTTCCGGTGCCGCGATGTCCTTCACACACCTCGACCATGCGCTCCAGACGGCATCTGTCCTGCGCTCCCAATTTCCGGACGACTCGGAGCTCGCCGTGGCCGGGTTGGTGCACGACATCGGGCATCTGCTCGAGGGCGTGGGCGACGCGGAGCACGCCGAGGCCGGTGCGGCAGCGGTCCGGGTCGCTCTTGGTGAGCGGGTGGCCGGGTTGGTGGGACTGCATGTTGAGGCGAAGCGGTATCTCGTGGCGCTCCAGGTCACGTATGAGGGGACACTCGCCGCGGACAGTGTTGCTTCGTTGGCGCTCCAGGGCGGACCCATGTCACCAGATGAACAAGGTGCATTCGAGCAGCTGCCTCACGCGCGAGACGGACTGTTGCTCCGCAGGGCAGACGAGGGCGGCAAGGTCGATGGTCTCGTGGTCGGGGGGTTGAGCGATTGGATGCCACTCGTGCGTCGAGTTTCGGCGACCTTGGACTGACGCGCCGGACGTCGACGCGAGGACGGATGCGGCCGGTTAGGCCTTGCGCCTCGTCCACAACGGCGAAGGGCGCGACGTCATCGCTCGGCCNNTGGACTCGATGATGGTGATGGTCGCACAGGGTCACCAGATTGGGCAGATCCGTCGATCCTTGGTCAGCCCAGTGCACGACATGATGGACATCGGTGAAGATGTTGTTGGCGCAACCGGGGAAGCGACATCGTCTGTCCCGCCGCTGGACTTCGCGACGCTGTGGCGGGGTTGCCAATCGCTTGGAGCGACCCTCGAACATGGTGTGACCGAAGGCATCATCGAGGGCCAGGGCGACCGTGGCGTCGCAACTGATGCGTCGGATGGCCTCGCCACTCAGCAGCCCCATCCGCTCGATTTCCGCCCGACCGGTACCGCCCTGCAAGAGGGCCAGGTCGGTATGGGCCACCACGAAGAAGTTCGATCCGGATCCTGGTGCAAAGCCCGGATCGAACGGCAACTCGGCATCGCTCTCTCCATCTGAGCCGGACCCCGACCCGCCGGATACGGCTCTCCGCCGCCCGGACGGCCGCACACAGATGTCAACAAGGGCATCGGCCTTTCGCTGGTCGTAGCTGGTCTCGCCATCGGACGGAAAGAGACGTGCACGATCGGTGACGGCTGCGCGAACCAGGGCATACGCGTCCTCGGCTAGTTGCGCCGTGATCACGCGCCGGGCGTCGTTGAAGCGAAGATACCTGTGCTCGAATTGGGTTTCGGCCTGCTCATCGCTGGTGCCGCGCCCGGCCCGGGCCAGGTCGGTCAGTTGACGGACCGTGCACTCCTCGGCCTGACGCAGGATTGAGGCGTCGGATTCGGGGGTCGCGAATTCGACCGCTGCCCGCACCTTGTCGAAGTTGAGTGCGCCCACGCGAAGGCCTTGTGCCAGGTGGGGGAGGTCCCACAGTTTCTCGGCCACACGGGACCAGGCCCGACCGGTTCCTTCCGCCACTCCGAGGCGCTGCGCGAGCCAGGCTCCGGACGAGGTTGCGCCCTCGGTCCGCCATGCTTCTCGACGGTCGAGCTCTCCCACGGCGCTCAACAAGCTCCCCAGGGCCGATGAGATCACGCGCCCGAGCCGTTCGGCCTCGTCCATCAGGTCGGCCGTCGATGTCTTCTCAACTACGAGATCCATGTCGAGGAACCGTCTGCCGCGGCCCCGACAACGTACATTCCGAATCCGAATCCGAATCCGAATCCGACGCCAGCCCCGCAACCTCGTTTCGTCAGCTGGCTTGGCTCACCGAGCTCATGTTGAAGTCGGGGATGCGAAGCGCCGGCATGATGCAGCGATTGAGGTATTCGCCCAGCTCCCGTCCCAGTGCCCGCACGCTTGTGCCAACCTCGGTGGCCCGGGCAAGCAGATCGATGGGGCTCTCGTTGAAGCGAAAGTTGTTGGCCGCCCCGACGACGACGCCGTCTTCGATCACATAGACGCCGTCCCGGGTCAGGCCGGTCAACAGCGCCGTGGCGGGGTCCACTTCTCGGATGTACCACAGGCAGGTCAAGAGGAGCCCACGCTCGGTGCGGGCCACCATCTCGTCGACCGTTCCGCCGNNCCCGCCCGCAGCATCAAGTTGTCGATGTACGGCGCCACGTCAACGCCCGAGCGGGCCGCTCCGGCCCGGTGGTAGCGAAGGTGGGCAAGATACCCATCCTTGATCCAATCCACCCGCTCCAGCGGCAGCGCATTGTCGAACACGGATGACTCCGAGTCCGACGAGCCCACGGCGACGAAGGGCAGGCACTCGACCCCGGGCTCGAACGGATCGCTGTAGAGGGTGAAGGGAACGTCGCTCACTCGTTCGCCGGCCCGCGTGCCACCGTCCCCCGAGGCCGAGAACACCGTGCGCCCGTCCTCGGCGTCCTGCCCGCCCATGCCGTAGAAGAAGAGCGATCCCATCAGGTCCGCCACGCCCGATGGTGGAAGGATCACTTCGTAGCGCCCGGCGTCGAGCGAGAGCGACCGCTCGGCCCACGCCAGCCGTCGCCACAGTTCGTCCTCGAGCACGCCGAATGAGATCTCGCCGATCCGCTCGGCCCCGATTCCCGTCCAGGCCGAACGGGCCCCGTCACGTGATCGGCCGACGAGATTGACGGATCCTGTCGGCTGCGCATACGACAAGCGCACCCCGGTCGAGCTGCCCAGATACAGCGTCGACACCCCGTACTCCGCAAAACCCGCCAGCACCACGTCGTGTGCGGCCGCCCGCCGGAACGCGGACGAAAGCCCCGAGAGCACGCCGCCGAGCACCGACAGGTCCGTCTCGACGGGCGCCCGCCCGTAGGCCAGCGCCGCCGCCCCGACCCCCGCTCTGGCGGCGCCCATCCCGTCGACGAGTGTGAAGGCATCTTCGGCTGGCGGGGCTCCTCTGGCATCCGTCAACGCGGCCGACACCATCTGCTCCACATCGACGACGCCACTGCGGCGCGCCACACCGACCGACGGTGACAAGCCCCGCCCTGTCGCCACCAACGCGATCACCGTGACCGAACGGTCCCGGCGCACGCCGTTGGTCGTCGTCGTGTTCAGTGCGAAGCGCACGTCGGCATGGCTGGATTCGTCGACGAGCACGATGCAGCCGTCTGCTCCATTCCGGGCTGCAGCGGCCAGCGCGACCTCGACCACGGCTTGCGCTTCGATCATCGCCCGGCCTCTTCACGCGCGTTGAGCACGCGCACGCCGCGTACGAGGACGGACGGGCAACCGTGACTGACCGGCGCCACCTGTCCCGGCTGTCCCTTGCCGCAATTGAACGCGCCACCGAGCACGTAGGTCGACGAGCCGCCGACGGCCTCCATGGCGCCCCAGAAGTCTGTTGTGGTGGCTTGATACGCCACATCCTTCACCTGCCCGGCCAGCCGCCCTCCCTCGATCTTGAAGAACCGTTGACCGGTGAACTGGAAGTTGTAGCGCTGCATATCGATGGACCAACTCTTGTCGCCCACGATGTACAGACCACGCTCGACCCCGGCAATGAGCTCGTCGGTGGTCGGCCCGTCGCCGCCTGTCCCACCATCGCCGGCCGGCGCCAAGGAGACGTTCGCCATCCGCTGTATCGGCACGTGCAGGGGCGAGTCGGCGAAGGCGCATCCGTTGGAAGGGCCCAGGTGCATGCTGGCCGCGATCGACCGGTCGAGCTGATAGCCGACCAGGACGCCACCGCGGATCAGGTCGAATGACTGCCCCGCGACACCCTCGCTGTCGATGGCGACGGTGGCCAGGCCGTGCTCGACGTTCCGATCGCCCGTCACGTGCATGATCGGCGACCCGTAGGCCAGGGTGCCCAACTGATCGAAGGTGGCGAACGACGTGCCGGCGTACGCCGCTTCGTACCCGACGGCGCGGTCGAGCTCGGTCGCATGGCCGATGGACTCGTGAATCGTCAACCAGAGGTTGGACGGGTCGACGACGAGGTCGTACGTGCCCGCGTCGACCGACGGGGAGCGCAACTTCTCCGCCAGGTACTCGGGCATGCGGGCGAGCTCGCCGTCCCAGTCCCAACCACCGCCACCGCCCGTCAGGTATTCCCACCCGCGCCCGACGGGTGGGGCCAGTGACCGCATGGTCTCGAAGCCGGCCTCGCTCAGGGCGAGCGCCTCCACCTGCGGGTGAAGGCGGACCCGCCGCTGCGTGGCACGGGTCCCGCTCAGGTCGGCCAGGAAGGTCTCCTCGCCCACGCTCAGCACCTCGGCCGTGACGTGCGAGACGACGTCGTCCGCCAGCAACCGGCGGCTCCATTCCTCGAGCAGCGCCACCTTTTCGAAGAGCGGCACCACGGCCGGATCGATCTCGAACGGGCTGGTCCACGTGACCTCGCCGTGCGAGGGCTCCGGGGCCAGCTCCACCCGACCCCCGCCCGCCCGAGCCGTGACCCGGGCCGTCTCGATGGCGCTTCGCACCATGTTGGCCGCCTCGGTGGGGCTGACGTCGACCGTGGCGGCAAACCCTACGGCGCCGTCGACCACGACGCGCACGCCCATACCGAATTCGGTGTCGTCGGACGTACCCTCGGGTGCGGCGTCTCGCAGGCGCACGCGTTGGGAGCGGATGCGCTCGACCCGGAGCTCGGCATTCGTGCACCCGTCGGCCGTGGCCGTCGCGAGCGCGGCGTCCGTGAGCGCGGCGAGATCGTCGGCGGGCAGTGGCATCAGTAGTTCGGCCCGGTCGGTTGGCGGATGGGCAGCCCGGCGGCCACGTAGGTGGCATCGATCAGCTCCATGGTCCGGATGGCGTCGACCGCGGTGGTGGGGAACGGCGCACCGTCCTCGGCGGCGGCGGCGAAGGCCTCGAGTTGGTAGTCGTAGGTGGCGCGGCGCGAGAACTTCTCACGTCGTGTCCCCGAGGCGGTCTCCACCCGGACGCGGTGCCCGTACTGGGGGGCGAAGGGGTTGAAGACCTTGAGGGTTCCCTCGCTGCCGACCACTTCGGCGTGCATGCGGATGACCGAAGAAGAGAACATGGAGCATCGTACGCGGGCCGTGCCTCCTTCGGGGAGGGAGAAACGCGCATCCATGGCACGATCGACGCCGGGGGACGACAGCTTGGCGGAGGCGCTGGTCACCCTCGGCCCGGCGGCGAGCAGGCGCAACAAGGAGATCGGATAGCAGCCCATGTCCATCATGGCGCCGCCCGCCAGGTCGAGCTGATAGCGGATGTCACCCCGTTTGATCAGCGGTGCCGAGAAGGAGATCTCGATCTCCTTGATGACCCCGAGCTCGCCCGACTGCACGATCTCGACCAGGCGACGTGTCAGGGGGTGGTACTGGTAGTGGAACGCCTCCATCACGACGAGGCCCGCGTGCGAGGCCGCGGCCGCGGCCTCGGCCACGTGGCGCGCCTCGTCGGCGTTGGCCGTGAACGGCTTTTCGCAGAGCACGTGCTTGCCCGCGTCGAGCGCGGCGATCGTCCAGCGGCCGTGCAGGCCGTTGGGCAGGGGGTTGTAGATCGCATCGAGTTCGGGATCGGCCAGGAGAGCCTCGTAGGAGTCGGCCACCCGGGGGATCTTGTGCTTCTGGGCGAAGGCGCGGGCCCGATCGATGTCACGTGACGCGACGGAGACGACCTCGGCCCGACCGGTTCGACGGGCCGGCTTGATGAGTGCGCCCGGTGCGATGTTGGCGGCACCGAGCACGCCGATCTTCAACATACGGCCTTGGTCTTCGAGTCGACTATTTCCTTCACCTCGGTCACGTGCTTCGTGCCCGGCACCCGGGCGACACCGGCGAGCTGGCTGGCCGCCGCCGCCGAGCGCGGGTTGGCCGCCGCGGGGTTGCAGGGGTCCGCCGCCACCGGCGCGGTCGGCGGGGAGGTTCCCAGGTGGTCGATGGCGCCCACGACGTCAGCGACGAAGCATTCCGCCATGTCGCGCGACAGGCCCTCGCGCACCACGATGCGCAGGACCGCCACGGCCTGCGCCTCCGCCGCCATGCGGTACGCCGGCACCACCCACCCCCGCAGTCGCAGGCGATCGGCGAGGTCGAACACGCTGAAGGGGACATCGTCGGCCAGGCGCGCGCACACCACGGGCAGGTCGGTGCCCCCGGCCACGATTTCGAGCCCGTCCAGCAGGGCCAGTTCGGTGGCCAACCAGCGGGCCGTCTCGGCCAGCGTCACCATGATCTCGGTGTAGCCCTGCCGGCCGAGCCGGATGAGGTTGTAGTACTGGGCCACGATCTGGGCCGCCCCACGCGAGAAGTTGAGTCCGAAGTTGGCGTGCGATCCGCCGAGGTAGTCGACTTCGAAGATCAATTCGGACGGCAGATCGGACGACTCGCGCCACAGGACCCATCCGACTCCTGGATATACCAGCCCGTACTTGTGCCCGCTCACGTTGATGGAGCGCACGCGCGGCAGGCGGAAGTCCCACAGCAGCTCGGGCGACAGGAACGGCGCCACGAATCCGCCTGACGCGGCGTCGACGTGCAGGGGCACATCCCAATCCCCGCCGTTCTTCTCGCACAGGGCGGTGAGGGCCGCGTCGAGTGCCGCGATGGGCTCGTACTCGCCCGTGTAGGTCGATCCGAGAATGCCGACGACGCCGATGGTGTTCTCGTCCACCAGCGCCATCGCCTCGTCGACACCGATGATGAAGCGGGTCGGTGTGAGAGCGACATAGCGCGGCTCGACGTCGAAGTAGCGGGCGAATTTCTCCCAGCACACCTGGACGTTCCCTCCCATGACGATGTTGGGGCGGTCGCAGGGGAGCCCCGCCGCCCTGCGGGCGTTGCGCCAGCGGAACTTCATGGCCAACCCGGCCAGGTGAATGGCCTCGGAGCTTCCCACCGTCGCCGTGCCGACCGAGTCGTGACGCTCGTCCGCCCCGAAGAGGCGGCTCAGCATGTTGACGCAGCGGTCTTGCAGTCCCACGGTCTGGGGGTACTCGTCCCAATCGATGGCGTTCTTGTTGGCCGTCTCGGCCATGAGCCGGGCCGCCTCGTCATCCATGTACGTGGTGACGAAGGTCGCCAGGTTGAGGGATGGGTTCGCATCGAGCGCGAGCTCGTCATGGATGAGCTGGTACGCGGCGCGGGGCTCCATCGACTCTTCGGGCAGCTCGAAGCGGGGGATCGTGTGCGCCATGCCACGGCTGGCGTAGGTGGGCGCGACGAGCGCGGGAGCCGTATCGAGCGGGACCTTGCGGCTGAGCATGGTCACGGACGCTAACGCAGGTAACGGGGTCCCGGTCCGCTACCCCCCTTTGGCGCCGAGTCGCTTGATCTGCCAGCATCGACGCCATGATCGTCCGCCCGGCGACCGAGGCCGACGTCGAGGCGATGGCGGCCCAGCTGTGCCGTTCGTTCTACGACGACCCCGTCATCGGGCACGTCTTCCGCAACGAGGCGCGTCGGACCGAGGGCATGCGGAAGTATTTCACCAGCCAGATGCGGGGCGACTACCTCCCGTTCGGTGGTTGCTACACCACCGACGACCACCAGGGCGCGGCGATCTGGGGACCCCCGGGCAAGCCGCTCCTGACCGGGTTGGCCGGCCTCTTGAACCTGGTCTCGGTCCTCCCGTACGTGGCCGCCCACCTCAGCGCCACGCTACGGCTGCTCAGTCTGATCGAGTCGGTCCACCCGCATGAGCCCCATTGGTATCTCGCCACCTTGGGGACGGATCCTTCCGCACAGGGGAGGGGCATCGGCTCGGCGCTCATGCGCCCCGCCCTCGACCACTGCGACGCCGAGGGCTGGCCGGCGTACCTCGAATCGTCGAAGGAGCGCAACGTGCCCTTCTATGCGAGGCACGGCTTCCAGGTCGTTCGTGAGCTTCCGCTACCGGGTGGAGGGCCCAAGATCTGGACGATGTGGCGAGAGCCCCGACCGCCCGACCTCTAGCCGGGCTCAGTGGGGGTGGATCCCTTCGGGCATGGAGAGCGGATCGCTCACGACCAGCCCCAGGATGTCGATGACCGCCCGCACCGGNNGCGAAGCGTTCCCGCAGGTGGCCCGGCACCACGGTGGCCGGGAGGACGGCCGGACCGTAGCCGTCGAAGACCAGGGCGGCGATCATGCGGACGCCGTCGAGCTCCATGGAGGGGCGCAGCTCCACCCGGGCCGGGACGACGGCGCTGTCGATCTCGGCCCGTAGGGCCGTGCCGGGTGCCGGGAGCAGAAGTTCGAGGTCGGCCAAGCGGGCCAGGGGGAGGGAGGTCTCTTTCCCCAAGGGGTGTGCCTTGTCCACCACGAGGACGAGATCCTCGTCGAAGAGATGGGCCACGATCACCTCGTCGCCGCTCAGCGGCAGCGTGACGACGGCGAGATCGAGCTGCCCCGTGGCGAGTTGGAGCTCGAGCTGGGCGCTCGATCCTTCGCCGATGTTCAGATGGATGTGGGGGTGCCGTTCCCGCAGCGCATCGAAGAGCTGGGGCACCAGCCAGCGACCGGTGGTGCCGATCATGCCCAGGCGGACCGTGCCGACGACCTCCTGGCGCAGGGCGGTGACGTCGGCCACCATGTCGGAGAGCTCGTTCATGACCCGCCGGGCCCGGCCGACGACGACCTCGCCCTCCTCGGTGAGGCGGCCGGAGGCCCGGTCGACCAGTTGCACATCGAGCTCGCGCTCGAGGCGGGCGATATGCGCCGACACATTGGACTGCACCGTGCCGATGGTGGTGGCCGCGGCCGAGAAGCTGCCCGTGTCTGCGATGCCCAGGAGTGCTTGCAAGTGTTTCAATTCCATGACAACACTCCAATCGTGGGAATAATGACGAGTGCTCGCGGCAGTTACGCGATCGATCAGAATATCAGATCCTAAGTATCTTGTGGAGCTGCTTGACAGATTTAGTTGAGGGCGGCAGAATAGATACAGACCACAGGGAATGGAACCCCCCCTCCAGCACCTGGTGAGTCTCGAGAAGGGATCGCCACCCCCCCGGCGATCCCTTCTCCTTTTTCCGGGGCAGTTTCACTGACCCCACGGACGGTCCCGCGGCGAGTGTGCGCCGGGCCATCCGCGCTCGGGATCCTGGGATCCAAATGGTCCAACCGGACCCAAGAGTTGGTCCCCCGGCGCCCGTCGATCTAGGTTGCTGGGTGTGCTCTACCAGGCATACCAGCGACAGAGGGACCTCACCGCCCCGGTACGGGCCCTGGCCGGTCTCGCCACGTGGACCCTGGGCGAGCTGCCCGGGAGCTGGACCGACAACCGTCTGGCGCGCCAGGCATCGGCCGGCTACGAGATGATCGGGCGCTCCCGTCTCACGCACGAGCGTCCGCCGTTCGGCATCGACTCGGTGACCATGGGCGGCGAGGAGACGGCGGTGCAGGAGAAGGTCGTGCTCGCCTCCCCGTTCTCGTCCCTCTTGCACTTCGTCAAAGAGGTCGCCGAACCGCAACCGACCGTGCTCTTGGTGACCGCCCTGGCTGGGCACTTCTCGACATTGCTCCGGGCCACCGTGCGTTCGCTTCTCCCCGATCACGACGTGTATGTCACCGACTGGCACAACGCCCGCGACGTGGGGCTCGAGCATGGGAGCTTCGGCCTGGACGACTACATCGGGCAGGTGATCGCCTATCTCGAGTACATCGGTCCCTTGACACACGTGCTCGCCGTCTGTCAGCCCTGCCCGGCGGCCCTCGCCGCGACGGCGTTGATGGCGGCCGGCGACAACCCGGCCCAACCGAGGAGCCTCACCCTCATGGCCGGTCCGGTCGACACGCGCATCAACCCCACCAAGGTCAACGACCTGGCCCATTCGAAGCCGCTGCACTGGTTCGAGCAGAATGTGATCACCTCGGTGCCCCTGCGCTACCCGGGAGCGCTCCGGCGGGTCTACCCCGGCTTCCTCCAGGTGGCCGGATTCGTGAGCATGAACCTGGAACGCCACGTGCGCCAGCACCTCAGGCTCTACTCGCATCTCGTCCACGGGGATGAGGAGGAGGCGGCACAGATCGCCGACTTCTACGACGAGTACTTCGCCGTGCTGGATATTGCGGCGGAGTTCTACCTCGAGACGATCGACCGCGTCTTTCAGCGTGAGCTGCTGGCCCGGGGCCAGTTCAGTTGGCGGGGGCAGTTGGTCGAGCTGGGAGCCATCAGGCGCACCGCCCTGCTCACCGTCGAGGGGGCTTTGGACGACGTGTGCGGCGCCGGTCAGACCCTGGCGGCACAAGAGCTGTGTACCGGGATCAAGCCGGCGAAGAAACGGCACCACCTCCAACCCGGGGTCGGCCATTACGGCGTGTTCAGCGGGAGCAAATGGGAACGCCAGATCTACCCGATCGTGCGCAACTTCATTCTGGCCAATCAGTAAGCCGGCCGGCGGGATTTCTCGTTAGAACTCCATCTCCAGTTCCTCGACGTCGTCGGGCTCGAGCCGGGCGGCCGCGGTCCATTCGATCAGCTCGGGCATGGCCAGGATCGTCTCGACGTATTCGGACGCCACGGCGCCCGTCTTGACGTCGTAGCTCACCAGCCGGGTGCAGTCCGGGGCGTACATGGCGTCGGCCACCGTACGGTGGTCGCCAAAGAGGAACGGTCCTCCCGACGCGGCCAGACAGTCGTTCCAGATGGTCTCGATGCGGTCGATGTCGGCCTGGGCTCCAGCCCATACCGCAAATCCCGGGTGGCGTGACTTGATGTTCATCGGGAGGGCCGAGCGCAGGTTAGCGAACCCCGAGTGGACTTCACCCGATACCGACCGGCAGAAGGCCTTCGCCTTCGGGTCGTCGGGCAGCAGCGAACGACTCAGGGACTCATGGAGGTACTCGCCGATGGCCAGCGTGTCCCAGATCACGAGGTCGTTGTGCCGCAGCCGCGGCACGAGGAACGACGGGGACAGCAGCAGCAGCTCGGCGCGGGCGTCGGGATCGTTGCTGTCAACGACTTCGACGGTGAAATCGAGTCCGGCGAACTTGCAGAGCAGCCAGCCCCGGAGCGACCACGCGCCGTAGTTGCGGCTGTTGATGGTGAGGGTGGCCTGCGACACGGTTGCTCCTTGGGCACCGCAGGGGACGGGATGTGTCGACGGTGCGTCCCCCGACAAATTACGACACGACAGGGACTTTCACCAATAGGAGCGCGAGCGCCCCCGGGGGACAAGCGGTCGAGTCTGTCGACTCGTCCCGCGTGCCCCGCCGGATCACACCTTTTTGGCCGTGGTGACGTTCGTGACCTTCGCCGCGGTCGCGGTCGCTGTCGCGGTCGCGGTCGCGGTCGCGTAGACGTCCGCCACCCCGGTCAGGAACGAGCGCTGTGCGTCGAGCAGCTTTCCCCAAAAGCTGAAGGTGACATCGAGTGTCTCGGTGGCCGACGGCACCTTGTCGGAGAATGGGATGGCCGACGCGTCGAGTTTGATGGCGTCAAAGGCGGTGGATGTCGAGCGCAGTGCTCCCAACGTCCAGGCTTGGCTGGTCTCAACGGCCTTGAGGACGCCGCCTTGGATCTTCTCGGTGATTTCGATTGCAGTCATTGGGGGTTCGCGTTCCTTCGTGTGGGTCAGGCTTGGGATGGTGAGTGACTTGCTTACTATATCAAGCACCGCCTAGATACGCAAGCGGTCGCACTGCCGCCGGCACGTCACGCGAAGCGGGCTCGGAGGGCCTTCTTGTCGAACTTGCCCACCGTCGTGCGCGGCACGGCGTCGATCAACTCGATGCGGTCGGGTAGCTGCCATTTGGCGAAGCCCGTGGCCGACAGATGGGCGCGCACCTCGTCGACCGTGAGGTTCTCGCCCGCTTTGAGCACGACGCAGACGAGAGGGCGTTCCTGCCATTTTGGGTCAGGGACGGCGATCACGGCCGCTTCGACGACCTTGTCGAGCCGCATCACCTGGTCCTCCATGTCCACCGAGGAGATCCATTCGCCACCGGACTTGATGAGGTCCTTGGTGCGGTCGGCGATCACGAAATAGCCCCCGGGGGACGCTATCGCCACGTCCCCCGTCTTGAACCAGCCGTCAGTCGTGAAGTTCTCGGCCCCCCGACCGTGGAGGTAGCCGTCGACCACCCACGGGCCCCGCACCAAGAGATCGCCCATGGAAGAACCGTCGGAGCCGACCTCGGTTCCGGCCTCGTCCCGGATGCAAATCTCCATGCCCGGCAGGGGTAGCCCGGCCCGGGTCCGGGCGGCCGAGGTGATCTCCTCCTCGCTCCAGTCCCGCATGTGCTCCTGGGGCCAGGCGACGGAGGCCAGGGGTGACGTCTCGGTCATACCCCAGGCCTGCACGATGGGGACGCCGAACTCGGTCCTGTAGCGCTCGATGAGGGATCGAGGGGGTTGGGACCCGCCGCAGATGATGTGACGTACTGCGGGGAGTGTCTCGCCACGCCGGGTCAGCTCGTCGGCGATGCCCAGCCACACGGTGGGCACACCCGCGGCCACGGTGACCCGCTCGTCGACGAGCAGATCGACGAAGGTGGAAGGCTCGAGGGCACCGGCGAAGAAGACCTNNAACATCGGCACCTGGGGCAGTACTGCGTCGCCCGGCCCGATCGACATGCCGGCGTGGGAGGTGACGGCCAGGGCATGGAGGAAGGTGGAGCGGTGGGTGTAGAGGACCCCCTTCGGCCGCCCGGTGGTGCCCGAGGTGTAGCAGAGCCCCATGGGCTCCCGTTCGTCTATGTCGGGGCGAGGGTACTGAGCGGGCTCGACGGCAATGAGATCTTCGTAGGCGATGACGCCGGACAACGTCGTCTCGGGCACACAGTCGCCGAGGACGACGACATGGGCCGGAGTGGGGGCGGGGCCGAGAGCCAGCGCCTGTTCGAGGAGCGGAAGCAGATCGGGGTCGACGAGCACGGCGCGGTCGTCGGCGTCCGCGAGCATGTACGCCAACTCTTCGGGCGACACCCGGACATTCAGCGTGTGCAGCACGCGTCCGGAGCAGGGCACCCCGAAGTAGGCCTCGAGGTGTCTCGCGCTGTTCCACGCCAGCGTGGCCACCCGGTCCCCGCGCGCGAGCCCGAGATGATCGAGCGCGTGCATGAGCTGATGGGTGCGGCGGCCAAAGGCGGCGTAGGTCAGCCGCGTCACCTCACCGGTCGGTGCGCGGCTGACCAGTTGGGCCTCCGGGGCGTGATGCGGGGCGTGGTCGAAGAGGAGCCAGGCGTTGAGAGGGGTCTCCATCATCGAGGGCCAGTGGTCCCTCTGACCCAGCCCGAGGGGGGCGTTGTCGTGCCACGACGGCTCAAGGGGCGAAAACGTAGCACCCGGGAGCGGGGTCGCCGGGCGGGTGCACGGCGCTCCCGAGCGACGCCCGTGCGGGGTGGCGCCCACCGGAGCGGGCCGCCGCCCACACCGCCCATGGTTCCCACCATGAACCGGTGACCGGCGTCGTCGTGGAAAGCCACCGATCGGGGTCTGCGTCGTTGACCTCGGCCGTCGCGACGTTCATGCGAGGGTTGCCCGGTGGGTTGACCAGACTCTGGATGTGACCCGATGAGGAGAGGGCGAACTGACTCGTCCCACCCAGGAGCTGGGTGGTGGCGTAGCAGGCCTTCCAGGCGGTGAGATGGTCGGTGCGCGCACCCACAACGAACGAGTCGCATTCAACCTTGCTCAGGTCGATCGGGCTCCCGTGGACGGCGCAACTCCCGGTGGCCAACGTGTTGTGCAGGAAGATGTCGAGGAAATCGGCGTGCAGTGCCGCGGGTAGGCGCGTGGAATCAGCGTTCCAGGCGAGGACGTCGAACGTTGGCGGGTCCTCGCCCATCAGGTTGTTGCGGACCCAGTAGTTCCAGATGAGGTCGTTGGGGCGCAACATCGAGAAGAGCGCCGACGCATGCCGCGCCGGGAGGACGCCGGACCGTTTCGTGGACCGACGGGCGTTCTCGACGATGGCCGGGCTGGCCAAGAGCCCGATCATGGTCGGCACGGTGAAGTCGAGCAGGGTGACGGCAAAGGTGGCGCAGTGTATGAGGTCATCCTGTTTCGACGCGAGATGACCCAGCAGGGCCGCGGTGGTGATGCCGCCGGCACAGAGCGACACCGTATTCGCCTGGTCGGTGCCGGCGATCTCGCAGGCGGCGTGCACGGCGTCGTTCACCGCGTCGACATAGGTCGTGAGACCCCAGTCCCGGTGCTCCTCGGTCGGATTGCGCCAACTGATGGTGAACATCTGAAAGCCCTGTTGCACGCAGAATTCCACGAAGCTCCGACCCGGCGCGAGGTCCATGAAGTAGTACTTGTTGATCTGCGGGGGCACCATGACGAGTGGGGTCGCATGCACGGTATCGGTTGCCGGAGCGAACTGCAGGAGCTCGCACACCTCGTTGCGAAAGACAACGGCGCCGGGGCTGACGGCAAGATCCCGGCCGACCACGAATGCATCCCGGTCGACGAAACGGGGCAAGCCCCCATTGCTGACGACATCCCGCGAGATGTTCCTCAGACCCGTGACCACGCTGCGGCCACCCGTCTCATAGGCGCGCTCAATGGCGTCGGGGTTGAGGAAGGGAGAATTGGTCGGCGCCAGGGCGGCGGTCACGAGAATCGTCGCCAGTTTGGCCCGTTCGGCCGTCCTCCAGTCGAACTGCGCGTCATCGACCAGCTCGAGCGCAATACGCGTCCAGGCCAGATAGGCCTGGCACAGGCGGTGATAGAAGGGGTTCTCCTTCCAGGCCCGATTTTCGAAGCGCCAGTCCTTGGCGTCCGGAGTTATCGATGACCGACCGGCGGCCACCTTGGTCAATTCGACCCCTAGGTCGGCCATCCGGCGTGGCAGGGCGTTCGTCGCGGTGCGGGCACCCACCTGGGCCATGGCTCCGGCCAGGCCGAGAGGGTCCACCCTTCCGAGGGCCCTTCGAACTGATCCCATCCGCTCGGATGCAAACCATTTCGGCATGGCGCCCCTCTTGTTCACGACTGCCCGTCTGTGGTGCGACGGTGGCGGAACTGACCTCTCACTCAGTCAAGCACACCACCGCGCCATAGGGAACTGGTCGGTGGGGCAATTGCCGCAAGGCTCGGCCGCCGCAAGGCTCGGCTCCGAGAAGATCGGCCCGCCGGTAAGGCGAAGGCCAATAGAGTCTCGCCGTGGACCAGCAGCCGGCCGGCGATACGACGTGGGATGCCTTCGGGACCTACCTGCGCGCGCAACGCCACCTGGCGCAACTGAGCTTGCGGCAATTGGCCGATCTCACCAAGGTCTCCAATCCCTACCTCAGCCAGATCGAACGGGGGCTGCACCGCCCTTCGATCACCATCATCAAGTCGTTGGCCGAAGCGCTCAACCTCTCCGTCAGTGATCTGTTGGCCCATGCCGCCGATATCGTGTCGGACGAGGAGTCGGTCACGACCACCGAAGGGGCCATCCGCAACGACACTCAACTCAACGACGCCCAGAAGAGCGCGCTCCTGGCCGTCTACCGATCGATGGTCGACGGGGCCTCGCAGACCGCGACGTCCACCACGAAGCCGACCCGGACCCGGTCCGCTGGCGGCACCGCCGGTTCCGATCCACCCGACGGGGCAACCCGATAGCCGGGGCGACAACGTGCTTTAGGCTGCATAGGCCATGGCCAAGAGTGCCGTCTTCATCGATCTCGATCGCACGCTCCTGTGCCGTGCGTCAGGTCAGGCGCTCAACAAGGCCCTCACTGACGAGGGGGTGCTGCCCCCGGGGCGCTCGCTTCCAGGGGACAGGATGCTCTATGCGGTCAACGACCGCCTCGGTGAGAACCTCTTCTCCATGGGCCTGGTCAGGGCGGCGGCCCGGGTGGCCAAAGGATGGTCGCGGCCTCGAGTGCAGGCGGCCGGCAAGAGGGCGGTAGCCGACCTGACCGAATTGGTGGCCCCCTTCGCCCCCCAGTATCTCGAGGACTTCCGGGCCGACGGCCACCTGCTCGTGCTGGCCACCACCACCCCGGTCGACATGATCACCCCCTTCGCCGAGGCGATGGGTTTCGACGCCGTCATCGCCACGGTCTACGAGACCAAGGACGAGCGCTACACCGGTCGCCTCTACGACGGGTTCGTCTGGGGGACGGGCAAGCTCAAGGCGGTCCGGGCCTGGTGCAGGGACGAGGGCATCGACCTGGACGACTGCCACGCCTGCAGCGACAGCGTGTTCGACGTTCCGCTCCTGGCCAGCGTCGGCTGGCCCCACGCCGTCAACCCCGACCCCTCCCTGACCGTGATCGCCACCGCCCGGCGCTGGCCCATCGAGCATTGGGACCGGCCGCCCGGGGTGCCGGGCGTGATCGGGCTCGAGCCGTATCACCTGCTGCGACCGTTCGTCCGGCCGTCGTCCTTCCCCTATGCGCGCTTCGACATCACCGGCATCGACAACATCCCGCCGAAAGGGGGGGTCCTGTTGGCCGCCAACCACCGTAGTTACTTCGACGTGGCGGCACTCGCCCTCGTGGCCGCCCGCGTCGGCCGCCCGGTGCGGTTCTTGGGCAAGAAGGAGATCTTCGACGCACCCGTGGTGGGCACCATCGCCCGGGCCCTCGGGGGCATCTCGGTGGATCGGGGTAGCGGGTCGGACCAACCGCTGCGGGAGGCCGAGGCGGCGTTGCGCGCCGGCGAGATAGTGGTCGTGCTGCCGCAGGGCACCATCCCGCGCGGGGCGGCGTTCTTCGACCCCGTCCTCAAGGGGAGGACCGGGACGGCTCGGCTGGCCGCATCGACGGGCGCCGTGGTGGTCCCGATCGGGCTGTGGGGGACCGAGAAGGTGTGGCCCCGCTCGGCCCGCACACCGGACTTCACCCTCGTGCTCCGCCCTCCCAGGGTGACGGTCCGGGTCGGCCGTCCGCTGTCGCTCTCCCTGAGCGACGCCGTGGCCGATACCTCCACGATCATGGCGGCGATCACGGACCTCTTGCCCGAGGAGTCCCACGTCGCGCACCGGCCCACCGCCGAGGAGCTGGCGCGCACGAAGCCACCTTCGTGAGATTTCATCTCGCCGTCCTCACCACGCGCGCCGTCAATGCCACGTCGCGCCGCCTGGGTCGGGGGCAGGGCACGGTGGCGGGCGGCCGGTCCGGTCTCAAGGTCGATCCGCGGCTGCTCGAGCACCTCACCTCGGGCCGTGAGGTATCGCTGGTCACGGGTACCAACGGCAAGACGACCACCACGCGGCTCCTGGCGGTCGCCCTCGGTGCGCGGGGCGACCGCGTGGTCAGCAACGAGACGGGCTCCAACATGCCCCCGGGCCACGTGGCCGCGTTGGCGGGCCACCGGGCGGCCACCCGGGCCGTGCTCGAGGTCGACGAGATCTACCTCCCCCGCGTGCTGGCCGCCACCAGGGCCACGTGTGTCGTCCTGCTCAACCTCTCACGCGACCAGCTCGACCGCACCAACGAGGTGCGCATGGTGGCGGGCAACTGGCGGGCCGCACTGGCGGCGGCGCCCCACGTCACGGTCGTCGCCAACGCCGATGACCCGCTCGTGGCCTGGGCCGCCGGTGCGGCGGCGCGGGTGCGCTGGGTCGCCGTCGGCCTGGGCTGGCAGCTCGATGCGGTGGGATGCCCCTCGTGCGAAGGGCGCATCGCCTTTGCCCCGGATGGTTCCTGGGCTTGCGTGACCGGCTGTGGCTTCACGCGGCCTGCTCCGGCGGTGACGTTGACGGCGACCGACCATGGGACGACGTTCCACGGGGTCTGGGTGGACGGCCGGGCCGAGCAGATCACGCTGGCCCTCCCCGGTCGTTTCAACTATGCCAATGCGCTGATGGCGGCCGTGGCGGCCGAGGCACAGGGCATCGACGCCGGCTCGGCGTTGGCCGCCATGGGCTCCGTCGACGCCGTGGCGGGCCGTTTCACCACCCGCACGGTGGCGGGCGTGCCGACCCGGCTGATGCTGGCCAAGAACCCGGCGGGGTGGAGCGAGCTCCTCGACCTGGTGGGGGAGGACGACGGGCCGATCGTGATCAGCATCAATGCGCGGACGGCCGACGGAGCCGACCCGAGCTGGCTGTGGGACGTGCCCTTCGAGCGCCTCGCCGCCCGGGTCGTCGTGGCCACCGGCGACCGTTGCCGCGACCTGTCGGTGCGTTTGCGCTACGCCGGAGTCGACCACGTGATGGAGGCCGATCCGATCTCCGCGGTGGGGGTGGCGGCTTCGGGCGCGGACCGAGACCGTTGTGTCGATGTCATCGGGAACTACACGGCGTTCGGTGAGCTGCTGGGCGCACGGGCATGACGGGGGCTCTGCGCATCGTGGTGGTCTACCCCGATCTCCTGGGTACCTACGGCGACGGTGGCAACGGGCTGATCCTGGCCCGGCGGGCCCAGTGGCGCGGCGTCGAGGCCGAGCTGACGCAGGCTCCCTCGGATGCGCCGCTCCCCGGCGCCGACATCTACTGCCTGGGCGGCGGTGAGGACGGTCCACAGGTGCGCGCCTCGCGGTCGCTGATGGAGGACGGGGTGCTGGCCCGCCGGGTCGCCGAGGGTGCCGTGGTCCTGGCGGTGTGCGCCGGTTACCAGATCGTCGGGAAGCAATTCCCGGGGGCCGACGGTGCCGTGCACGAAGGCGTGGGATTGCTCGACATCGCCACGTCCAAGGGCGCCGGGCCTCGCGCCGTGGGCGAGGTGGTGGCGGAGGCGACCGGAGTGGCGCTGCCTGCCCTCACCGGTTTCGAGAACCACGGCGGATCGACGACCCTGGCGCCGGGTGCCGTCCCGCTGGCGCATGTCGTCAAGGGGACAGGGAACGGCGACGGCACCGGCACCGAGGGCGCGGTCTGTGGACACGTCCTGGGCACGTACCTGCACGGGCCGGTCCTGGCACGCAACCCGGCGCTGGCCGACCTCGTGTTGAGGTGGGCGCTCGACGGCGCAACGCTGGCGCCGCTCGACGACAGCGCCGAGGATGCCCTCCGACAAGAGCGCCTCGCCGCCGCGCGTCAGGCGCGACGCCGGCAGTCCCGACGACGCCAGAAGTAGTCCGGACCCACGCCGGCCATGCGCACCGCGCACCCGTCGGGGCCGCACGCCCACGCCACCTTCCGGCGGGCGATGCTGGCCTTGGCCTGTTGCGGCGTGCCGTGGGCGATGCCGAGCGCTATCGCCGCGTCGACCACACCCCCTCCGGTGCTGACGCCGATGAGCGGCTCCTACGTCGTGCACCTCTCGTTCGGCGGACGGGATCGCGACTACCGGGTGCACGTCCCCCCGGCCGCCGCATCGGGCCGGCCCCTGCCGTTGGTGATCAACATGGCGGGAGCCACCCAGAACGGTCTGATCGAGGAGATTCTCTCGGACATGGACCCAAACGCCGATCGGAACGGGTACGTGGTCGTGTATCCCGACGGCACCCGGATCTCGAAGGTCCTCACCCCCGACCCGGTGGCCGAGCAGGCCCAATACGGGTGGAATGCCGGCGAGTGCTGCGGGTTGCCGGTCACGAGGAAGATCAACGACGTCGGTTTCTTGGAGAAGGTCATCGCCGACGTGGCCACCCGCACCCCGATCAACCTTCGGCGGGTCTACATGACGGGGATTTCCAACGGGGGAATGATGGCCTACGCCATGGCGGCCGAAGCCCCGACGCATGTCGCCGCCATCGCATCGGTCTCGGGACAGGTGGAGATCCCGGTCATCCACCCCACCCGATCGGTGCCGACAATGGAATTCCATTCGGTCAATGACCCCATCGCCAAGTTCAACGGGGTGCCCGACAAGAACCCGCTGCTCGTGCTGTCGGTGATGCAGGGGATCCGCCAGTGGGTCAAGGCGGACGGCTGCGCTTCCACGCCGCATGACGGCGACACGATTGTCGGGGCCGCCGGCTCCATCTCGGCCGGTCAGACGGCGACGCAGATCACCTACGGGCGCTGTCGCTCCGGGGCCAAGGTCGTCTTGTGGCGGTTCACCGGTTCGGGACACGTGTGGCCCGGCAGCATGCTCAACACCGGTCCAAAGAGCAGCTGGATCCTGACCGGATCGGGTCGTGGCATCGTCCTCATCAATGCCGACGAGACCATGTGGAGATTCTTCTCGCACTACGAGCTGCCGGCGCACGACGTCAAGGTCGCCACGGGCAAGGAGAACACTGGCAATTGAAGCACGTCGACCCTCGGGCCGGCCGGGTCAGCGAGTAAGGAGCATGCAGCCGGCGATGGGGCCGCCGCCCACGGCGGCCACCGCCACCTCGGCGCCCGCAATCTGACGGAGCCCGGCTTGGTGGCGCAGCTGCAGCACCGCCTCATGGACGATCCAGTAGCCGTGCATGCGGCCGGCAGAGAGTTGGCCGCCGTAGGTGTTGAGCGGCAGTTCGCCCTCCAGGGAGATCCGGGTTCCGCCCTCTATGTAGGGGCCCGACTCACCTTCGCCGCAGATGCCGAGCGCTTCGAGCCAGGCCAACGTGAGAAACGTGAAACCGTCGTACAGCTCGGCCACGTCGATGTCGCCCGGCCGCAGGTCCGTCTGACTCCACATCTCGGCGGCGGCTTCGACCGAGGCCATCTTGGGGTAGTCGGGCCGTTGATCCCAGGTGCCGCCCACCGGAGCCCCACCGAATGCCTCGACCCGGACCGGCGTGTTCTTGCAGTCGTCGGCGTAGTCCGAGGCCGAGACCACCAGGGCAATGGAGCCGTCGATCGGCACGTCACAGTCGAAGAGGCCGAACGGGTCCGAGATCATCCGTGCGCTGAAGTAGTCCTCGAGCGTGATCGGCTCCCGGTACGCCGCATCCGGGTTGAGGGCGGCGTTGCGGCGGCTGTTGACGGCGAGCCAGCCGAGCTGTTCCTTCGTGGTCCCGTAGAGGTGCATGTGACGCCGGCAGTGCATGGCCAGCCAGTTGGCGGCCGAGTACGCGTGCATCGTGAGGAGGGGTCCCATCCACTCCATCCCGGGCAGGGAGATGGGACCTTCAGAGTCGGCCGACGCCGTGGCGGCTCTCGCCCCCTCAGCGGGGAGGATGGTGCCGCCCATCATCAGGACGGTCCGATAGATGAGCACGTGCCGCGCCTCGCCGTTCGCCACGGCACGGCATGCCGCGAGCACGGGGGCGAGTAGCCCACCGCTCGCCACTCCCTTGTCGTGCCAACGGGCCGTGACACCCAAATGCGCCGACAGGCCCGGGATCTCGCCGCCGGCCACGCTGGTGACCGCGTCGATCTGGGCGAGCTCGAGCCCGGCGTCCGCGATGGCTGCAGTCGCGGCTCGTGTCGTCAGGTCAACCCCCGAGATCCCGGTTCTGCGCCCGATCTCCGATATCCCGATCCCCGAGATGATCGCACCGCCGCCCCCGTGACCGCTCACGACCTCACAAGCTAGCGCGCCACGCGCGTACGATGACGAGGTGCATGACGAACTCCCGCCGCGGATTCCGCCGCCGATCAACGACCTCAATCGGCCATTCTGGACCGGTGGCGCCGAAGGAAGCCTGTTCATCTCGCAGTGCCGATCGTGCGCGCGTTGGACGCACCCACCGGACGCGGTCTGCAGTCATTGCGGGGGCGAACTCGTCCCGCGGCCGGTCAGCGGCCGCGGGTCTGTCTTTACCTTCACCATCAACCGCCATCCCTTCAATCCCGTGGTCCCCGTGCCGTACGTGATCGCCATCGTCGAGCTGGAGGAGCAAGCCGGCCTGCGCTTCACCACTGATCTCGTCGACTGCGACCCTGAAGAGGTGTACATCGGGATGCCGGTCGAGGTCACCTTCGAGCAGACGGGCGAGGCCTGGGTGCCGCTGTTCCGCCCCGCCCGTGAAACGTCGGAGCTCTGATCGGCTCCTCCCTGAGCCGCGACGCTCAGCCCATCTGGCCTTCGAAGGGGTTGTTGAGGTGGAACGGGACATCGGCGAAGCGCGCCGCCTCAGTCTTGAGCTCGCCGACGGTCCATTTGCCCTCCTTCTCGACGTGGTCGATCACGGCGAAAGGCTGGAAGAGATGGACCTTGCCTCCTGAGACGAGGAAGGTCCTCCCGTGGATGGGGCAGTCCTCGGTGGCCAGATAGGCCACGAACGGAGCGATGTTGGCGGGGTCCATGGGCGACCACTCACCTGGCGCCACCTCTGGCCGGTCAGGAGCGACCGCGGCGGTCAGCCGGGTTGCCGCGGCAGGAGCGATGGCGTTGACGCGCACGCCATAGCGGCCCAGCTCGGAATCGGCGATCATCGAGAACGAGGCGATGCCCGTCTTGGCCGCTCCATAGTTGGTCTGGCCCACGTTGCCGAACAGCCCTGAGGTCGACGAGGTGTTGATCACCGATCGTTTCTCCGTCTTGCCCTCCTTCGACGCTTCCCGCCAGTACGTGGCGGCCCACCGCGTCGTACAGAAATGACCCCGCAGGTGGACCTTCATGATCGCGTCCCATTCCTCGGGGGACATGTTGACCAGCATGCGGTCGCGCAGGATGCCCGCGTTGTTGACCAGGACATGGAGGTTTCCGAAGGTGGCCACCGCTTGATCGATCATGCGCTGCGCGCCGTCCCAATCCGACACGTCGTCGTAGTTGGCGACGGCGGTCCCACCGGCCGCAGTGATCTCGTCGACCACCTGTTGGGCCGGTGAGGCGTCCGCTCCGGTGCCGTCAGTCTCCCCGCCGAGGTCGTTCACCACGACCTTGGCGCCCTCGGCCGCAAAGAGGAGCGCGTGCTCCCGGCCGATGCCCCGACCGGCACCGGTGATGATGGCCACCCTTCCTTCTAATTCGTTCATCGTGTGTCATGCCTCCCTGGAGAAAACGGAACGGCCGACGTCCGGCGGCCGGGGGCCAGGTTATTCGCCCGGGCGGACCCCGTCCGGTACTCTCTCAGGCAGTCGCCCAAGCCTGGGTCTCAGCGCTCGTGAGGATCCGGGCACCGCGGCGGGCGGGTGGCAGGAATGGTCGAACTGAGGGAGCGCAAATTGTCGGGGTCAGAGAGCCGGGACGAGCCCAAGGCGGTATTTCGCGGTGACGAGGAGGGACTTGACGACCTCTTCGATCTCGCCGAGCCGCAGCCGAAATACAAAGCGCTCCTCGAGGCGGGCGGGATCATCTGCCCAGCTGAGGGATTCGTGGTGGCGGCAAGCCGGGCCGCCGTCGACGAGGTCCTGCGCCATCCGGAGAGCTACACCTCGCGCGACTTGGTGCAGCTGGGCAACGTACGTCCATTGATCCCGCTCAGTGTGGACCCACCCGAGCATCTGAAGTACCGCAAGATCCTCGATCCTCTCTTCGCTCCCAAGAAGATGGACGCCATCGAAGACGACGTGGCGGCCCGGGTGAACCACTTCATCGATGCCTTCGTCGATCGGGGCAGCTGCAACTTCACCGAGGAACTGGCCGTGCTGTTTCCCTCGGCGGTGTTTCTCGGACTGATGGGACTGCCCTGGGAAGAGCTCGACACCCTCCTCCGCCTCAAAGACGGCATCATGCGGCCGCCGGGGGATCCGGCGGAGCAGATGCGGATCCGAGAGCAGATAGGCCAAGAGATCTACGTCTACTTCGACGCCATATTGGACGAGCGCCACAAGAAACCCGAAGACGACATCCTGACCGAGTTCCTCCGCGCCGAGGTCGACGGGGAGAAGCTGAGCCGCGAAGAAATCCTCGACATCTGCTTCCTCTTCCTGATCGCCGGCCTCGACACGGTCACTGATTCCCTGACCTTGTTCTTCGCCCATTTGAGCCGGCACCCCGAGCACCGGCGCCAGATCGTGGCCGATCCCTCCATCATCCCAAGAGCGGTCGAAGAGCTCCTTCGCTGGGAGACGCCGGTCGCCGGCACCGCACGCGCCGCGACGGGCGACAGTGTGGTGGCCGGCTGCCCGATCACTCCCGGAAGCATCGTCTTCGTGTCGATCGGGGCCGCCAATGTCGACCCTGAGGTGTTCGGCGACCCCTTCGACGTCCGTTTCGATCGCGAGGACAATCGGCACCTGGCCTTTGGCGGGGGAGTCCATCGGTGTCTCGGCTCCCACCTGGCGCGCCGTGAGCTGCGCATCGCACTACGTGAGTGGCATCGTCGCATTCCTGACTATGAGCTGAAGCCGGGAATCGAGCTGCACTACCCGCCCGGGCTGCGCTCGGTGGAGAACCTCGAGCTCATCTGGTCGACGTCCTGAGCGTGGTCATCCGCGCCGGTTAGCCTCCTGGGAGGAGGGGTGGCCATTGCGACAGCTGCTGAGCGGGATCAAAGTGGTGGAGCTGGCCGAGGGGGTGGCCGGCAGCTATTGCGGAAAGCTGTTTGCCGACCTCGGGGCTGACGTGGTGAAGGTGGAGAGGCCCTCGGGTGACGAGCTCCGCCACCGCCAGAGCGCGGCGCGTGACGTGGACGGCACCTACCGGGGCGGCGCGTTCTTGCACCTCAACACCAACAAGCGCAGCACCGTTCTCGACCCGGCGACCGTCGATGGCCGGGAGCGCCTGGGCGCGCTGATCGATCGATGCGGGCTGGTCATCGAATCAACCGGATCCGGCCGCCTGGCCACGTGGGGGTACACGTGGAGTGGCGTTCACGAGCGGGCCCCCGGTGTGTCGGTCGTGCGCATCAGCGGCTTCGGAGCCACGGGACCGTATGCCGACTATCAGTGGGACGACCTCACGGTGCAGGCCATCACCAACAACATGGTGCGCGGCCGCACGGATGAGAGTTCGGTCCTGGGCCCGGTGCGGTTCCCGGGTCATCTCGGCTTGTGCATCGTGGCCAACCTGGCCGCATTGGGTGCGTTGGGCGCCGTGGTGAGTGCCGCATCGACGGGTGTCGGGTGCTTTGTCGACTGCTCGGCCGCGGAGGCGCTGTCCACGATCCCGGCCCGGGCGACGACCCTGCTGTCGTTCCGCTATCGAAACGGCGCACCCGGACCGAACATCTATGCCGCCGGGCGCGAATCGCTCATTCCGGGCGGTGTGCATCCCTGTGGAGACGGCTACGTGGCGATGATGTCGACGCCACAGCAACTCGACCAGATGCTCGAGGTCCTCGACGACGAGAATCTCTACGCCGCGTTCGCCCGACCCGACGCCTTCGAGCGCGGGGAGACCAAAGAGGCCATTGATGCCGCGCTCTATCCGTGGCTCCTCTCCCGCACGCGCGCCCAGGCGACGGCAGAGGCGCAACGTATCGGTTGGCCGCTGGCGGGGGTGAACGCACCCGACGAGGTCCTCGAGGCGGAGCACCTGGCGCAGCGCGGCTTTTGGACCCACACCGACGACCCGGGAGCGGGAGCGATCAACCTCCCCGGCGCGCCCTACCGCTTCGCCGAGGGCGGATGGTCGCTCCGCCGTCTCGCCCCCCGTCTCGGCCAGCACGACGCCGAGGTGGCGGCCGAGCTGGCGATGCCCGCCGCCGTGCGCGGCAAACCATCAGCGCAAGTGGCGCGCGCCAGTGAGGCGTTTCCCTCGCCGCCCCTCTCGGGGATCCGGGTCCTCGATCTCACCACGGTGTGGTCGGGCCCTTTTGCCACCATGCTCCTGGCCGACCTCGGCGCGGAGGTCATACGGGTCGAGAACCCATGGATATTGCCCCCTACAACGAAGGGCTATCAGGCCCGGCCCACCCTTTCGGACCCCGGGTTCCTGGGCTCGCTCTATGGGGACCCCGTGCCCGATCGACCGGATCGTCCGTGGAACCGCCATGCCATGAACAACGCACTCGGACGGAACAAGCTCTCGTGTACCATCGACAACCGGCGCCCCGAGGGTCGAGAGCTCCTGATGCGCCTGGCTGAATGCTCCGACGTGTTCATCGAGAACTTCAGGGCCAGCGGCCTGGCCCGCATCGGGCTGCACACCAGCGAACTGCAAGCCCGCAACCCACGCCTGATCATCGTGCGTATGCCGCCGACCGGGACCTCGGGGGAGTGGGCGGATTACACCGGCTTCGGAGCGCAGTTCGACGGCCTGACCGGGATGCTGTGGCTCTGCGGTCACCGGGACTCCGAACTCGTGACCACCCCCGGCACCACCTATATGGATGCGGCCTCCGGGCCGGCCACCGCCTTCGCCACATTGGCCGCCCTGCGCTACCGGGAGGCGACCGGTCGGGGACAGCTGGTCGAGGTGGACCAGAGCGAGAACATCCTCAATCATCTGGGGGACATTTTCGTCGACTGCCAACTCGGCGTCGAGGCCCAACGATGGGGCAACCGGGATCGTTGGCGCGCCCCGCAGGGGCTGTACCGATGCCGCGGCGAGGAGGAGTGGCTCGCCGTCTCTGTCGCGGACGATGCGTCGTGGCGGGCCCTGGCCGAGGTGATGGGTCGGGGAGATCTCGCCCGTGACCCTCGATTGGCGGACGTCGCGGGGCGTCAGGCGCATCACGACGAGCTCGACGCCGTCATCGGGGAGTGGGCGGCGGACCAAACCGCGGACACGGCGTTCCACGTGCTCCAGCGCGCCGGGGTGGCTGCCGCCCCGATCCTCGACGACGAGCCGTTCGCCCGCGACCCGCATTTCAAGGACCGGCAATGGCAGCAGCCGCTGCTCAGTCTCGATGTCGGCACCCACCTTCATCCCGGCTATCCCTACCGCGGTGTCCCTCAGGAATGGCGGCGTGGCTCGCCGGTGCTCGGTGAGGACAATGAGTACGTCTACAAGAAGGTTCTCGGCGTCTCCGATGATGAGTACGAGCGGTTCCGCGAGGAGAAGATCCTCGCCGAGGACTATCTGGATCGGCTCGGGAATCCCTGCTGAGAGGGGATCAGCCGGCCACGAGCGCGTCGGTGAGCGCGTCGATGCCGCGGAGGTTGGCCACGAGCTCTGCGCCGAGGTGATACCGCGAGGCCAGGGCATCGGGTGAGACGTAGGAGACCTTCGTCTGACCCTCGTCTGACCACACCAGCACCTTGAGCGGGAGGTCAAGGGCCGAGAGGGGCGCTGCGTCCATCACGGGCGTGCCCCCGGCGGGGTTCCCGAACACGATCAGGATGGTCTCTCGCAGCTGCTTGCCGACGAGTCGTGCCTCGGCACTCTGGTCGATGACCGTGAAGATCTTCAGGCCCTTGCCGATCAGCAATTGGGTGAACAACGACGCGGTCTCGGCCACCGATCGCGAACCGAGCTTTGTCACCACGTCGCTCACGCCCTCACGACCGCCACCGCCGGTCGCTGCGCCATCGGATTCGGACATGGCAACTCCTCTCAGCCCGGCGGGCGTTCGTCGAATCTCGAGTCCGGTGCACCACCGCGCCCGCCAACCCGCCTGCGCACTATTCAGGCCAGCGGGCGCGCCCGCTCGAAGGGCGCGTGTCGAGTGCCCAGGCGCGGCGCCACGCCGGTGCGTCCGGCCCCCGGTGCGCGAGCGCTGCGCCCTCGCTGGGATCCGTCGCGCTCACCGCACGCCGCGCCTGCCACCAGTCGGCATGGACCTCACGGGAAAGGTTGGCGACCGAGGCCTCGATGCGATCCGAGAACCGATGGGCGTTCTCACCTTCGTCGGGAGTGAGCGGCGCACCGAAGAGAACGGAAATCGGGGAACGTCGCAGCTGGCCACCCCGGCGCGCCTCGGTGCCCGAGCCGCCGGGAGCACGCGTGCCCTCGCCGGAGGTCTTGGGCAGGACGTGGCGGGTGCCGTGGAGGTACACCGGCACCACGGGGCGAGCGGTGCGCCGGGCCAGATAGGCCGCCACGCCCCCGAACGGTTGGGTCCATCCGTCGGGTGACCGGCCACCCTCGGGGAAGATGACCAGGTTCCAGCCTTCATCGAGGAGCTCGGCCAGGGTGTCCACCGACTTGCGGCTCACTTTCTTCCGCTCGAAGGGGATGGCCGCCAGTGAGAAGGACCAGAGCATCGACTTCCACGTGCGATCGAAGAAGTAGTCGGACGCCGCAGCCACGATGGTGTGGTGACGGAACTCGACGGGCAAGTTGGTCAGGAGGAGCGGGGTGTCGACATGGCTGGCGTGATTGGCGGCGAAGATGACCGGACCTTCCACGTGGCGCAGGTGCTCCAGGCCGCGCAGGGTGGCGGGGGCGATGAGCCGGGCCACCGGGCGGGCGAGGTTGTCCATGACCATGGCCCGGGCCAGACGAGCCGGGTACCGACGGGACCAGGCGTGGTCGTAGTCGAGCCCGAGCTTGCGCTCGGGATCCGGCCGTTCCACCGTAGCGGGCCACGATGGCGGTGCCAGCGGGAAGCGGATCGCCCGCGCCCGGCCGAGCAATTGCTGGGCGTGGTCGCCCGCGCCCGCCATCAGTGGACGTCCGCCATCATGAGCGGCGGCGCGTGCAGGTGGGTGAGGGTGGGGGAGGGGCCCACCACGTCGCTCGCCATCTCGAGTGCGTCGTTCAGGGAGGACGCCGGCGAGAACCCGAGCCGCCGCACGGCCTTGGCATCCCCGCCGATGATGATGACGCGCCCCAGGTGCTCCAGCGCGTGCGCGCACCAGTACCACATGTAGAAGGGATGGACGCCGTGGTAGGCGTGCCCGGTGCGATAGAGGTGGATGTACCACGGGTCGGTGGCGAACGACTCCTCGAATTGCTTGTGGATGGCGATCGGGTCGACCGTCTGGGTGAGGACCTGCTCGTAGAAGTCGATGTAGCTCGGGTGATGTCCGGGGTGGAATTCGGGGCGCGTCGGGTGGCGCAGGATGAGCACGCCGCCCTCGCGTACCAGCGGCTTACCCCGGTACAGGTTGAAGAAGTAGCCCAAACCGAGGCAGGCCACCAGGATCGGGTTCATGATCGAATTGACGTTGTACGGGCAGATGTAGGGCAGTCCCATGGTGAGGATGTCGGTCTGCCCCTGCACGTCGACCCCCTGCTGCTTCCACACGTTCTCGGTCGTGATGGCGTGGACCGCCTCGACCTCACCGGCCTGGACGGATGTCATGGCGTGCGGGGACTCAATCGAGTGGAAGATCTGCCGGGCCAGNNCCACTCCCACTCGCGCTTTTGCAGGAAGGAGAACGACGACGGGAAGGTGTCGGTGTTGAGCGTGGTCTCGATCTGGAAGATCTTCACGCCGGCCTCGGCGATGAATCTCCCCATGCGCCAGTTCGAGCTGTGCAACTCGGACGCAGGGGCATCCATGAAGGATCGAGAGTGCTGCATCGTCTGCGGGTTGTGATGATGGCGCAGGCTCTTGTAACTGGCGAGCCCGGTGGCCACGCTCTTGTGCCCGCCGTCCATGGCCACCAGGTTGATGTTGACGTAGACCAAGAGGTCGGAGGTGGCCGCCCGCTTGTTGATCTCGATGTCCTCGCCCGATTCGGTCTGCCCGAGATGGATGAGGTTGTCGGGATCCTCGGCATCGTGCTGGGTCAGGAGGCCATGGGGGGCGAAGGCGTCGTACACGCGATCGCCCAGCGCGTGACGCAACTCGGCTTCGGTCATGCGCCGGTGCAAAGCCAAGGCAGCGATCAGCATGACGTCGTCCACACCGGCGTCGGCCGCCATGTCGAGGACGGTTTCGATCACCATCTGGCGGATGTCAGGGGCCTCCATCGGCGGAAGTGGGAGCGAGATGTCGTCGAAGCAGATCGTCAGCTTCATCCCCGCGAAGAGCAAGGCCGGCAGGGGATCGCGATCGCCGACAGGGTTGAGCAGGGCGTGCCGAATGGCTCCGTACGGATCGTCGAGCGCCTTCATCGGCTCGGGTGCGTAGATGACCCGACTGCCCTCGGGCAGGGTCTCGAGCGTGAAGCCCTCACCGTTCCAGAAGAGAGTCGGCGGCGTGGATGAGTCCACCTCGAGGACGAAACCGGGACGGCGGCTCATCGGGTGTGTCCTTTCCTGATGTCGAAAGCGATCTTCACTGCCCCGCGACGCCCGGCTGCGCCAGCGTGGGCCACCGCCTCTTCGAAGCGCTCCAGGGGGTAGGTGGCGGAGACCAGGCGACCGGTCGACGCCGCGGCGACCACCTCGAAGGCCAGCGTGAACGTCGGCACCTCCGCCGGTTTGGTTGCGGTCTTCTTCCGTGCGCCCCCGGGGGCAGGACTCGCCGCCCCGCCCGGGTTGGCTTCCGTCCCGTAGGCGTAGGCCCCGCACAGGCGAACTTCGCGGTGCCACAGGGGAGCCAGGTCGATCGTCACCTTGCCGGGCATGCCGACGAGGGCGACGGTGCCGCGGGGGCGGACCATGGACAACGACTGGCCGATCGATGCAGCGCTGCCCACGCAATCGATGACCACGTCCGCGCCACCGGACAGCGTGGCGGTCTCGCCGGAGGTGCCGCCGAAGGAGAGTGAGTGGGTGTGCCGGCGGACGGCGCGCGCCAGTTGGTCTGCAGGCAACGCCTCGGTGGCGCCGAACTCTCGCGCCAGGCGTTGCTGGTGCGTGTACTTGGCGCCCACCAGCAACGCCCGGGGCGCCGGGCAGCGACCGCTGGCCGCGAGATGGGCCAGTGCGGCCGTGACCGTGAGGCCCAGGGTGCCCGCCCCGAGCACCGCCACCACGTCCCCGTCACGGATGCCCGCGCCCAAGACGGCGTGTACCGCGCAGGCCACCGGTTCGGTGGTGACGGCGTCCGCGTCGCTGAAGCCCTCGGGCACGGCGAAGAGCTGGCTGGAATGGGCCACCAGCCCGGTCGTCGACCATCCACCGCCGGTGTCGGCACAGAACCCGGTCTGCAGGCCCGGCCGGATATGCCCGAAGGCGAGGAAGCCGCAATTGCCGACGTGCCCGGACTGGCATGCGGCACACGGAGGGTCGATGCCGCGTGCGGCGCAGCCGAGGACCGGCTGGAGGACCACGCGCGTCCCGGCGGCCAGGACCGACCCGTCGGCCGCGACGGCGTCGGCCGACAGCAACCCCACCACCTCGTGTCCCGGGACGAACGGGAACGAGACGATGTCTTCGAAGTAGCGCGAGCTGCGCCCGTCCAATGTGGAGAGGTCCGAGCCGCAGATACCTGCGAGCAAGGGGTCCACGTGCACCCACCCCGCGCCGGGTAGCGACGGCGGGTCGTGCTCGACCAGTCGCAGCGGTCCGACGCCGGCGAAACGCCCCGAACCGAGGCTCGAGGCGATGCGAGCGGCGGCGAAGCGCGGCAGCGAGCGTTCGAAGAGGAGCGTGCTCATTTGGCGATCACCGCCCTGGGCGACTTCACGTCGAAGGGTCCCAAGGGCAACGGTCGATGCGAGCCTCCCTGCGCCTTGGCCCAGTGCTCCACGTGCCAGCCGCGGCGGCGGGCGATGGCGGCCAGACGAGCCTCGGGATTGACGGCGACCGGGAAGCCGACTGCCTCGAGCATGGCCAGGTCGCTCGACGAATCGGCGTAGGCCACCGATTCCTCCAGGGAGAGGTTGTGCGCCTCGGCGTAGTCCGTCAGCACGAGGGCGCGTGCCTCGCCGATCGGGGGAAGGTTCGTCAGGTGACCCGTGAGGAGGCCCTGCCGCACGCCCATGTGGGCACAGACGATGTCGTCGAACAATGGCCGCACGGGCTCAATGATGAAATCGAGGGCGCCGGTGATGAGCAGGGTGCGGTGGCCGAGGGCGCGGTGGGCCCGCACCCGGGCGAAGCCCTCGGGAAAGGAACGGGTCAGGAGCTGGCGGTGGAACAGCTCCCAGGAGTCGGCCCGCAGCTGGGCGATGGGCGCATTTTCGAAGCGGCGATAGAACGATCGCAAGAAGTCGCCGCGGTCACGGCGATCGAGGGCCAGCAACGCCGGTGCCTGGCGCACCAGGTCCGCCACGAACTTGGCCCGGCGCCCCACCGGGAGGTGGCGGCTGGCCAGCCACGCGTACGTGTCGACGACGTTGGAGGCCATCAGCGTGTGTTCGAGGTCGAACACGGCCAGGTGGCGGTCGGCCGAAAGGATCGCGCGGCGCGCCCGCTCGGGGCGCTTCTCCACGACGGATCGCCCCGCGGTCGTGCGCACCCGGGCGTGGTCGACCACGGACGGGAAATGCACGTGATGCACGTAGTGGTCCCAGTCGATGACCGCCGGATCGAAGCAGAAGGCCTCGTGGTCCTCCTCGTCAAAGGTGTCCCACAATTCGATCAGCCGATCGACGCGGTAGCGGGCGTCGGTCTCGGTGTACGCCCCGTACAGCTCGACGTAGCCGAGCGCACGCTTGGCCAACGCATGGCGGTCCTCGATCCGGGCCGCCAGATCGGCCTGCTTTCCGCGCACCGGCAGCGTGGTCAACAGCCGTTCGACGATGGTCATGACCTGATCGGCCCGCCGCAGCTGGCGCTGCACCCGCCCGCGGCCGGGGAACGACCATTCGGGCACGCTGATCGGCTGGCCCCGCTCGTCGTAGAGCGGGTTGCGGCTGAACCAGTCCTCGGCCAGGTCGACCAGGTGGCCGTAGGGAAGAGGGTTGCGCACGCCGGATGCGACGTGGAAGACGCTGGGCCCGCCCGCGTCCGGGCCGTGGGCGGCGACGGCGAGGATGGCCGCCACCACCAGGTCCACCGGGATGACATCGATGATGCCCTCGGGCACACCGGGGAACTCACGCAGCAGGCCGCGTGCATACGACACGATGATCGGCTCAGCCATCCGGAACCCGCGGATCCACCCGGGCCGTGGTTCGGAGAGGGCGGACTCAATGATGGAGGGCCGCACGAAGGTGATCGGGATCTTGCCGGACCACTGCTGCACCAGGACGCGCTCGCCCATGGCTTTGGTGAACGGGTAGGCGTCGGGCCAACCCAGCGAGAGGGCCCGCGCCGTGCCGGCGTCGACGAGCTGGGTGCGCACCCACTCCTCGCGGATCTTCTCGGCCCGGGTGGCGATCAGGTGATCGCCGGCCCCGCCGATCTCACCCCGGGCCTCCTTGGTGAAGGCGGTCAGGCGGTCAGGTTGGCGGGAGGCCGCCTGGAGGTCGTCGCGCAGGCGGCGGGCGGCCTTGACCTCTTCCTCCCAATCGATGTCCAACGTGAAACGGTTCTCCGAGAGCAACTCTTCCTTGGCCTCACCCTGATGCGTGCTCGCCACGTAGGCCGTCGACACCGAGATCAGGTGCGCGTGCGAACCCGTGGCGGCCATGGCCTCCGCCACCCGGGCGGGACCGAGCAGGTTTATCTCGACGGCTTGGGTCAGTGGGGCGTCGAAGGACACGGTGGCGGCCGAATGGATGACCACGTCGCTGGCGGCGAGGGCAGCCCGACCGCCGTCGTCGAGGCCGAGTCCGTCCTGCCCGACGTCGCCCGCAACGGCACGGACACGGCGGGCCACCTCGGAGGCGAAGGCAACGCCCCACTCCGACCTGAGGCGGTCAAAACAGTCGTTCCGGATGACTTCACGGGCCAGCCGGGCCGCTGCATCAGCCCGTCGGCCCGGGCGGACGAGTACGGTGATCTCGGCCTCGGGGATACACCGCAGGATGCGTTCGACCAGCGCAGTGCCCAAAAATCCGGTCGCACCGGTAATGAAGAAGCGCTTGGCACGGAGGTCCTGGCCGATTGGCACGGGAATTGTTTACCATCCGTCGCCGAATCTGTCTACCATTTGGTAAGTGAGCACCTCGACGAGGTCAGGCCGGGACGACGCGAACCCCTCGACGAGCGATCGCATTCTCAACGCAGCGCTGGCCTCGTTCGCCACCCGCGGCTACGAGGCCACCTCCCTCGACGCGCTCGCCAAGGGTCTCGAGCTCACGAAACAGAGCATCCTTTACTGGTTCCCCTCCAAGGACGCGGTGCTCGAAGCCGTCATTGCGCGCAGCGCGGCGGACCTGTCCGAGGCCCTCGAGACGGCGCTGCGCGGCGCGGGCGCCGGATGGGTCCGGATCGAAGCCGTGGTGCGATCCGTCTTCCGGCTGGCGGCACGGCAGCCCGAGCTCCTCGGGCTCCTGAGGGAAGTATCGAGGCTCGGACCCCCGGCGGCGACCCAGATGACGCTGGCGCTCGAGCCCCTCGTGCGGCGAGCCTCGTCGTTCCTGGAGGCTGAGATGGATGCCGGCACGATGCGCCGGCATGACCCACGGCTGCTCCTCCTCGCCATTTACTCCACCGTGATCGGCATGGTCACCGAGGTCGAGGTACTCCGCGCGCTGGGGGAGGAGCCGACCGCCCGCTCGCTTGTCCGGCGGCGGAGCGACGTGCTGGCCCTCCTGCGGTCTGCTCTGGTCATTCCCGCCGGGGAGCAGGAGCAGACGAAGCGCTAGTCGCTCGGCTTGGCGACCTTTTCGACGGGCTTGGCCACCTTCCTACGCGGTGGCGCCTTCGGTGTATAGCGCTTGTTGGCGGTGGGCGGCTTGTAGGCCGCCGGCGTCGAAGCTGTGCTGGCGGCCTTCTTGCGCTCCCGGCGCGGGGGGCGGGCCGACGCCTCCTTGGCCGCCATCTTTGCGTTGGCCGTGCCGAATTTCTGAATGCGGTAGGCCCGCAACAGCAACCAGGCGCCAAGAAGAATGAGGGCGAATCCGAGTGGCGCGAAGATCAACGTGAAGGCAAAGCCGGTGACGAAGAAGGAAAAGACCACCAAGGAGCGCTTGCGTCGTCGCAGGGCAATGAATCCGAGGCCGCAGAACACCAGGACGACGGCGCCCAGCAGGAGCCAGGTGCCCGAGATCGGCACGGTCCCCTTGATCTTCTTGCCATGTACGACGATTGTCTCGGTCCGGGTGGGATGGGCCGCACTCAGGTAGAGCGTCAGGACGATGCCCATGATCGTGGCCAGGATCAATCCGGCCTTGGCCCATTTGGCCTCGACCGCGTTGAGCCCGCTCATGGCGGCTCTGCGCTCTTCGGGACCGAGGACCCGATCGGGCTCCTCCGCAGGCATGTCCTTCGGCTTGGCCGGACGCAAGAAGGTCTGGGACAGCCGCTCGCTCAGCTTCGGTGGTTTGTTGCCATCACCATTGGAAAAGAAGGCCATTTGCCCAACAGGGTACTTGCCCCTCCGGTGACGCCCAAATCACTGGACTATCCTCGTTGGTCCCGGTCCAGGTCGTGACACTGGCCTCCTCGATCCGGGCGCTTAGCTCAGCTGGTTAGAGCGCAGCCTTCACACGGCTGAGGTCGTGGGTTCGAGTCCCGCAGCGCCCACCCATTCCGATCCAGTTCACAGGCTATTTCTGGTGTTCCGCTTCGCAGGTCTCTTCGCCTTCATCGCGCGTCCATCGCGCGGTCGGAAGATCTCGCCCACCAGATCCGAGGCTTTGCGGTCGTTCTCGGCGGTCATCCGGGCATAGATCCCGAGAGTCACCTGGGGCGATGAATGACCCAGCCGGGTCTGAGCTGTTTTCACGTCGACTCCCGCTGCCACAAGGGCCGTGGTTGCCAGCGAACGTAGGTCGTGGAATCTGAGAGATGGCAGCTCCGCCTTCTCACACGCCGGGCCCCACGTGCGCCGCCGCCAGTTGGTGTAGTCAAGCGGTCGATCATCGCGGGTGACGAACACCAGCGCATCCGAGTTCCGATCCACCTTGCGTCGGTCGACCAAAGCCGCCAGATCATCGATGAGCCACTTTGGGCAGGCCAATGTGCGGGTACTCGAAGCGGACTTTGGGGGAGCCAATGTTCCGGCCCGAGAGAGCTGGCGGTCGACGGACACGGTGCCGACGGCGAAGTCGATCCGGTTCGCCGTCATGCCGGCGCACTCCGCCCATCGAAAACCCAGGACGACTCCCAACCACATCATCGGGGCCTGATCGCGTCCGAGAGCCTCTGCGACGGCGGCGAGCTGCTTGGCGTCGAGAGCTGGCCGGTCGACCAGCCGGGAGCGTGGTATGCGGATGTCCCGACAGGGAGTCCGCACGATGTACTCGCTTGCCTCTGCCCAGGCCATGAGTGCCCGGAGACAGGAGTACTGGCGTCCGATCGTGGACGGCGCCTGCTTGTCCTTCCAGCTATCGACCAAGCTCTGCACGTCAGCCTTCGTGATTGAGCCCACGGCACGGCTGCCCAATTTCGGCAGCAGGTGCTTGTTGATGATCCCCTGATCTCGCGCCACGGAGCCGGAGCGCTTGGCTGTGCTCGACTTGACCCACGCGGTCGCCACGTCCTCGAAAGGCGCCCGAGCTCGACGGGGGTCGATAACGATCCCACGGAGCTTGTCCGCTTCGAGAGTGGTTGCATAGTTGTCGGCGTCCTTGCGCCGGTTGAATGTCCGAGTGATCACCCGGCCTCCGATGCGGGTCCTTACGTCGTAGCGGTTCTCTGCGTTGGCTGTCGTTCGTTTGATGATCTGCGCCATTGCCTTGCCTAGGAGAGGATTTGGAGGGGATCGAAGAGTCGCATTGGGACCGCATTCACCCTTGCGCAGAGACGGACTTCTGGTACGTGAGCTCGCGAGCCCTAAGCGACTGACCGAAGACATAAACGGCCTCTTCGTTCCCATATCCGAGCTGGTTTAGTAGAAACAGGTCGAATACCGAGAGCACCTGCAAGGTCAGGTAGTGCAAGGCCTGTCCCTGCTCCGGATCACCAGAAGTTGAGTCGTAGTGTGTATAGAAGTTCCTGGTTGTGACCGCTTTGGAAACGAAGCTGGAGCCTACGAATCGGCCCGGCTCACCGATCATTTGCAGCATCTCCTTCAGTCTCACGCGGAGAGTTTTCTCACCGGCGAATTGAAGCTTGGACCCGAACCAGGCTTTGATTTGCGGGTCCTCCGTGCTGGACTCAGCTGCTTCAATCCGCTCTTGAAGCTCCTCCGACTCAAGCGCACGTCCTGGCAGTAACCGTCTATGCATGACCTCAAGTCCCTGGATGGCGAGCAGAAAGCGCGTTTCTAGGTAGAGCGAGGGTCCGGACGAAATCGAGAAGATCAGGCCGAAGGCTTCTCGCGCCCGTCCGTGAAGATCCATCCAACGCTCGAGTAGCTCAGCCTCCTTGTCCTTCATCGCGATCAGTGGGAGCGACGGAGTGTGGTATCCCTCGTCGCTGTTTGGAGGTCGCCAGCCGGAGAAGGCGATATCAATGAATGCAGGGAGAACCACACCCTCCTTCAGTTCCTTATCGTTGGGTGGGTGATGAGCCGCGAGTTTGCTGAGGTGAATAGGACGCCCGTTGGCAAATTCAATGAATTGGTTGAGCGGCGTCATCACCCCTTCGACCAGTTCGGGGGGGGACATCGGTTGCATGGGAACGTACGAGAGAGTCGCTGAGCGTTCCGCCCGAAAAACGTTGGCACTAGACGACACCGAGCTACCGATGTGTACCTGGACCCGCCCTCCAAAAGCCGAAAATGCCGTTTCGTCGGGTCCTCCGACCCCAAATCTTGTGACGCCTCCCTCTGTGATCTCATCGAGGGAGACGTTGGATGGGCGCAATGCGAGAGCCCACTCGTCCAACCGATCGAAGTCAAAAGTGAAATCCGGGAACTTGGTGTCTAGGCCTTCGGGGAAATGGCCTCCCATCAGGATCCAGTGCGCCAGGAGGGTCACCGGATTCACCGTGACTTCTTTGATGTTGAGCGATGAACTGATCTTCAAGACGCCCGTCAGAGTGACCTGCCTGCCAGTTTCCAAAACGCCGAAGACCACCGGATAGCTCTGGCTCGCGTCATGCACCATCGCCAGTCCATCCTCGAAGGATCCCGCTATGCGTAAGACGATCGTGTTGCGTTCCGCCGCGTCAAATACCAGGGTGCCGGCCCGCGCTGCATTCTCGCTGCCTGGTAGCCAGAAAGTCCCCAGAGCTGTGAAGTTCTCCACGTCCAACGCCCCCTACAGGCCTACTGAAGCCGCAGCGGTGCGTTCAAAGACGGTGGCCGCGTGGACGAACCGGCGAAGGACGGCTGACTCACGCCTGCCGCCGCCGCAGCGGTAGCCAAACCAGCCCGGGGGGAGTAGCCAGCGAACTGTTCTGCGTCCAACCCGGCACGCTGCTGGTCGACGCCTCGGAAGATCGGTCCATCGGCGATCTTCGAGGTCTGGAGCCACGCCGGGAAAGCTCGGACCGAGCAGGTCTTGAGGTGGGAGTCGTAGGGAATGCCCACGGTCCTTCCCTCGCCTTCCTGGTCGGTCTTCGAAAGTCGGAGCATCATCAGCAGACCATTGCCTGTGGTTGTGACATCGGTCTCATCCAGTCTGTCTAGCGTCCGATACCTACATATTATCGGACGCTGCAACGTGTATGTCCGGCCGCTCGGGACACCTTGCTTGATGATGTGCTTCGAGGCACGAACTAGGCGCAGTCCTGTTCAACCAGCAGCGCCTGGACGAAGTCGGCGAGACTGCTGCGCACCACAAGGCGGCGCCGTCCGACTTTGACGCTTTGGATCTTCTTGGCCATCACGAGTTCGTAGGTCCTCGTCCGGCCGAGGCCGATGACTTCGGCTGCCTCTTCTACCGAGAGCAACAGTTGGGTATCCATATTCATGGGTTCTCCTTAATGGGGGAGGGTGGGATAGCCACTCCCCGTCTGGGGCAGGGATTCAGGGTTCGTGATCATTGGGGAAAAGGGTCCGACATTCTGCAGATCCGCTTCCCCGAAGGCGACGGATACATAAGTTCCCCGGAGCCCGCACCGTCCGATCGGGTGCACGTCAGGCCACCAGGCGGTCGATGGCGTAGCGGCGCCGGCGACGGACATGGCCAGCCGGTACCCCGGCCAGGTCGGCAACTTCGGTCACCGACAGGCCGAGCACTCTCGTGGCATAGAGGACAGCGGCATCGGCAACCTTGAGGCCATTGCCGGTCGCCTCCGCGAGAGCGGCCGCCAATAGTTCCTCGCCGCTGCGACCGACCGATGCCGCGAGATTGTCCAATGCGTCTGGGGTATCGCTCTGGCGGGAACGGTGTCGACGTTCGGTGAGTTGGAGCGTGCGCAGTCTGGTGCGCGCGCCCGACAACAGGTCGCCGGCGGCGTAGGGGCGATCGGTGCCCGCCCAGCGGTTTGTGAGCTCCCACAGCGCGGAGACTGCTTCGGCGTAGAACGCGTCCAGATCACACCACGGGCCGTTGGCAACATCGACGCGGCTCGACAGAGCGAGGACGCCAGGGATGAGGGTCTGGATAATGGCCCGGGGGATGAGCGGATCGACCTTTGCACCCCGCAACATGGCCGAGAGCACGCCCGCCGCCTCATTGCGTGACAGCCGGCCCGATGAGAGCGAGAGCGCGTCGACCAACTCGGCCAGGTTCTGGGCCTTCAGATGTTCGACCACCGGCTCGAGTTCAGCGAGCCGGTGACAGGCGGAACGCGAAGCGGCGGCAGTCCCAAGGGTCTGCCATTCGATGCGGAGACGTCTGATCGTGGGGGAGTCCATGGCGGCCACGATGAACGGTGAGGTTCATGAAAACCGTCATGAAAACCTTCATGACCGAAAGAAAATGAAGAATTCTTGGCCGCTTCGTAAAACACCAGCTCAGAGTGTTCGCCAGATTTGAGGACCGACAAAGCACCTGCTCAGGGGGTTCATGATTCCACCGTGAAGGGGTTCATGACTGCCGGACAGATTTCGCCGGCTTGACCCACGGTATTGGGGACGCGGCACGAAGAGGACGGACACAACACCTGCTCAAAGGGTTCATAACTCCGACCTTGAACCCTTCATGAACCCTTCATGACCTCGCTGAGGGATTCACGTTGATCTAATGGCTTCGACGACGGCGGGGAGCGTCACAAATGAGCGGGATCATCATTTCCGCCACTGAAACATCGGCGGAGTCGTCGCTCAGCCGCCCTACGGCGGCACGATCGAACCGCTAAACAAGCCCGCGGGACGTCATAGTCGGACTCACGCACCGCCTCGAGGTCAACGACGACAAAGCACCTGCTCAGGGGGTTCACGATTCCGTCATGAAGGGGTTCATGATGACCGCAACCGATTTGGCCGTCCTGGCGCGAGTCTCCGTGCCGCCAGGGGATAATGACGGATGAAGCACCTGCTCAGAGGGTTCATGATTGCACCATTAACCCCGTCATGACCTCGCCGAGTCGGGTTCATGACGGCCTGACGGGTTGCACGACCGTCGATGCGCTCGACATGAGTGGGAGCACCAATCTCATCTCCGGCTTGTCGTCCCTATTCGGCAGAAGCATGACAACAACCGGGGACTGTCGGGCAGAGGAATAGAAATCCTGCAGCACATCGGGGCCACCGGTCGAGAACTTCGCATGACGCCGAACATTTCTCGAACATGCGCGCTCATCGCGTCACTTCGCGCCCCAGTTCCTTTGGTGAGACCTCCATTGGTGCCGGCCCGCTCGCCCGCCGGACGATCCGGCCGGGGTGCCGTCAAGGCCATCGGTGCGATGTCGGCGGAAGGGGGCGAGCCGACAGATGACTTCCTCTGGCGGAACGGCCTTGCTCGACGATTTCGGTCCGGTTGATGGCGGACAGAGTTACCACGACCGTCAAGGTTGCGAGAGGCGGGAGCTCGCTCCGGCCTGTCGCTCCGACGATAAGTCTCGGTTTCGGCATTGGGGCGAGGTTTCGGTCGCCTACTGGCGGCGCCGCTCTCTCGATCCCCATTCGGATGGCTGGTACCTCGTCACGTCCTGGTCTATGGCCCCCCTGCGACCATCTGCGGACGGACGCACCCACGGCAGTGATCAGCTGCGGGGTCAGCTCCTTCGGCCATAGATCTTGCGCGGTGTTCGCTGTCTCGCTCTCCCGTGTGGCTGGCTGTCTTCAAGATGATGCACCGGTCCGGCGGGCGTCAAGGCTGCGGACAACTTCTGACGGCGCTCGCTTCGTTCTCTTCGACACTGCGCTCACTGACCGTGACCGGTCCCGCCAGAACTTTTCCTCGGCCCTTCGGGCACCCTTGACGCTCCGCCTTTTCCCCGGAGCCACTTCTTTCCAACACCAACCCACAAGAGAGGAAACAACATGAACACCGTGACGATCACCGGCCGTTTCACCGCCGACCCCGAAATGAAGATCACGTCGGGACAGGGCAAGGCCGTCACCACCGTAAGGGTGGCCATCAACGAGCAGGGACGGGACAAGACGGTCTTCATCGACCTGCAGTCTTGGGAAAAGACAGCCGAGTTCATCGCCAGCTACGGCACCAAGGGCCGGCTCTTCGAAGCGACCGCCCGCCTGGCTCTCGACCAGTGGACCGACACCGAAGGCGCCCAGCACTCCAAGCACTACTTGGTC